>JASJDL010000120.1 GCA_030065775.1 Flavobacteriaceae bacterium | reverse complement strand
GAATTATTTGTGGCAACTCATCAGATATACTTCCGGCCAGCACCTTTTTAAGATATTCAAAACCTTCTCCAGAATATCCAAGGGTTGTTCCAGGTTTATTGATCATTCGGGTTCCCCAATTCGGCAGACCACTCACATGGGTCAATACATGCCTGCCTGTCATTAGCTTATATTCAGGATATTCCTCTAATTCGGGGAAAGTTAAAGTTTCATATAATGGTTTGTCGAGGTCAAACGCTCCACGTTGCACTAAGCGATTCATGAGATATGCAAACACTAATTTGGTGATGGAAGCAGCTTCAAATACAGCTGTATCTCTAAGTGGCTTTTTTGAAATATTATTCTCAACTCCGTAGCTATGATGATATGCTAAGGCGCCATCCTGGATGATGGCAAGCGATACGGCAGGGATATTGTAATGTTCTTGATAGCTTTCTACAAACTGATCTATTTGCCGAGTGGAAGCAGCCGTAAGAGGCGCATGCAGCAGGCCTTTCGAGGGAATCAGTTTTGGTTTAGGAATCAATTCAATCTTGATTGGATCGACCGTTAGCTCCTGATTTTCAGAAACTTTGATAGTTGATGCCTTACCATTGTGCTTTACTAAATCAATATCAAACCACTTTTTCATTTGCCAAGTAGGTGGTATTGTAACAGAATACGTTCCTACAGGTAACTTCAGGCCATAGTGCCCTAATGAATCTACTCTCACATCGAAGAATGCATCAGGCCTTTCAGTATTGCTAAACTTGACAGTTCTTGGCCAATGCTCTCCGGCTTCGCCTTCCCATTTCAATGTTCCTTGAACCGCACTGCTGGCATCATTTACTTCTGATAGTACAAGATCACCGATCAAATTAGAGTTCATGAATTTATTTCCCTCGGTTGGGCCCCAGGTAATCATGACATGTTCTTCATCAGTGTCTTTGTCAAATACTGCATAATCAAATCCGATGACCCTTCCAACATCCAGAGGACCTGAGATCGCGATCTTCCATTCGTAAATGATACGATTTTCTTTCTTTGCGATGACCAGCTCAACCTGCTCAAAGCTGGCGTTTTTGACTTGAGGATAAAAGCGGAGTCCTTCTTGCTCCACTATTTTTCGGTGATGTTCGTCGATTTCATAGGCAATGACTCCCGATCCTCCAGCACTGTGCGCCGGGTCTAGATACAAGACATGAAAATCGTGACTGGAAAAATGGCTATTGTCAGGAGTTTTTACATAATCATTATCTAGCATAGTTACTGCAATATATAAATGACCTGATTTCGCATCATAACCTCCTCGCCAGGCGGCCAATGCATCTTCAGGACCTTGGATACCTTTTCCATAATGGACGAACTCCATGCCATTAGGATGTATTTCTCTTGGCCAGTCATCGAGATTTCCATCGATTGTTATGTTTGAAATTGGGTAAATATAAGCGACTGAACCGTTGTTCGCGTTCATTGTAGTGCTCCAGAATAGCATACAGAAGAGCGCGTAAATAAATGGGAGTTTGGTTTGTTTCATCTTTAAAAGAGTATAAGTTACTCTTTTAAAGATTCACTTTTGACAGAATTGTTACACCATTGTCCAGAAATTAACAGTTAATTACTGATTACACTTTGTTTGCATACGTTTTTAATAGCAATGTTATTATTAGTTTTTATTTTTTAGGTGATTTTCTTAATCCAAATTTATAGGTGTACACCATAAACCCGAATATTATTAGCATTCCCAGGGCTGACGGTAAATATTGGCTGTGTGGCTGATATTTTTCAAATACAGTTCCAATGAATGCCGATAAGAGCGCGGCGAAAGCGCTCGTCATTTTGTAAATATGCTCATAAATCCATATCCGGTACTTTTTGTACTTCTTCCTTGGAATTAAATATCTTAAGAAATCGTAAGTGATTACAAATAGTAAAGCTCCTACTGTACTGTAGATTATAATTGGAGACCAGATCATTCCGATCGACTTAAAGTAATACAGAAAATAGGCCAGTACTAAAAGGCTAATTATGGCAATCAAAATATCAATTCTCTTAGGAGCATTCGATTTCAATAGTAACACCCTATACCCCGAAAAAGAAACGTATCCACTTAACACTGTAATAACAAGTAAGAATGTGTTTCTGCCAAAAACGAAGACGCCAATAAGGCCTGTTAAAATTACAATTGAAATGAATCTTAAAAAGTAGTTTCCACTAGTGTTGTGAACTTTAAAACCCTTTGTGCTTACTAATGCGATTAACCCCAGAATTAAGGCAATCGACCCCGTAAGTATGTGTAGCATAATATTTAATCGATGAAAAGTCTCCATAAGTTGATCGCTATTTATTCAGTTCTAATGAGTTCTTTATCCATTTCAGTTACCCTTTCGGCCTCTAGGATTTCAGTCCATTTATTTTCTTTAAACATGTAAACTCCAGACCCTAAGCCGCTATAGGCCGGCCCCTGACCCATGGGATATACTTTCCATTTAAAGTGCACCAATACCACGGCTTTTGATAAAATTTCGAGTTTAAGTTCAAGTATCTCCATCCTGACATTTGGAAATTGCTTAAACACTTTATCAAATCTATTACGTAGGGCGTCAATTCCGAAATACATACCGTCGGTGCCATACATTTTAATGTCGAAATCAAAATTTGCCAAAAATAAATCTAGATTACCTTGATTAAATGCCTCGATAGACGACATATAAAGTTCCTTAACAGGGTGATTATTCTCGGTTAATTGCTTGTCGGATTCCGTATGTCTGGCAGTCTTGCAGGAATTAAGATTGAGCAGTAGTATACTGAACAACACAAAAAAAATAGTTCGTCTCATATTGATCTGTTTATTATTAGATGTTTTTATTGATTTAAATGAATCTGTTTAGACATCCGCAAATAGCAGAAAAATAGAGTGTTATAAAAGAGAATTAGGGTGAATGGTATAAATAACAAGTAAATGGCATCATATCAATGGTAAGTGACTCTATTCAGCTACCTAAATAATTGTACTCAAAATTGAATTTGATGGATTATTTGATTTTGATCATGTTACGAATTGTGGATGAATAACTTTTACTACTTGTTACTGAAGAAATTTGATTTCCAAACGAAATCACATATCGACCATTTAAATGGGGTTTGATTTGTTCGATATGGTTTTTATTTACGATATATTTTCTATGAACCCTCGTAAATTCTTCGCTAAGTCTTCCTTCGAGAAAAAGAAGTGAATAATCGCAGAGTTTTTTTTCACCTTGTAGATTGTACACAAAAGAATAGTTGTCAAAAGCTTCGAAATAAACCACATTTTCAATAGGAATGAATAAAACAGTTTCACCTTTCTTCACGGGAATATTGATAATTGGTTCTGAAGAGGATGAATTTATTACCACATTACTTTTGTCATCTGATAAACTTTTTAGGAACTCATCTAAAGGAGGTTTCTTAGTTGTTCTAAAGTTGTAATGAAAAAAGCTAAAACCCAAAACCAGGGATATGATTCCGTTAAAAAGATACATTTTACCGGCTGATAAAGGCTGATACTGTTGATCCTGGAAAACCAATGACCTAATTATTTGTTCGGTTTCCGTTGCCAGTGCAGCAGCCAAAAAGAATAAGACAGCTATTACGAGATACATTTTCCATGTAGGTTTGAAGCGCCGCTTAAACCAAGATTTATTTGAGCCAATAGCCACTAAGGTATATCCAATAATGAAACTCGTTGATAACGATTGTATGGTCCATTGAAGCCAATTGAAATTTCCATGCATGATGTAATTAGCGGTTCCTATTCCTAGCCCTACTATCATAATCTGAGGTAAAAATCGTGATCCTTTTTTTAAATCAAATTGTTCAGTAATCATAGTTATTCGAGTACAACATCACGGGTTATAATAAAATATATACCAACGGTTCACCTATAATTCCGTTGTAGGGCGCTGCGCAAGCAGTGGACCAGATGAGGTGCCGGCTATCGTGAGAATTGTTCGCTCATGAATCGGCCGATTAAAAGTAATGATTTTTATTAGAGCGGGGAAGTAGTAATAGCTTTTAGCCATTATCGGCTATAGTTATTTAATCCTTTTTTAATTCATATTTATAAATTCCAAGACCGTTTTTATCCGCAGACAAAACTAAATCATTTCCGTAACTTGTGTATATGTAAGTTCCATTTAAAATTAAGTTCCAATCAAAATCGGCTGTCCATATATTCTCATCAACAAATTTGACTGAGCGACCTTGAATTTCGAATTTTCCATTTCCTCCAGCGGGAAATCTATCAATTCCTGTCGAGCTTGAAAAATTTTCACCATTAAATTCTACAACTACCGGGTTTGAGAAGACTCTCCCATCGTTGTATTCTACCGTAAAGGTTCCATTATAACTTCCATTTAAATCAAGTGTGGGCACATTATCATCTTCATTACACCCCACAAAGAGTATTATGGTGCCTAGCAGTGCAAGTAAAAAATTCTTTGTTCTCATTTCAGTTTTTTTGAGAAGATGCTCGATTGCAGTTCAAGTTGCGTCATCTTATGGCCGGCGGTTTAACTTCGTTGATTATTTTCCTTCGATCGTTTTTGTCAACGTCATTTTTTCAAAATGTCGAACAAAAATCTCCTCGCATCAATAGTTAGCTTTGTTGATTGTTTTCCCAACCACGTATTTGAGAGTGCCATTTCAAAGAAATGCTAATCAAATAACGCATTGTTTCAACAATTGTGTATAATTAGTTGCGTCTTGTTTATTTTTCTATTCTATTCTATTATAATTCTTTAGGGTTTTCAATGTCCGTAAGGTTTGGATTCCCGCCCATTCTAATTTTGTGCCTTCACTGATGCCATACCAGGTATCCCATCGCCCATCCTCCTTTTGTCGATTAATTAACTCTTTTATATCTGATTCAATAGTCGCTTTATTAAAGATTGAATATAGAACACTTTTAGGAGATGGCGCATAATTTAAACTATGTGGTTTTCCATAAAGCCCCCAACCTTCATCTGTTTTGTCTTCACAAATTATTCCGTTACTCGATATCCAATTTTTTAAGTTATCAATTGTCTGTTCTGCCTTAATTTGCTTCTTTGTATTTTCAAGAAATAGTAGCCATCTTGGTACGCATAAATAACAAAAAGCGTGCTTGTCCTTAATTCTCTCAAATTCACTCCAGACAAATTCCTCTGCTTTTTGTATCCAGGGAATATTTATATGGTATTTCTCAAGAATACCTATGAGTGGTGCAGTCGTACTTAAGGCGGCCCATTCTTTAACTGTCTTAAAATGTCCTTCACATGGATAATTACTTTTAGGCCTGAACATCCATGGAATACCACCTTTCTCTGTTGTAACACTTTCAAAATAGGGCATAAAATCATTTAAAATAATTTCTCGTGTGAGATATCCAATTTCATCCAGGGTTTCAAGTGCCATAATACTGAAAAGAGGTTGACTTTCCGGTGATGCTGTATCTGGTTCCATTCCGTGCCCAAAGCCACCGTCTGAGTTCCGATATGCATAGACTGCATGAAACACTCCTTTAGGATCATCATGTTCAAAATAAAACTGGAACAAACGCCTTTCTATCATTCTAGCATTGGTCAGTATAAAATCCCTTGCTGTTAAAAAGTTATCTTTTGAAAGTTTCATTTTTTTTCATGATAGATTCAAATTACACACAACGGCTCGACTATGATTCGGTTGTAGAATGCTGCGCAAGCAGTGGGCCAGAAAAGGTGATGACTATGGCAGGAATTGTCCACTCATGAATCAGCCGACTAAAAGTACTGATTTTTATGAGAGCAGGGAGGTAGTAAAGGATTATAACCATTGTTCTGAGCCTTTTTTATTGCAATTCAATTCCGTAAATCCTTGATTCCTCCTCCCACGGGTGATAGCCTTGTCCAATATATTCGAATCCAAATTTTTCATACAATCCTATATGTTCAGTACACAGGTACAAATTATGATATCCTGATTTTTTGGAATCACTTTTGGCTTTGTTCAACAAGAGGGAACTATAGGCATTTCCTCTTTCTTTTTCCTCGATATATAAAGCGCAAACCCAAGGATATAAATCTCCTCTGCTGATAAAGTCATTGGTAATTAGTCCGGCACATCCAATTATTTCATTCTCTTTTTCCAGCAAATACCATTGAGGCAAGTCATTTTTAGCATTTATGGAGTTAGAAATTGCGTCTTCATAGATTATTGGCCATACACTTTTCCAGTTCCGTTGAAAATATTCAATAGCTATGTCTCTGTAGTTTGGATTTTCTCTTATCGATATTATTCGCACTTTACTAAGAAGGTAATTTAGTTAAATTAATGGCTCGCAATGGCGAGTATACGACGTGTAACGACCGGATGACGGCGATAATTTCATATACATTGTCAGCGATATTTATTATTTTTGGATTACTAGTCCGCAAGAATTATTTACCTAATGGTTCATGTATCCTAGCTGTTTAAAGAGATCTGTTGATTGCTTTAAATAGCGATCTTTACCGGTCTCTTCAAACCAGGCCCGTGAAACTTGTTCGTTGTTATAGAGACGACTGTCTTTCCATTCCGAAATTCCGGGAATTTTTGTCCGAGTCCAATCTTCGTTTATAAAACTAATGGCTTTAATATTCTTTCGGTAGCTGAATGTAAAGAAGTTTACAAACCATTGATCCCACACTTCAACACTTTTGCTATCGATACCGTTGATTGGGTTAGACTCGGCAATCATTACTGGTTTTTTGTGTTGTTTGGCAAATTTGAGTACATCATCGCAATAAGGACCAAAGTCCGTACCATTGTAAGCATGTCCAAAAACAGAAATAGCTACCCAGTCTACATATTCATCACCCGGATACCAGGCAGACAGTTGATAGTCTTTAAAAGGTTTGGATGCATAGGAATGCCACACGAAAGCAATATTATTAACTCCTTTTTTTCGCATGAGATCTACAATGTGTCTATATGCCTTGACAAATTCTTCAGGTTCAAGTTCGTTGTGCTGGCCGTCAAATTCGTAACCAATCCTCAAGTAGATCGGTCTGTTTACCGATTTGGCCCAGGCGCTATATTTCTTAATAACACGGTCGTATTTTCCATTTCCAGTATTTTTCGCGACATCCCATTTCCCCACCATCCACATAGCACTTTGAACAACAGAATTAGGAAAACTATCGATCAACATCTGGTGGTTTTGAGAAGAGCCGGTTTCATTTTTATGAGCCTCGGCAACTCCTGCAAATTCAGGGATTCCCCAGTAAGCGGACCAACCACCTGGCAGTGGTCGATGACGAAAATGATCCATATATTCGGTAATACCTTCGACTGTTTGACCCATAATCAGCAATGTTTTACCGTCTGGTGGAATGAACTTCGAATGTTCATAATCATATATAAAATCGGCGTCTATGTCTGTTTGTATTTTTGATACCATCTCTTGAGTTAGCTGATCTGTTGTTTTCTGGTCTGTAGTTTGTCCTCTTAATTCAACCCAAGTTGAAATCAAAAATAATAGCATAAATAGCATATGAAAAGTACTGTACAGTTTGAGGCCATCATAATTGCATACCTCTTTCGTTTTAGTTATCTCTTTCTTAATTCTGTGTACCATATATTCGGGGATCCTCATTAATTATCGCTAATGGTTTGGAAATGAATTCCATTTACGAAATTTCCTGGAATTTCCATGTAGAGAATCCATACAAAATAAAAGTAGTAATTTTTCTTTGAAGCGAGAGAGTAGCAATAGATTATAGGTATTGTTGTATAGCTTTTTTATTCTGCTATTGTTTCATTGAACCTTAATACATTCCCAAAGGGATCTTCAATTTCCATCTGAATTGTTTGCCAATTGCTTTTTTCAGGTTTGGAAAGTTCAATTTTACTTTCTCTGTTATTCAATTCTGAATATAGCTGATTTAACCCTTTACAATTAACAAAAACAATCACGCCGGTTTCAAATCTTTTATTTTCAGAGAGGTGAAGTGTTAGTCCGCTTCGGGAAATTTGCATGTAAACAGGATTACCTGGTCCGAATCTATGTTCCCAATCGATATTAAATCCAAGTCCCTGAACATAAAAATCTATTGCTTTGTTATAGTCAAGAATTCTAAACGTAGGTATTCCTTTCAAAATTATTTCACTCATTTCAATTCCTGTATTGAGTTTCTTTAAATGCCATACAGCGGTTCAATTATGATTCGCTAGTAGAATGTCGCGCTACCGGTGGGTTAGAAGAGGCACCGGCCAAAATAGGAATTATCTGCTTCCTAATCAGCCGATTAAAAGTAATAATTTTTATTGGAGTAGGGTAGTAGCAATGGACTACAGCCATTGTTATGCTTTCGTTTTTTACTTCCAATATTTTGCGAGATAACCACTTTCTTTAGTGAAGTTCAATGGGTTGTTGATGTTTAAAATATTGGCTATTGCTTTAATTTTGTCCTGTTGTCTATTGAAATACGCTTCGGTAATTTTATAACCAATCCAATAACCTAGATCATTTGGTCTTTTGTCTTTTCCACTTGTTCCATAGAGCCAATCTGTGTAGTCGTCTTTTAGCATTTTTGAAACAAATTCTTTACATAAACTACTTTCGTTTTCATTTCCGTAATTGAATGGAACCCTATTAATATGTTCACCCGAAATCAACTCTCCGATAAAATCAGCACTTCCTTCGATTATGGCTTGTTTTAGCAAATTGTCATCACCCGAAATTTTCTGTTGATAGTGAATTAGTTCGTGAGAGATCAATCCATTGAGCCCATCAAGATTGTTCAACATCTCAGAACCTATCACAAGCCCATTTTCGGAAGCCGTTCCACCCGATGTAAACATTCCTACGACAAAGTAGACAGGTGGAAACCTTGCTTCCGGATACCAATATTTCATGGCTGCATACGCTGCTTGGACTTTCTTTTTCTTCGTGTCAATTTCAGCGATCATTGGTCGTGATCTCAAATAATCCTCTTTTCTTCTCAATACAGTTTGGTAAAGCGAATCTGCGTTGAGATAACCTACAAAAGGTTTTAAGCCTTCTGAAGCATTATCAAGATATTCAATAAATGGATTTTCAGAAATGGAATCCATTGTATCAAAAGCCTTCCAAAAATTGTTATAATCGGTAGTGATGAATTGGGCATTTATTGGGCTTTCGGAAAATTGTTGCTGTCCGGTTAGGGCTTGAATAGTAACCATAAAAAGAAATGCTGCTATAAAAAATTGTTTCATAATTATTTTTTTGAACAGTTACAAAGTAATACAAACCCACCCTATTTCACCATATGGCTACAGGACTTGTATGTCCAGAAACACGTTCTTTGGACTAATTTTAAAGAAAATCAGAAGGATTTTTACCGGTGCTGGCCTTAAATATGCCGTTGAAGGATGATTTAGAATTAAACCCTGACTCCATTGCAATGCCAAGCAATGTTTTATTATGCTCCTTCGGATCGCTGATTCTATTTATAACCTCAGTTACTCTATGTGCATTGACATAGGAGCTGAAACTGGTGTGATGATACGAATTAATAAGCCAAGAAACATAACGGTCAGGTAAGTCAAGTCGTGATGCAACCTCTCTCAAAGATAATTTTGGTTGTTTGTAAATTTTCTCTTTTTCAAAAAGCAGAGTTAATTTTTTTAGCTCTTCATTATCATTATATTTTACGTACTTCTTGTCCTTTTCGATGGTTCCCAGTAGATCAGGAGCATTAAAGAATGAAGGTTGAAAATATCCTAAATACCCGAGGATGAACAGGAATAGCAAAAGGTATATTTCAAAAATTAGGAATATTTGAAGATTTACTATTGCTATTAAAAACCAAAATAATGTTATTGACGAAAAAGTGGCAAAGAAGATTAGAAGCCGAGATAGCTTATACAAAACACCTTTTTTTAGTTGCCGAGTACGTAATAGCTTATATAAAACTGAAAGTTCTCTTCCGAAAAAGGCAAGAATCCCAACCGTTGCCACTAGTGGTAAAATTTCTGTAAAAAAATACCACATCGAATTTTCA
>JASJDL010000119.1 GCA_030065775.1 Flavobacteriaceae bacterium | reverse complement strand
ATGCAAAATAATATTACACTAAATCTCGAAACCAAATACCAGACTGAAAAAAAAGAACAGGAAATTGCATTATTAACCTCACAAAATGAACTGGTCGAACAGCAGAAAAAAAATCAGCGAAATTTGTTGTTGGGAGGTATTGGCTTAACATCTTTAGGCGGGATTTTCCTTTTCTTTCTATATCGAAACCGACAAAAAACCAACAAAAAGTTAAGGGAAATAGATCTAGTGAAATCCAACTTTTTTGCAAATATATCTCATGAGTTCAGAACGCCGTTAACCTTAATTTCTGCACCCATAGAAAAGAAGTTAGAAAGTGCTTCTTTGACCAAAGTGGATAGGGCTAATTTTGAAATGATGTACCGTAATTCAGGTCTGTTGTTGAACTTAGTTGATCAATTATTGGATCTTTCAAAATTAGAATCAGGTAGTCTGCAATTACATGTAAATAAAGGAGATTTGACTTCTTTATTGAAATCAATCGGTGCTTCTTTTAACTACGTGGCCAATAAAAAAAATATCGACTATTCTGTTCATATTGAGGAATTTAACGAAACCTGGTTTGATAAGAACGTTATTGAGAAAATAACTATGAATCTACTGTCGAATGCGTTTAAATACTCCCCAAATGAAGGAAAAGTTGTATTCAATGCCGTACTAAAAAACAAGCGATTAGAGTTGGTGGTTCAGAATAACGGCAGCATACTTTCAATAGATAACCTTGATAAGGTTTTCGACCGTTTTTATCAGGTAGACGATAACTCAGAAGGCGCAGGAATCGGATTGGCACTTGTTAAAGAGCTGGTAACACTTTCATATGGTACTATTACTGTCAAGAATATTGGCAATGCAACTATTCTGTTCAGGGTGAAGTTACCAATCACCAAGAATGAATTTAAGAATAATGATCTGGCACCTGGGCAAAATGTTGAGAGAACTTTCCATCAATTCAGTGAACCATTACAGCAAACTTCAAACGAAACTACCATTGAAGATGCTGATAGCGATCATCCTATTTTATTGATTGTTGAAGATAATCAGGATATCAGAACTTTTGTAGAGAATTCTTTTGCTGATCGTTTTAAGGTGCTACAAGCTGAAAATGGCAAACTTGGTGTAGAAAAAGCTATTGAACATGTGCCAGACCTTATTATTTCTGACGTAATGATGCCTAAAAAAGACGGATTAGAACTATGCCATCAACTAAAGAAAGATGAGCGTACTTGTCATATTCCCATCATTCTGTTAACAGCAAAAGCCGGTGAAGAAGATCAATACAAGGGCCTGGAAACAGGTGCTGATGATTACGTAAGCAAACCATTCAAAATTCGATTATTAGAAACTCGTGTTGAAAATTTAATCAATTCAAGAAAAATATTGAGAGATCGATATAGTCAAGAAGTAATTTTAAAGCCCAGGGATATAGCCATCACGAACTTAGATGAACTATTTCTTGAAAAAGTCCAGGCAGTATTGGATAAAAAATTAAACGAGCCTGCTTTTAATGTCGAGGCATTCAGCAAGGCAGTTGGAATGAGCCGCATGCAACTCCATAGAAAACTCAAGGCCCTAACCGGACTGTCGGCCACCGAATTCGTTCGATCCCAGCGCTTAAAACTGGCGGCTTCGCTACTACAAAAAAGCGATGCCAATATTTCTGAAATTGGCTATACGGTAGGATTTAATGATCACGCCTACTTTAGTAAGTGCTTCAAAGAAGCCTATGGTTGCTCACCGTCAGAATACAGTAAAAAATAAGCTTCCAATACAATTTAACATACTGTAAATAAGGTTTTTATAATATTTGTTACATATATCATAGCCTTAGATACATAGTTTATAGCAATACCGCACTTCACTACCTACTTTTACTTCCATAAAGCTTAAAACCCAGAAATCTTCATCGGTATTATGAAGAAAAAAAAGTATGATGGTAATATCAATAAACTATATACACATAAGATTTTTCTAAATATCAATCACTTAGAAAAGGGCAAGTACAAACTTAAAATCATCTATAAAAACAAGATTATTAAAACCACTCGTTTTACAAAAGAATAGCTATGAAGCATACCATTATCATGACCATCTTTTTCTTTGTGATCATAAAAGTTCAATCACAAACCACACCAGTACCTGATCCGGTTTTCGAGAATAAATTGATCTCATTAGGCATAGATTCTAACGGCTTAACCGGAAATATTCTAAATGCCGATGCCGAAGGAGTTATCAATTTGAATGTAACCAATTCATCAATTGAAGACCTAAGTGGTATTGAAGCATTTGTAGATCTCGAAATGCTTGATTGCGATACGAACCTGCTCACCAATTTAGATTTGAGTTCTAATACCAAACTGAAGTTTGTTGACTGTCAAAAAAATCTATTGCAATCCCTTAATGTTTCTGGAAATGAAGACTTGCAAAGTTTGGCGTGCCAGGAGAACCAATTAATCAATCTCAATCTTTCCAATAACCTATTGTTAAGTGACTTGAGTTGCCAGGACAACTTACTTACTAATCTGGACTTGTCGAATAACATAGAGTTATTCCAAATAATTTGCCATGACAATTCGTTAACGAATATTACATTTCCAACGACTCAGAGTAAACTTCAGATCTTCTGGTGTTATAACAACCAATTAGAAAGTATCGATTTAACTACAGCTCCTGTTCTCGCCACACTGCGCTTCGAAAACAACAATCTAAATTTTTTAGATCTCCGTAACGGTAATAACACAGCTATACATACTATGGATGCAAGAGACAATGCGAATTTGGCATTGATATGTGTAGATGATGTCACCTATTCAAGCACTGCTTTTAATTGGAATAAAGACGACGAGGCTGAATATAGCGAAACCTGTACACTGAGTATTACTGATCTTGAAAAGTCCAGGGCACATATTTACCCCAATCCCGTAAACGATTTTTTAACGTTAGATATGCTTGGAGAGCCTTTAAGAGAAGTGAAAATATACAATCATCTTGGCCGGCTTAAAGCGGTTAAAACATCCTCCTCTATGGATTTCACTACGTATATCCCGGGAGTTTATATTCTGGGAATAGAGACCCAATCAGGAGCCAAAATTGTACGCAAAATCATTAAATTATAAAATTAGTAGTTATGAAAAATTTTAGTAAAATTATTTTAGTTGTGGCGATAGTTTTCGCTTCTGCCATACATCTTGAAGCTCAAAATTGTAGAGGTATTGATGCTCAAAGGCAAGCGCTGCCCACCTTAAGAAAACAGTTAGGTGATCTAGAAATGGTTTTAGATAAAACCAAGGCTTATATTAAGTTAAAAGGAAAGACCTTTAGATTTACTATTCCTGAAGACAGAGTTAAAAAGCCTGGAAGAAATTGGGTGTATTTTGTGAATGATATTCGGTCTATTCCCGATAGAAATGTAATGTCTTATAAGAATGGAAAATTCTATTTATCTATGGAATTTGAAGGTGATAAAAAAGAGTACAAAGGCCGCTGCCCCGATTGTTTAAAGCGATTTCGAGATAGCAGGGCACCTGATTTTAACTGGAAATCACCAAGAATAGCTAAAATCACTTTAAAGCCAAAAGCTTACAATAATGAAATTTATTTCCAAGTAACAAATGTAGACCTGTCTGGAAAGTTTGAAATGGGCGGTAAAATGGATGATTTTCTTCTCCCAATGCTGAATGGTATGGAGCTAAAATTGAGAAATCAAATGGAAAGACAGTTCAGAAAAATATTAAATGATAAGGCAATCAGGCCACAAATATCAAAAACATTTGATGCCTTTGTTAAAATGAATGGTTTAAAGAAGGTTAATAGCATTTATACGTCAGAAAATCAGCTTTTTTTCTGTGAAGGAAGCGCTCTAACGAATACAAATAAAAAAATCTAAATTTTATAAAAGATAACATACAAATCGTCCGTAGTAGAACAGGCAATAGTCATATTGTAAATTAGAATTGAACAATGCTCACAACGATTTCATACAAGGAGCGGCCAAGTATAACAATCCAAAGCTGATCATTAATATGACTGGAACTCAGCAATTATTTGATTTGACCGAGGGATTAAATAAGCCACAATTTGTGGTTCAGACCAGAACATCGGGTTATATAAAATATTCCATTAGCGATGGCTTATGCGAAAGAAGCCCTATAAAACCAAAAATAAGGTTTAAAAAAGTGAACATTAAACAAATCTAATAACAGGTGATAATTTCAACATCAAAAAATCTGCTGGTACCAACGATTTAAGATAAAACGCATCTATCAATTTTTTTAGACATGAAAAATTCATATAACAAACAGTATTACAGGGTTTTCTTCACAATCATTTTTATAATGATCTTGTCAATACCTCTGGAGGCTCAGATTAAGAAACCAATCGTACGCAATACGAGCGTAGCTGTACACAATTTGAACATTGGAATTGTTACTCCTAATTGTAATAATCTCAGTACAACTTCATTATACAAGATGAAGATACCTCAGGTAAAAGTGGAAACTGTAAAAAAGAGCGCACCGGCGTCAACCTCTTGGCAAATCACCCCAATGCGACCTAAAAGTACTAAGCTTTCTTTAGCTTCTTGGTACTATGGTGAATATAGCCTTGAAGCATGGAGCTTACTGTCGCGACCCAGGATTGAAGGGCAAGATTTCACAGGTTGGTTTAGTTCTTGGTTGTTCTTGCAGTTTCAGCAAGTTGGCGGTAATGAGTACCGCATGAAAATTAAACTTAGCGGAAATCGTAATTTCTTCAGAGGAAAATATTTATATGTAAGTGCAGCTGGTTATATCGGACGTTACCCAATAGATCATGTTAATGGAGAGGTGAATGTTGTTTGGAAGGCGAAGGTATCCGGAAATACCCCGAGTTTGCAAATTGGACAAATTGAAGTTCCAAATTCGAATCCGAACAATCCTGCACCAAAAACAAGAATTAAAAAAATAACAATAGCTCAGATTTAAGCAATAAATATCTCCGATAGTCTTAGATCAGCGCAGACTTTATGAATTAAAGAGCCTCTTCGCAAAATCGATACAAATTGATGAAGTATAATTTAACAATTACTTAAAAAACAAAAAATCATGAGAAAATTAAATATAGTTCTAGGTATCTTCCTGCTAACAGCATTAACAGCTTTCGCCCAAGACAAATGCAGCAAATTTTATCCTTTAATTAAGGATGCCTACTTTACACATACCATGTACAGTGATGAACCGTCTCGAGGAGGTATTGAACACGGAAAAATCACCTATAGAGTTACAGAAGCTGGTGACAATTGGGGGTTCTATACCGTTAAATTGGGGTCGAGGCCGGAGATGAAACAAAAGATCACCTGTACAGATGATGGTGTCGTTATAAAAAGTATGCAACCGGGCAGTACACAGGGTAGTGAAACAGATGGAGATAATTTGTATTTACCCAATGATCTTAGTCCGCTTCCTAAGTCATTAGATGATGCAATTATGAAAATAAATAACGGGGCTGGGGTTAGCATGACAAGAACCATGACCAGTAGAATGGTGGTTTCAGATAATGAATCTATAACCACTCCGGCCGGAACATTTACGTGCTATAAATTGACCTATACAACCGAGATGGGTGTTTTTGTAACGACTAGTGAACAATGGATGGCCGAAAATGTTGGGGTAATAAAAACTATTGAGAAAGACAGTGATGGTAATTTACTTGGGGTTACTATGTTAACATCATATAATATACCTTAGTACATCTAGTATTATTTTTTGAACCGAGGTTGTCCTCGGTTTTTTCATTTTTAGTATCAAATAAATCCTTTCAAAAAGTTACATTTGCCGTTTCAAATTTTCGAGCAAATGATTAAGCGCAATAAGGCCCTGATTTCTAAATTCATTATCCATAAAGTAGGTAATAAATTCAACGAAGCCACCAATGTATTTTCAGAAAATAGCATCACATTTGATGAGGAAAGTTATAAAACCATGGTGCCCTTTCTGCTAAAGCCCTTTGCCTCGGTTGTTGAATCGTATCGCTTTCATCACCATGCCGATATCAATTTAAATGAGATCAATACCTATGCTAAGCAAGTATTTGCAGATGATGCCACTTTCGTGGAGGTTTCCAAAAATATTGTCAATCATTTGTATGAGCAATCGAATTCAGCCCAAATTAAGACAGGCGATGTGCTGATCGCTCTTGTTGAAGGTATAGAATATAGAGATGCTGAGACAAACGCGTTAGGGATTTTCAAGATCGAAAATAAGGTAGATTTTTTTCAGACTTATTTAGAAAACAACAGTTTTGAAGTATTTTTACAAAAAGGTATCAGTACGAAAAAAATTGATAAAGGCTGTTTAATTCTCAATTCATCGGATGACGAAGGGAATACGGTTTTGTCGGTCGATAATAATAATTATGATGCGCACTATTGGATCCAGAACTTCTTAAATATAAAATATGCCAACGATGCGAACAGACATACCCAAGTCTATTTAGAGCTTTGTAAGGATTTTTCAGAAGAAGTTATAAAGGAGCAGTTGGGAAGTCATCATCAGAACCAGTTCTTGGCCAGAACTGTAGATTTCTTTAAAGAAAATGAAACCCTGAATGTTCATGATTTTAAAGATACGGTCTTCGATGAAGATACCAATAAACAGCTGTTCGATAACTACAAAAATGAGTTTCAGGAGATCAATAATTTAGTAGTATTTAATCAGTTTCCTGTGGCTGAAGCCGTTGTAAAAAAACAAAAACGTGCCTTTAAAACGGAGATTAAACTGGATACAAATATTCAGATTAAACTCGATATCGATGCACCCGATGCGGCTGAAGAATACCTCGAGAAAGGATATGATGAACAAAAGAAAATGAAGTACTATAAAGTGTATTTTAATGAGGAAGATTAGCTGTCATTTTGAGCATAGCGAAGAATCTGTAATGCTTTCTGAAATTCTTCACTACATTTCATTTCGTGCAGAATGACATTTTATATCTGCACCTTCTCCACAAATTCGACTTCAAAAACATCCGAAAAATGCTTCAGGATCTTTTGTTGTACTTCAGGAATCTCGAGCTTTTTATTCAACTCTGCTTCCAATGAAGTAACAGCCTTTCCTTTGATGCCACAAGGAATGATGTGATCGAAATAACCAAGATCTGTATTCACATTGAAAGCAAAGCCATGCATGGTCACCCAGCGACTGCTCCGTACACCTAGAGCACATATCTTACGGGCGAAAGGCGTATCAACATCTAACCAGACACCAGTTTCACCTTGACTGCGTTCACCTTTAATACCATAGTCGTCTAAAACGCGTATTATAGTTTCTTCTAATGACCGCATATATTTGCCAATATCATTATAGAAATTATCCAGGTCTAAGATTGGATAACCCACAATTTGCCCAAAACCGTGATACGTAATATCACCGCCACGATTGATCTTATAGAATGAAATTCCCTTCTTTTTTAATTGGTTTTCATCGAGAAGTAGATTAGAAAAGTCACCACTTTTCCCTAACGTGTAGACATGTGGGTGCTCCACAAACAAAAAATGATTCGGGGTTTTCAAACTGAGATTTTCATTTCTATTCCGTCGCTTGAGCTGAACGATACCATCAAACAACTCTTCCTGGTAATCCCAAGTTTCTTTGTAGTCTTTCGTTCCTAGGTCTTGTAAAAATATTTTCTGCACGTGCTTACTTCAATTTCACTTTAAAATCCAATAAAAAAGGATTTTTCATTATGGTGTCCATAGGCATTTCTATGGTCAAGGTCTTTTTGTCTTCGCTAATCTTAGCGCCATCTATCGAAACACTTTTGATCTTATTCTCAAAATGATAAACGATTCTGTAGACGGTTTCATCAAACATAGATGAGGCCTGCTTTACGTTTTTTTCATAGGCGTCGAGCTCTTCCTTGCTCAAATCTTTCAGCGTTACTTTTCTGGTAAATGTTTTCTTATGAAATGAATACTCAACGTTGGTATTCGATTGAAAGTTATTGTTTTGCTGTTTCTTTTGATCACTCATTACCTGTGCTTTCTGCACTCTGTCATTCATATTTTTGAGCTCGCTAAGGTCTTTGAAATCGAATAGAAAGTCCATGTTCACTTTCTTTTCCTCTTCATCAACTTTCATGTGAATTTTTAAATCTTCAAGCGACTTTAATAGTTCCTGTTCCTCGACAGAAAGCTTGGCAATACTATCTTTTTTATCTTTTAAAATATCCTTGAAATACATTACCGAATCGATCTTCTGAGAATCCTTCTTTAGAGAATCATTTTCTTGCCCCATATTACCCATGGCTTCCATCATTTTACTCATATCCATTCTAAAGGCGTAGGAACCTGAACCGTCTTCTTTAATATGCAATTCTTCAGTGAAGACACAACTAGTTAAAACAACAGACAGAAAGAGTAGTAGTAGATTTTTGATGTTCATGTAATTTTTAATTTTTAGGATTGTTTAAAATAATCAGCGCTGCTAATACGCCTGGTACCCAACCTAGTAAGGTGAGGATAAAAACAATAATAATTGAGCCGCAGCCTTTATCTACAACTGCTAATGGCGGACATATAATTGCCAGTAATACGCGCAAGCATCCCATAATTTATAAGTACAAAGTTACATGAATCTACTGACAATAGGTCGTTGGAACTTCCAGAATGTTACGTTTTAGTAAAAAGCCCAGATAATCTTATATTTTTACTAGCTTCGCTACTATGAAATTCTTGCAGATTACTTTCGTATTCTTTTTTCTGAGTTTGTTCTTTCGGGGTCAGGCGCAGTACCTTTTTAAAGGAGAATTGCAAGAAAACTCAAACTATCAAACCGCTTACTTATCACTGGTAGAAGACTACAGAAAACTTTGGGGTATCTATGAAGATCAAATTATTAGTAGCAGCCCCGTTGAAAACAATGCTTTTCAATTTTCGGGGAATAACCTTGACGCCACGAACCATATCTATAGAATACATATAGATAATTGCGGTGATGGTGACGAAAAGGGCCATTTTAACGGGCAATGCGATGTGAGTAGGTCGATTATTTTTATTGCCAATGCCAAGGATACTGTTCACTTTCCTGTAACTTTTGATAACCAATTGCTGTGTAGTATTGAATCAAAACAAGAATATACCAAAGCATTGTCCAAAATAGACTCGTTAAAAGAATTAATGGTCTATGATTATCTAAGTTACCGGAGCGAAGCCAACAAAAAATTGAATAATAAGAATTGGTTTGTGAGGCTCCAAGAATTTGGAGCCTCACTAGACGAACCTTTAGCTGAATTGTATAGCTATCAATTTTTATCAGATAGAAGCGGTCAATTTTATGACTACTACCTTGAGGACTTGCAATCCAATGCGTATTACAATGAGCTTCAAAACAGGCTCGAAGTACGGTATCCAAATACTTCATTTACCAAACAATATGAATTGGAAATCGCCGCTGATAAATTTAGAGTGAATTATGATAACGGAAGTTATCATGAAGAAGGGGTTTATGTGTTTAAATGGGAGTATTTGTTTTTTGGGTTAATTCTGTTCATTTCATTCATTATTTTCATACGATGGATGATGAAAAGAAAGAAGAAGAAAACAACGCAAAGTTTATTACATAACGAACTTACCAAACAAGAACAAAAGGTTCTCGATCTCATCTTGCAGAATAAGACCAACAAAGAAATAGCCCAGGAGATTTTTGTAAGCGTATCCACAGTAAAAACACATACGAACAACCTGTACAAAAAATTGAAGGTAACTTCAAGAGAGGAGGTTAAATCACTATATAACAAATGATTATAAAATTCAAACCGGGTTCTAGTACTTAAATCAAACCAGACTTTCCACTAAGCAAGCATCTATTTCTTGAATTTCGTCAAAAAACGATTTCAACGATGCGAAGTATTCTTTTTTTAACGACACTGGTGATTTGGTCATGTACCGGCCAATCACAAAACCGAAACAAAGAAATTGCCGAAGCAGGCTCCAAGCCTTACCTTTTAGG
>JASJDL010000118.1 GCA_030065775.1 Flavobacteriaceae bacterium | reverse complement strand
GCTAATTTTTGAGCCGCGTTATCGCACAAATGAAGCGCCATTTTATAGTGAAGATTTAAGGTACCAATGTTCTCGAGAAAATTTTCCGCTTCAGCTAATTTCTTCCCATTTTTGATCTTTTGTTCGCTAAAGGTTTTCAATTCTTCAAGAACTCTAAGTGAAGCACCTAAATAAGGTGCTGGCACCAAACCTTGAAACCACGAGCGCTGATACACTAATATTTCACAGCGTTCCTCTTCTGAATTATCAAGCTTGATCACATTGCTATCACTTACTTTTACATTATTAAAACGAACAGACTTGGTAAACGAACCCTCCATGGACTTTCCAAAAGCCGAGTCAGTAAATTCAATAGCATCAGTGGCAACGGGAATAAAAAAAATGGCCTTGGCCGCCGAATCACCCTCAGGTAATGGAGCTGTAAATACCATGTAATCTGCGATTCCCGATAAAGACATATAAGGTGCTTCTCCGTTTATATAGTAGTTGTCTTTCTCTCTTTTGGCGAGAATGCTTTTATCACCTAAAACGTCTTTGAAGGTCCGTACTGATCCGGTATTAGCAATGATGAGCTGCTCCTTTTTTATTTTTTGCAATAGCATTTCGCGTTTCCAGTATTCTTTACTTTTTTTTGAAAACGGGTAAGCCGCCATTGATGCCAGTACATAATAATGCATGGACAAAGCCACAGAAACTGGAATGGAAATTTTTCCTAACGCATGTAAAACCTCAAAAGATTGCTGATAGACTATTTTTGAATTTTTCTCATAACAAGGAACAAAAGGTAAGCGGGTTTGCTTAAAAGAATTGTAGAATTTCTTGTAATCTTTTGACACCTCAGCTTCGACCAACCGAGAACACACAATTTCGAGGTCATTTGCTTCAAAATCTTGTTTGTTATTTTTTAGTATCGAATACATCAGCACTTATCAGACGATCAAGGTACAAAAACGTTACAACTAAAAAAATCTCACCACAGGCGTAGTGAGATTTCAATTCGATCTCTAAGTATTAGAATATAAAAACTATTTTATTTCGGATCAAGAATCATATCAATACGTTCTAAAGCGTCCTGCAGATGATAGCGACTCATGCGATCTCTAGTCAAACTAACCGAGGCTCTAACGTCCCGTTTTAATGTTTCCAGTTCAGCCCTAGCTACAGAACGGATATCCGACTGGTTAATTGTCACCCGCGTGGGTTTGAAATAAGGACTATTAAAATTCGGTAAATTCTGTTTATCAACTGTCATTAAGTATTTTAAACGATCTATATGTACGCGCTGTAAATTTCGGCGATAGGTATCAATTGTTCTTCCGGTTCGCAGTTCTGACCAAATACCTCTTCGTAAATCACGCATCATATTGATAAGCGTATAGGCTTCGTTTCCGTTCAGGGTTTCATTTTCAACCATACGAATCATACGTCCTAAATCCAAAATAGTATTTAAAGTACGTTCCTGTAATCCTCTCATGCGTTCTACTGTACCGGTATATTCTGTTTTGCCAATGATATCTTTATCAATCATCCATTTCGGGGTATTGAATAATTGTTCATTTAAGAATTTCATTGCATTGCGCTGGTGATCTTTCGAGACATGAGTATACACGGCGCCGTCTTGGTCTGCAGTCTTATAATATTCATATACGCCACCAATATTATTGGCTACGTGCCCCATATAGCGGTTAAACTGCGCCAATACTTGTCCGTGCATAGTTTTAAGGTCTGCATAGGTTTCTCCGTCTTTAGTTGTCCATTTCTGTAGGTTTGGAACGATACGCTTTAGGTTCGCAATTCCATACATACTTGCCTTGATAGCATCATCACCTAAGTCTTCTGTCTGAGAACTTGGATCAACGACACTAAAGACCTGCTGATGCCCAAAACGATACATGGGATTATCTGCATGATCGGTAATCCATCTATCCAAAATTTTCTTCTCGTCTTCGGGTGTTGTTGCCTCTAGTATTGGGCGATATCCCCATCGTACAGCATGTTTGTCGTATACTCCGATATCAGGCATCAAAGCCACACCTTTGTCTTCGGGCTGTGCTACATAATTAAATCGGGCATAATCCATAATAGAGGGTGCAGTACCATACTTTTGTGTGAATGTTGCAGAGCGTAAAGAATCTACCGGATATGCTACGCTACTTCCCATATTATGAGGGAGCCCAATCGTATGCCCTACTTCATGAGCGGAAACAAACCGTATCAGGCGGCCCATGACCTCATCTTTAAATTCTGTTGTTTGTGCCTCAGGGTTGATGGCTGCGGTCTGAACAAAGAACCAATTACGCAGTAAGGTCATAACATTGTGATACCAATTGATATCCGATTCCAAAATCTCTCCAGAGCGCGGGTCGCTTACATGAGGCCCGTTTGCATTTGGAATTGGTGAGGCTAAATAACGGACCACAGAATAACGTACATCTTCTGGGCTCCAGTCCGGATCCTCTTCTTTTGATGGTGGATCTTTGGCAATGATCGCATTCTTAAAACCAGCCTCTTCAAAGGCTTCTTGCCAGTCTTCGATACCCTCCTTAATGTACTTTCGCCACTTTTTCGGGGTAGCTCGATCTATATAATAAACAATTGGTTTCTTAGGTTCCACTAGCTCCCCTCGCTTGAATTTTTCTACGTCTTCATCTTTTACTTCTAATCGCCAACGATCAAGGTATCGAATTGTTTTGCTTTTCTGCGCTTCATCTCCATAATCTACTTGACCTCTTGCAAACCATCCAACGCGCTCATCGAATAATCGGCGTTTCATAGGTTCTTTTGGCAATAAAATCATTGAGTTGTTCATCTCTACTGAAATCGTACCTGTGCTTGCATTTGAAGGTGGTGCACTGGCCGCATACGTTTTTACATGACGTGCTTCAATATTCAAAGGGTAACTTTTTACACTTTCTATAAATGTTTTATTGGCATCTAAACGTGTAATTTTATATTGCCTTCTTCGAAACTGCGGCATGCCTAAGGCTTTTACGTCTTTGGTGAACAGATCAGTAACATCAATAACAGTCGCAGTGGTGTCTTTGTTGAACGCCTTAATCGGAAAGGTATAAAGTACCGGTTCAAAATTAGAATTCACTACCGCCTCATGCACTGGCAATGAATCAGCAGCCACTACCTGATGCGACACGACCCTCAGAATAATTTTTTTACCATTTTTTTGCCAGCGTAACACCTGGGTGTTGGTTTTACCTCCACCAAAACCAATTCCTGACGCCGTCTTGGCAATCCGCGTAACCATGAGCATCTCACGCTCTAGTAGTGAATCAGGGATTTCATACAAAAATTTGTCATCAACCCTGTGCACCTTAAAGAGCCCGTCATCAGTTTTCGCCTCTTTTGTGATCACTTTGTTATAAGGTAAGATAGCTCCTTTTTTGGGTTTTGGTTTGGGGGCCGGTGCGCTCGCCTTTCCTTTCTTTTTCTTTTTAGATTTCTTTTGTGCTTGCAGATCAGCTGCCGAACAAAAAATCAGCAGCATAAGTAGTAGTTGAGTAAGCTTTTTCGCCATAAGTACAAATTTATAAAGTGTTAGTTTCGATTTTTATCTTCAAAATTAATGTACGAAAATAACAAATGTTAGTTTATTATTTCTTAATGTGCTGTTAAAGAAAAAGCCGGCTTAATGAGCCGGCTTTCCTAAAGTTATTCAAACAATTTTAATTTGTTCCATTGCCACAAGCATCATTATACTCTTGTACAAAAGCTAACAGGCTTTCTTCATTATTTGAAAAAGAACCTTCTTTAGCAAGTTTTGCCAATGCTTCACAATCGGCTACCAACTTCGCTAACTTCTTTTTGAAACCAACGGCATAAGCCAATGAGGACGTTGATTGACCTTTTTTATCACCGGCTTTCTTAAATACCAATTCTTTTTTATACCTGTACAGGCTTAACTTGTCAGACTTGTAAAGAACTTTCACAAAGTGATACTTGGCGCCATCAAGGCTTACTACATTGCCTTGAGATTTGTTTTCAGAATTCGGATTGAATTTTACAGCTTCATACGCCGTGCCATTTGCCACGAATGATGCCCCCTCTCTTGCAAAATAATTTTTGCTCTTTGCCTCACCGTCATCATTAAGAGTATAAATCTTAACTGAATTTTTGAAGAAGCTGGTAAGATCTAAATCGCTGCTAATTTCTTCATTGTTAACCACGGCTATCTTAATTTTGCCTTCAATTTTAGAACCATCAGCATTGGTAAACACGGTCTCTAAGAATTTATCTGTTAGTACATTCTTCGGCCTCTCCTCAGCAATGGATTCCTCTTCGATGGTATCAGAGTTATCCACTGTCTCGACTGCAAAATGTCGGGTCTGAAGTCTATTAATTTCAAACAGCTCTTTTAGACGTTCACTGTCTTTGATCAACTTTCTACCATCACCTTTATCATAATCATTTTCGATCACCTTATTGGCATACACAATAGCCTCATCTGGCATATCAAAATGATAGTACAGACGGCCTATATTATAGTAGCTCGCATATCTCATCTTACGATGCTTCTTCTTATCTTCTGGGTAGTTGGGCACGACACTTAAAAAATAATCAACGATTGGCTGTAAACCTGGCTTCGCAGCATCTAGAGATTCATCATGAGAAATCTTACCTAGTACTTCTTTAAGATCGGCCAATGCCTTTTTGTGACCGTCGTAATCTGAATTCTTTTTAGAATCTAAAATCCAGAATAACTCACTATATACATATGGTTCATAGCCATAGAGCTTATTTAAATTTTTATTTATCTGATAAATCGAATTATTGACAAATTCATTTCTGAATTTACTTTTCAAGCTGTACTTATTGTTCTTGAAATAATTTGAAGCTTTCGCATACGAATTATATTCGTTGCCCTTATGGGTGTTTGTTGAACTCCCTAAACCATAAGAAAGTGGTTTCCCTTGCGAATTATCAATTTTATAAGAGCCTTTGGTTGAATAGGTGATAACAGGCGTATAAAATCGTTCGGTGCTCGTAACGTTTCCTTCCTTATCCTTATTTACCTTTTCCCTTTTTGAGATTTCAACATTTTCAATTATTACATTTCCAATATTGATATCGATATTCAAAGTGCCTTCTCTGTTTAATTTTTCGAAACCATAGATTTTGGTTTCATTGGCTACTCTAGAATTATTTGATGTCACTGCATAGGTTCTAAAGTTTTCATCAAGGATAGGCTCTGTAGGTAAATTTGTGTACTTGACTTTAATATATTCTCTGTCTAAGTCGACTTTTTGAGCATTTACGGTTAAGAGTCCAAAAAATAAAATGGTTAATAGTTGTAGGTTTTTTCTTATCATGTTCGGGTTTTTAAAATTTTAACAGAATCCTCTAACGCAAAAAGTAGACCATTATTACTTGAATTTTAATTTTAATCAGACTTCAAAAGTTTCCTATTAGCGTGAATTAATATGATAAAAAAAGCATCTGAAAATTTCAGATGCCTTTAAAAAATCGCTAACAATTATATTTTATCTTCTAAGTCCTTTTCCACCGGCTCTTTTCCCTCTTCTAAATGTTTTTTTCGCGCTTTTATGTGCTTTTTTCGCACCGCTCGGTCTGCCATTTTTCACAACTATCTTTTGACTTCCGTCAGGCTTCTTAATTCCATAAGCTCTCTTTTTGGTACCATCGGCCTTGTTCACACCCAGGGCCCTTTTCTTAGTACCATCTGCTTTATTTACACCAGCTGCACGATACTTATCACCGTCTGCCTGATTTACGCCTACAAATTTCTTAACATCGCCATCTGCTTCCTTGCGCTTGATAGAAACACCTTTGTTCCCTTCTGCATCCACTCCTTTTTTAATGACAGTTGTATTGCCATTATTCTTTACAACTTTCACTTTTTTCTTTTGGGCGAAGCTCTCAGCACTAAATAAAAAAACCGCAAACGCAAACGCCACTAGCATAACTATTTTTTTCGTTTTCATAATTCTAATTTTTTTGGTTTTATTGTGTTAAGACTTAAGGGATGCAAAAAGGTTTAATCAACAGTGAAAAAAGTCTATTCACCGTTTCTTCGCAATACCTCCAGAGGTAAATCCGGGAAGCAAACAACGAGTCTTAGAAAAATAAGGGTATCACAAACTGAAACACTAAGATTAACAAGATAACAGCGATAAAGTTAAGCACTACTCCTGCCCTGGCCATCTGATGTACTTTTATATAACCACTGGCAAAAACAATGGCGTTGGGTGGTGTGGCCATGGGTAACATAAAGGCGCAACTACTGGCAATGGTAACCGGAATTAATAAATGAACAATGGGAATATCTAAACCAATAGCTATACCCGCCACTACCGGTGCTAAAACCGCAACTAGGGCTACGTTACTCATGAGTTCGGTCATAAATAACATCAATAGAATAAGCAAGGACGCCGTTACTAAAACGCTAATATCAGAGGCTGCAATTGCATTTGACACCATATCCACGATACCACTTGACGACATACCTTTGGCTAAAGCAAGGCCTCCTCCAAAGAGTATTAAAATTCCCCAGGCCAGTCTTTCTGTATCAGGCCACTGGAGAATAAATTCACCGCGCTTTAAATTAAAAGGTATTGCAAAAATCGCAACGGCGGCGATCATACTTATTATTGTATCTGACAGCTTTAATGCCGGAAAAATACCATTGATTACTGTTCTGAAAATCCACAGAAAAACAGTAACGCCAAAAATGGCAAGTACCATTTTTTCTTTGGCGGATAGCTTGCCGAGTTTGTTTAATTCCGTATCTATAACTTGTCTTGAAGCTTTGAATTGTAGGTTTTTATTGGGAAACATCCATTTTACTAAAACCAGGTAAACAATTGTGATCATTAGAATTGAAAATGGTAGACCCAGGGTCATCCATTTTAAAAAGGATATTTCAATATTGTATTCATTTTCCAGCAGCCCAATGAGCACAGAGTTTGGAGGGGTTCCGATGACCGTGGCAATCCCGCCGGCATTCGCAGAAAAGGCGATACCCAGCATAACGGCTAAAGCAAAATTTTGATCATCTGTTGTAAAGCCGTCTTCATCATCAATTAATAAGCGAATAACTGATAAAGCAATTGGCAACATAACTACCGTACTTGCGGTATTACTGATCCACATACTGAGTAAGCCGGTGGCAATCATAAATCCGAGCACCACCTTATTTGGTGTTGTGCCCGTAAGCCTCACGATATTTAAGGCGATACGTTTATGGAGATTTACTTTTTCCAAAGCAAGTGCCAAGACGAATCCCCCAAAGAATAGAAAGATAATCGGACTCCCATAATTGGCACCTACTTCAGCCATGGGCATTATTTTCAGCAGCGGAAAGAGTACTAATGGCAATAAGGCCGTTACTGAAATTGAAACTGCTTCAGTGATCCACCAGGTGACCATCCACAGGGCTACGCCAATAACCGCATCACCGTTCTCAGACACCAATTCAAAAGGCAGGTTAATGGTCAGCAGAAAAAGTAATGGGCCTAAAACAAGGCCAATCTTTCTTGAATTTGGCATGGAGCGAATATAAATGATTTCGAATAAAAAAGGAATTACAAAATTGTAATTCCTTTTCTTTTATTTCCTCTGAACAACATAAATGATGAGATGCTGAAACAAGTTCAGCATGACAAATCAATCTACTAGCTCTACAAATAACCCCTTTTCCGTTTTATTGACCTTGGCGAGATTATTTTTCGTTAAGTGCTTAATAGTCTTATCCCATTTCTTATTGCTAAGTCCAGATTGTGACTTTAAGGTATTTAAATCAATCTTTTCCTCTTTCTGAATTACGGCTAGAACTGCCTTTTCCTCATCATTTAATGCTACTGATGGGGTCTTTTGCTCAGGTTTCATTTGTGGGAAAAATAAGACTTCCTGTATCGACTCATTATTGGTCATGAACATGGTCAAGCGGTCAATACCAATACCTATGCCTGAAGTTGGTGGCATACCATACTCCAATGCCCGTAAGAAATCCTGGTCAATAAACATTGCCTCGTCATCACCCTTTTCAGAGAGCTTTAATTGCTCTTCAAAACGTTCCCTCTGATCGATAGGATCATTCAATTCAGAATAAGCATTGGCCAATTCCTTACCATTCACCATGAGTTCAAAACGCTCTGTTAAGCCCTCTTTTGAACGGTGTTTCTTCGTCAGTGGGCTCATCTCTACCGGATAGTCGATAATAAAGGTTGGTTGCACATAATGTGGCTCACATTTCTCGCCGAAGATCTCATCGATCATCTTACCAATACCCATGGTTTCATCGACTTCCAATTCTAATTTTTTACATATTTCACGGATTTCATCCTCACTTTTTTGATAGAGATCGTAACCCGTATGTTCTTTAATAGCATCTAAAATTCCGATGCGCTGGTATGGCGCTTTGTAATCAATAAGGTGTTCACCAAACTGAACCTTTGTAGTACCATGTAATTCTAATGCTATCTTCTCCAATAATCGTTCAGTAACATCCATCATCCAGTTATAATCCTTATAAGCTGCATACATTTCCATGACGGTAAACTCCGGGTTATGCGTTCTGTCCATTCCTTCATTTCTAAAGTCTTTAGAAAATTCATAGACCCCGTCAAAGCCACCTACGATCAGCCGTTTTAAATACAATTCATTGGCGATACGCAAGTAGAGTGGCATATCCAAGGTATTATGATGTGTGATGAATGGACGCGCGGCTGCGCCACCGGGAATGGGCTGTAGAATAGGGGTTTCCACTTCCAGAAAGCCCATTGCGTTATAAAAATCACGGATCACATTGGTTATCTTCGTACGCTTAACGAACGTATCTTTAACTCTCGGATTTACGATCAAATCGGCATAACGCTGGCGATAACGCAGTTCGGGATCATTAAACTCATCATAGACATTACCATCTTTATCTGTCTTGGGCAATGGTAACGGTCTTAGCGCTTTGGTAAGCACATCGAAATCCTTTACCATTACTGTGATTTCTCCTACCTGAGTTTTAAATAACGCTCCTTTAATACCAATAATATCGCCGATATCAAGTAGTTTCTTGTATACTTCATTGTACTTGGTTTTATCCTCACCGGTACAAATTTCGTCGCGGTTAAAATACACTTGAATACGCCCTTCAGCATCCTGCAATTCAGCAAAGGAAGCTTTTCCCTGAATACGGCGACTCATGAGTCTACCGGCAATCACAACCTCTTTCCCTTCCGCATACCTATCTTTAATTTGCTTGGAATAATAGGTCACAGGGTACAGATTCGCAGGATAAGGATCGATGCCCAACTCGCGTAATTTTACCAGTTTCTCACGTCGTACAAGTTCTTGCTCAGATAATTGCATAGTGTAATTTTAAAGTCGCAAAATTACACTAATTCTGTTTAATTACCGCTACCGCTCAACTCACTTTTTAACTGATCAATTGTATTTTTAAGTTTCACGTTTTTCTGATTCAATTCTAGGGCTTTCTCATAGGTACTTATGGCTTCCATTTTTTGACCTGATTTTAACTGAAAATTTCCCAAGCTTACATAAACGCCTGACTGTTCTGGGAATAAGTGGGTATTTAATTTAAGTACCGCTAGCGCTTTCTCCTTTCTCTGGTTAGTTTCAAGGATTTTCGAATAGGTATTCAGTTCATACCAATTCGTTGCTAATTTTTTGTATTCATTGAGCTTATGATGAGCCAACTCATAAAAACTTTCTTCCTCTATCAATTCATTAACCTTCGTTACAAGATAATAATTTGATGTATACTTGCCTTGTAAAATATGCACTATATCTTCTTCTAATGACTTTACAGGATGCTCCACAATTCTATTGACCTCCCTACCGTCTTTGTAGAAAATGAAAGTAGGAACCCGGTGAATATTGAGTCCTTTTTCTTCATGACCCGGACTTTGTTTGTATAAATCTGCATTTCTGCTTACGGCGATAGTGGTCAATTGTTTCATCGGATAGTTAGCAGCTTCTAAAACTTTGTAAAAATGGGGCACTTCTCGTCTGCTGTCTCCGCACCAAGTGCCCATGAATAACAAAATATGATACTCTTTAAGTTCTTTTGAAATTTCTTTGATAGCTTGAGGGTTTGGTTGATACTCATCAAATCCGGTGGTAAACCAGGATACGTAATTTTCGCTAGTGAGGCCTTGCTTGTCAATCTTTCCTAAAAGGTAAGGCTTGGAGCCCGCTTCTGTAATTTCTTTGTTTCGATTTTGTGATTGGCCG
>JASJDL010000005.1 GCA_030065775.1 Flavobacteriaceae bacterium | reverse complement strand
AGGTACTTATTTTAGATTTCGGCTCACAGGTTACCCAACTTATCGCCCGCCGAATTAGAGAACTGAATATTTATTGTGAGATTCATCCTTTTAATACTGAAAAGGTGAATCCTGATGATTTTAAAGCCGTAATTTTATCAGGGAGCCCATATTCGGTGCTCTCAGAAAATGCCCCACAACCAGACCTTTCAAAGATAAAAGGGAAAAAACCATTATTGGGAATCTGCTACGGAGCGCAATACCTCGTACATTTTTTTGGTGGAAAAGTAGGCGCTTCAAATACTCGTGAGTACGGACGAGCCAAACTCACGCTCATAGATAATTCCAGCAAGTTATTCGAAAGTATAGAAGATGACAGTCAAGTCTGGATGAGCCATTCTGATACGATTTTAGAATTACCTGACAATTATACCCGTATTGCCAGTACGCATGATGTGATTAATGCAGCTTTCAGGATTGAAGGGGAAGATACGTACGCTATCCAGTTTCACCCCGAAGTATATCATTCAACAGATGGTAAGCAACTATTAGAAAATTTTTTGGTGAACATAGCCGGATTAGAACAAAGCTGGACACCCGATTCTTTTGTCGAGACAACGATAGCGGCTTTAAAAGAAAAATTAGGGAATGATAAAGTGGTGCTGGGGCTATCAGGTGGCGTTGATTCTACAGTAGCTGCGGTTTTACTGGATAAGGCGATCGGTAAGAATCTATATTGCATTTTTGTGAATAATGGACTGCTTCGAAAGAATGAATTTGAAAGTGTTCTGGAGCAATATAAAGGCATGGGCTTGAATGTAAAAGGGGTTGACGCTTCGGCACGCTTTTTGAAAGCCTTGAAAGGAATTACCGAACCTGAGAAAAAACGCAAGGCAATTGGTAATACGTTCATTGATGTTTTTGACGATGAAGCACATAAAATCGAAGATGTTAGCTGGTTAGGGCAAGGAACCATATATCCCGACGTGATCGAATCGGTTTCCGTAACGGGAGGACCCTCTGCGACCATAAAAAGCCATCATAATGTAGGCGGATTGCCAGACTTTATGAAACTAAAAATCGTAGAACCCTTACGAATGATCTTCAAAGATGAGGTTCGCAGGGTAGGGAAGTCCTTGGGGATTAGCCCGGATTTATTGGGAAGACATCCCTTTCCAGGTCCGGGATTAGGTATTAGAATATTAGGTGATATCACTGCCGAAAAAGTACGCATATTGCAGGAAGTGGATGCTGTTTTTATAGAGGGATTAAAAAAATGGAACCTCTATAATGAGGTCTGGCAGGCTGGGGTTATGTTATTGCCTGTCAATTCTGTAGGGGTTATGGGAGATGAGCGGACTTACGAAAAAGTTGTAGCTTTGCGTGCAGTAACGTCAACAGATGGTATGACAGCCGATTGGGCTGACCTGCCATATGAATTTTTGCAGGAAACGTCAAATAAGATCATCAATAATGTTCCTGGTGTTAATAGGGTGGTCTACGATATAAGCTCGAAGCCACCGGCCACTATAGAATGGGAATAACAGAATAACATGAATAAAATAGTAGGAGTATTTTTAATTTTTATCCTGAGTGTTTTTGCTGCTTACGGGCAGGAAAAGAAATATATCAAATACCAGGTTCAGGAAGGGGAAACCATCATAAGTATTTCAAAGAAATTGTTGATTACACCAAGTGATTTGCTGAAGCTGAATCCGGATATAGAAAATGGCTTGGCAGGTGTGAAAATATTAATAGTCCCTAATAAAAATTATAAACCAACATCGCCCGAAGAGCATAAAGATTATGTTGAAGATGGCTTTCTATACCATAAAGTTTTACCTAAGGAAACTTTCTCCAAGTTAAAGAGAGCATATGGAACCCGCAAGAAGGTATTAATCAGGTTCAACCCCGTATTAAAAAGGGAAGACCTGAAAGCCGGACAAATTATTAAAATTCCTGTTCCCGACAGTTTCAAATTAAATGGAGAAGATGACGGCGTTGTTTCCGGAGACACCAAGCCATATCTGGTTAAACCTAAAGAAACAAAGTATAGTATTGCCAGAAGATATGGCATCACGATCGAACGATTAGAAGAATTGAACCCAATTCTTAAAGAGGAAGGGCTGAAAAGCGATGCTATCATCCAGGTCCCAAACACTCCTGAAATCCCAAATGAGAGTGAGGAATACGTGAATCATCAGGTCGAAGCGGGGGATACTTACTTTAATTTGGGCCAGCGCTTTGCAGTAAGTCAAGAAGATTTAATCGCTGCGAATCCTGATTTGCAGGAAGGTTTAAAAGTAGGGATGTTGATTAAGATCCCTACATTAGGAGCAACAGAAAAAGTCTTCACTCCTTTTATTACTTCAGGTAAGGAAATCAAGGCCTTATTACTATTACCTTTTATGAGCAATAAGTCCTCCGTAAATTTCGAAAAGAGCAGGACAAGCGATATCGTTTCTGATTTTTACCTGGGAGCAGCGCTTGCATTGGACTCTTTAAAACAACAAGGATTATCGGTACATGTGAAAGTCTTTGATACGCAGAATAGTAAAGATAAAATTAAAAGTGTTTTCTCTGCTGTTGATCTCGATAATGTTGATGTTATTATCGGCCCAATGTTTTACAGCAACCTCGAATATGTCGCTGGTTTTTTGGGAGACAGGCAAATTCCACTTATCTCGCCGGTATCCAGAAATAATCATGCAGATCTGGATGCGAAAAGCGTAATTCAAGAGGTAGCTTCTGCCGAAGGAATGTCCAATAAAGTGCTGTCTTATTTAGAAGCTAATTATAAAGATCAAAACCTGGTTATTATATCAGACACCGCAAAAGTTTCACAACCCATTTTAACTAGTGCCCTGGAGCGCCTTCAAAAATTAGATTCCAGTAGGGTAATCACGGTTATAAAACCCGAGGAAGGTTATATCAAACGTGAGCTATTTATAGAAAAATTGCCCGAAGATCAGGATAATTGGGTACTATTAATTAGTGATGATGCCGTAGTTACGCGTGACGTTGTCAATAACCTCGGGTCATTACCTGAAACAGTGAAGACCACGTTTTTTGCTTTGAATAGAGGTAAGAATTTTGATGATCAAAAGGATATCAATAACCATTTAGCCCATGTCAATTTTCACTATCCGACACACAGTTTTATAGATTATCAAAGTGATGAGGTTAAAAGGTTTGTATCTCGATATCAGCGCATTAATTATGCGGTGCCTTCTGAATATTCTTTTAAGGGATTTGATTTGATGTATGACGCATTATTACGATTTGCCAGTTACGAAGGTATTGACACAGCGCTAAACTCTGGATTTTCAGAACGCATGTCTACAAAATTTGAATATCATAGCAATGGCTTCAATAAAGGCTTTGTAAATAATGGTGTGTTTTTGGTGAAGTATGATGGCTTAAACCTTGTAAAAGTTGAATAATTCCTTTTTTATCAATAGTTTAACCTCCTGTTAAAGTTTTTATAAATGTCTTGACTGCAATTGATTAGCATTGTAGTAATGGTATATTTGTTTTATCCATTCCTAATTGCTATGAAATTGTCTTACGCTCTGCTATCCATCTTTTTCCTTTGTTTTTCCCTAAATATTTGTGCACAATCTACCTATACCATTAGCGGTAGAGTGATTGAACCAGATAATAAAGCCTTACCTTATGTAAATATTCTATTACTTAATGCGGCAGATTCCACTTTGGTAAAAGGAACAGTTACTACTGAAGGAGGAACATACGAGCTAAAATCAATTCCAGAAGGTGAATATAGGATATTGGCCAGTATGCTTGGTTATCGATCAGTCTATTCAAAATCTTTTCAGCTCAGATCAAATTATCAGGTTGAGACGATTACCTTAGTCAGCGGCGAAGCATTAAATGAAGTCGTGGTGAGAGCAGACAAACCTCTCTATCAGCAAAAAGTTGATAGAATGGTCATTAATGTAGAGAACAGTATTGTTTCGTCCGGTGGTTCAGCCTTAGAAATTTTAGAACGTTCACCCGGTGTAATTGTTAATAAACAAAGCAATTCAATTTCTATAGTAGGTAAAGATGGGGTGGTAGTCATGATCAATGGAAAGAGAAGTTATGTACCGGTAGCTTCGCTCGTTCAAATGTTGGAAGGAATGAGCGCTGACAATATATCATCAATCGAATTAATTACCACGCCACCAGCAAATTTTGACGCAGAAGGCAATGCCGGTTTTATTAATATTGTTCTAAAAGAACGAACAGACCTCGGGCTGAATGGCTCCTATTCTTTTTCAGGAGGTTATGGCAACGGAGAAACTACGTCTGATAACATAAACTTTAATTATCGCGAAGACAAGATTAACTTCTTTGGTAGTTATTCTTTCTTATTAGATAGACGAGATCAACTGTTTAGAACAAGTCGAGAGTTTGAACAAGAAGGAGATTTATTAGGAACTTTTACAGAGACCACTAGAGACCCGAACCAGCGAAATCATAATGTAAGATTAGGTTTTGATTACCAAATCACGAAGAAAACCGTAACGGGAATTCTTTTGAATGGCTATGACAATCGTTGGTCAATGGATGCCTTTAATGAAAGTTTAGATTCAGAAAATGGAAGCCCCAGCTCTTACGTTGATTTAGTCAATGATGAAGTAAATCACTGGAAGCATTTTGGAGCCAATTACAATATAAAACATAATTTTAAAGATGATGAATTCGTAAGCTTTGATATTGATTATTTATATTATGACGACGACAATCCTACCAACTATGCGAATTCTTTTTTTGATGAGAATAGAGTATTCTTAAATGAGGAGCTGTTGAGAAGTGGTAAAGAAACATCTTTGAGTACTTGGGTAAGCAAGTTAGACTATAGCAAACAACTTACTAAAGACCTTAAAGTTGAAACCGGTCTGAAGGGTACATTTTCGGAATTTGACAATAAAGTGGGTGTGGAGAATTTAATCGGCAATACCTGGGTTTTTGATGCCGACTTAACCAATACCAGCGCTCTGAATGAAAGGGTATTGGCCACCTATTTAGCTTCAGATTATAACATTGGTAAAAACACCAGTGTTAAATTGGGTCTGCGTTATGAGTTTACGGATACGAAATTAGATACAGATACCCAAGGAACTGTAGTCGATCGTGAATATGGTATCTTTTTTCCAAGTGCTTTTGTAAATCATAAGTTCAATGATAACTTCAGTATGAACTTATCATATTCAAAACGAATTACGCGGCCAACCTTTAATGACCTCGCCCCATTCGTAATTTTCTTTGACCCTACAACATTTTTATCCGGCAATGCCGCATTACAACCGGCAATTTCGAATTCAGTGAAATACGATATCAACTACAAATCGTATATATTTTCTTTGCAGTATACCAATGAAGACGAATCGATTGCAAATTTCCAGGAACGTATTGATGAGGCCACAGGCCGGTTAATTTTTGAAGCGGCTAATTTAGATTATACCAAAACATTTTCAATTACTGCAGGCTTTCCGTTAAAGCTGTTTAAATGGTGGCGAACCCAGAATAATTTAAATTATGTTGATCAAAAGGTACGCGCATTTTACAATGATGAACCTATTGAACTCAGCCTAGGGAATTTTACCGCGAACACTACACATTCTTTTAAGATTTCTGAAAAAACATCTGGGGAAGCCTCATTCTTTTATACGAGTGCAGGATTCTTTGGCACGGCAAGGTATGATGAGGTGTATCGGGTAAATCTTGGTATGCAGCATAAGTTCAATGATAAATGGGGGACACTCAAGTTCGCAGTAAATGATCTGTTCGATTCGTTTGAGTTTAACGGAGGTACAGATTTACCAGAACAGAATATCAGAACAAGAAATTTATTTGATTTTGGTAATCGTACCTATACACTAACATATACCAGAAATTTTGGTAACAGCAAGGTAAAATCTGCCAGAGATCGCCAGACCGGAGCAGAAGAGGAGCGTAGAAGAGTTAATTAAAAAAAGCGACCAAAAGGTCGCTTTTTCATTATATCTTATACCAACATCGTCACCGGATTCTCAATGTACCCGCGTAACGTTTGTAAGAATTCTGCACCTGTAGCACCATCAACTGTTCTGTGGTCACAGGCCATTGTTAATTTCATAGTATTGCCCACGACGATTTGACCATCCCTAACGACTGGTTTTTGCACAATGGCGCCAACAGACAAAATTGCCGAGTTGGGTTGATTAATAATGGAAGTAAAATCTGTGATACCAAACATCCCTAAGTTAGAGATGGTAAAGGTGCTACCTTCCATTTCTTGAGGAGTCAGTTTTTTATTACGCGCTCTTCCAGCATAGTCCTTAACCTGGGCACCTATTTGTGGAAGCGTCTGCTCATCTGCAAAACGAACCACAGGTACTACCAAACCATCTTCGACGGCTACAGCTACACCGATGTGCACATGATGATTGCGTTTAATACGATCGTCAAACCACTGAGCGTTCACCGCGGGATGCTGCTTTAATGCCAACGCAGTGGCTTTAACCACGATGTCATTAAACGATATTTTCGTATCAGGTAATGAATTAAATTGTTTTCTAAAAGCGATGGCATTATCCATGGCGAACTCTACGTTCAAATAATAATGCGGTGCCGTAAACTTAGATTCAGCTAAACGACGCGCAATGACCTTACGCATCTGTGAGTTTGGAATTTCTTCAGAGCTCTCGGTACCTGACGGTACGAATGGAGTTGCAGCTACTGCGCTGGCAGCAGGTGTATAATTTTCAACATCACGTTTTACAACGCGTCCACCTTCACCAGTACCTTTTACCTGCGAAAGGTTGATTCCTTTTTCTTTAGCTATTTTTTTCGCCAATGGCGAAGCAATGATTCGTCCGTTTGAACTTACGGTAACAGCGGTCTCTACTGTTGCAGGCGTCGGTTCGAATTTTAGAGGTTGCGGTTCTTCTGTGACTTTGGGAGCTTCAACAGCAGGAGCATCAGGTTTCGTCTCCGCTTTAGAGAAAGCGCCACTTTTTATAGCTTCGATAACTCCGGAAATATCAGTACCTTTTTTTCCAATCACAGCCAAGACACTATCAACAGGGGCTGAGCCTCCTTCTTCAATACCTACATATAAAAGCGTTCCTTCATGAAAGGATTCAAACTCCATGGTAGCTTTATCGGTTTCAATTTCAGCCAGAATATCACCTTCATTAACATCATCATCGACTTTCTTTAACCAGGTGGCAACCGTTCCTTCTGTCATGGTGTCGCTTAAACGCGGCATAGTAATAATCTCTACGCCCTCTGGCAAATCAACCTTAGAAGAACCTTCGGTTGCACTTGATTCAACTTTCTCGTCTTCTGCTTTAACGATGGTCTCTTCTGCTGTTGGTTTTTCTTCAGCAGCAGGGGTAGCTTCCAGTAATCCTTTTATATCTTCCCCCTTTTCGCCAATGACGGCCAATAATGAATCTACTTTAGCAGATTGTCCTTCATTTATGCCTATATGCAGCAATGTACCTTCATGAAACGATTCGAATTCCATCGTAGCTTTATCAGTTTCAATTTCAGCCAGAATATCGCCTTCCTCTACTTTGTCGCCTACATTTTTTAGCCATTTCGCCACGGTACCTTCCTCCATGGTATCACTTAAACGGGGCATGTTTATTACTTCTGCCATAAAAATTTAATTTTTTTAAAATTAAATAAAAATCAAGTTTCAAAATCCAAAATCTGTAGAAGCAACTCCAAATGCTGTGATTTGACGCTTGATATTTGTATGTTTTTACATCCTATGTTTTAAAAAAGGATAGTCTTCCTGTTGGTACACCACATCGTACATCACATTCTTTTCTGGATACGGTGACTCTTCAGCAAACTTCTCACACTCGGCCACCATGGCTTTTACTTCTTTATCGATCTTCTCAATAGCTTCCTCAGTGGCGTAGTTCTTTTCTAACAAAATATCCTTAACCTGTGTAATTGGATCGATTTTTTTGTATTCGGCAACTTCCTCCTTTGTTCTGTAGTGCTGTGCATCACTCATAGAATGACCGCGATAACGATAAGTTTTCATTTCTAAGAAATAGGGCCCTTCTTTTCGTGCGTGCTCAATGGCTTCGTAAACGGCTTCTGCTACTTTCACAGGATTCATGCCATCCACAGCTTTACTGGGCATTTCGTATCCAAGTCCAAGTTTCCAGATATCCTCATGGTTGGCAGTACGCTCAACAGAGGTCCCCATGGCGTAGCCATTATTTTCTACGATAAATACTACAGGGAGCTTCCACAGCATCGCCATATTAAAGGTTTCATGTAATGATCCTTGTCGTGCGGCACCATCACCAAAACAGGTTAGGGTAACGGCATCTGATCCTTTGTATTTATCCGCGAAAGCGAGACCGGCACCTAAAGGAATTTGACCACCTACGATACCATGGCCTCCATAAAAACGATGTTCCTTAGAGAAAATATGCATGGAACCACCCAGACCTTGTGAGGTACCTGTGGCTTTACCATACAACTCTGCCATAACACGTTTTGGGTCAACGCCCATACCGATAGGCTGAACGTGGTTTCTGTAGGCGGTGATCATTTTATCTTTGGTCAAGTCCATAGCATGAAGCGCCCCAGCCAACACAGCTTCCTGGCCATTATATAGGTGTAAGAAACCCCGAACTTTTTGTTGAATATAAACGGCAGCAAGTTTATCTTCGAACTTCCGCCAGAATAGCATGTCTTTATACCAGTTTAGGTAGGTTTCTTTCGTGATTTTTTTCATAAATAAAGTTTCTTAACAAAAAGAATGAAACACAAAAATACTATTTTAGAAATAGCCTGAAAAATTTGAGAATAGTATTTTACGTTATCGATATAGTTCTTTTACAACTCCTAAAACTTCGCGACAAAACCTACGCCTCAATATAATCCTCAATTGGGTTACAATCACAGATTAGGTTTCTATCACCATAGGCATCGTCAACACGTCGTACCGGGGGCCAGAATTTATTTTCTGAAACATAGTCCAGTGGAAACGCTGCTTCTCGTCTTGAATAGTCATAGTTCCATTCATCTGCTGTAATCATAGCCTGTGTATGTGGTGCATTTTTTAACACGGAGTCCTCACCCTCACTATAGGCATCAATTTCGGTTTTGATCTGAATCATTGCATCACAAAAGCGATCTAACTCTTTTTTGTTTTCACTTTCGGTAGGTTCGATCATTAAAGTACCGGCAACTGGAAATGACAAGGTTGGTGCATGGAAGCCAAAATCCATTAAGCGTTTCGCAATGTCTACGACCTCAATACCTTTCGCTTTAAATTCTCTAAAATCAACGATCATTTCATGGGCAGAGAAGCCTCGTTCACCAGTGTATAATATCTTATAGTGTTTCTCTAATCTTGTTTTTATATAATTGGCATTTAATATCGCGTAATCGGTCGCCTGCTTCAATCCTTCTGCCCCGAGCATTTTTATATAGCCATACGAGATCAAATCTACGAGGGCGGAGCCCCATGGAGTTGCAGAGATGGCCGTAATGGCACTTTTACCTCCGGTAGGTACTATAGGATTGGAAGGCAAAAATTCAGCCAAATGCTCGACAACGCAGATGGGTCCTACACCCGGACCACCACCGCCATGTGGAATTGCAAAAGTCTTATGCAGGTTGAGATGGCATACATCTGCACCTATCGTGGCCGGATTGGTCAAACCCACCTGTGCATTCATATTAGCGCCGTCCATGTAGACTTGTCCACCATTGTCATGAATGATCTTGGTAATGTCTTGAATTGCGCTTTCAAAAACCCCGTGTGTAGATGGATAGGTAACCATTAAAGCCGCCAAATTATCTTTATGTAATTCTGCTTTTTGACGCAAATCTTCTACATCGATATTCCCATTTTCCGAGGTTTTGGTAACTACTACTTTCATACCTGCCATCACTGCCGAAGCCGGATTGGTACCGTGTGCAGAGGCAGGGATCAAACATATATTCCTATGATGGTCGCCTCGTGACTGATGATAGGCTCTAATAACCATAAGGCCGGAAAATTCACCCTGAGCACCTGAATTGGGTTGTAAAGATGTCGCATGAAAACCGGTAATGATGTTCAGCGAGTGCTCCAACTCTTTGAGCATTTGTTGATACCCTTGTGCCTGGTCTAAGGGTACAAATGGATGTATATTGTTCCAGGAACTTGAACTTAAGGGTAACATCTCTGATGCCGCGTTTAATTTCATTGTACACGATCCTAAGGCAATCATCGAATCGGTCAAAGAGATATCTTTACGTTCCAACCGTTTGATATAACGCATCATTTCAGTCTCCGAATGATAATTGGTAAATACCTCATTGGTCATGAAATCAGATGCCCGTTTGAGAGTTTCGGGAATTGATGAAGCAGCCACAAATTCTTTAATCTGAATTTCCGCTTTATTTTCTGCCTTTGCCAGGATGGTTGCTATTAATCGTACATCTTCTAATGAAGTGGTTTCATTTAATGAAATACAAACTGAAGTTGTATCGGGATAATGGAAATTTAACTGATGCTCTTCCGCTATTTTTTTCACAACTTCTGTAGAAGTCACTTTCACCTGAAGTGTATCAAAGACCGCAGTATTCACTTGCGCTAAGCCCATTTGTAAAACAGCACCGTTCAATATATTTGTCAATGAGTGTATTTTACCGGCGATATATTTCAGTCCGTTCGGTCCATGATAGGTGGCGTACATGCCTGCCATCACAGCTAATAATACCTGTGCTGTACAAATATTTGAGGTCGCTTTTTCTCTTTTGATATGCTGCTCGCGTGTTTGTAAGGCCATTCGCAATGCGCGGTTACCATTGGCATCTTTTGTAACGCCTATAATTCTACCGGGAATCAATCGCTTGTATTCTTCCTTCGTAGCAAAATAACCTGCGTGTGGCCCTCCATATCCTAGTGGAATTCCGAAACGCTGTGAGGTGCCAACCACTACATCTGCGCCCATCTCACCGGGAGCCTTTAAAAGGGCCAGGCTAAGCAAGTCAGCAGCGACGACCACTTTGGCGCCGTATTCATTTGCAGCAGCTATAAAATCCGAGTAATCGAATAATTGCCCGTTTTTATTTGGATATTGAACAATCGCGCCAAATACTTTTTCGGTAAATTCAAAAGATTTATGATTGCCAACTACCAATTCAATTCCGATTGGGATCGCTCTTGTTTTAAGAATAGAAATGGTCTGTGGCAACACATCCTCCGAAACGAAGAATTGACATACTTCTTTCTTCTTTTGATCTCTTGAGCGTGCGGCAAATAGTAAAGCCATGGCTTCTGCCGCCGCAGTACCCTCATCCAATAAAGAAGAATTCGCCAGTTCCATTCCGGTCAACTCAGCGACTACAGTCTGGTAATTCAATAGCGCTTCCAGGCGCCCTTGGGAAATTTCTGCCTGGTAAGGTGTGTAAGATGTGTACCAGCTCGGATTCTCAAAAATATTTCGTTGAATAACAGCCGGTGTAATTGTCGGATGATATCCTAAGCCGATAAAAGACTTGAATTGTTTGTTCTTGGAAGCCAATTCATGAAGATGTGTACTGAATTCATACTCACTCATGGCTTTCGGTAAATCTAATGGTCTCTTTAATCTAATATGGGAAGGTACGGTGTTAAAGATCAATTCTTCTATTGAATCTACACCTATGGTTTCTAACATTTGATCAACTTCATTTTCACGCGGTCCTAAATGTCTTAAAGTGAAAGAATCTGTCTTCATGCTACAATTTTAATTCGATAAAAATTTGATGACCAAAAATACGGAAAAAGTACCTATTAGAATCTTCTCAAAATGAATATTTTTCAACGCTTAGTTTTACCTATTTTTGTTGCATGCAGCTCTTAAAACGTGTCTTTGATTTTTATGTATTCAGTAATATGCATGTAGCCCTGGCTACATTTTGCCTAACGAAAATTACTTTACTTCTTTTTGGAGTATCTGACCCTACAGTTCCAAGCTTCGTTTTTTTTGCTACAGTTTTATCGTATAACTTTGTACGACTCTACAGAAAATCAGAAATAACTTCATGGTTTTATAATTGGATTGCGGCCAACCAAACAGCATTGGTCGTCGTTACTATTATTTCCTTTGTTTTTTTGGTTTACCTGGCGGTTCATCTCCAAACGATCACCTTATTGGCTCTGGTTCCATTTGGTATTGTGACCGTGTTCTATGTGGTACCCTTACGGGGAAAAATGGCGTTGCGCACGGTGCCGGGGTTTAAACTCTTTTTAATCGCTTTTTGTTGGGCATCAGTTACTGTTTTAATACCTGTTATAAATCATAAACTTTCATTTTCAAAGGACGTATACGTCATGTTTTTACAGCGATTGCTTTTTGTGGCAGCAATTACAATACCGTTTGATATTCGAGATGTTGACTATGATACTGAAGCTTTAAAAACGCTGCCACAGGTCTTCGGAATTGCTAATGCAAAGCGCATCGGGATTGTTCTACTGATGCTTTTTTTAGGATTGAATTTTTTAAAGGAAGAGCCAGGTGCGAATTTACGCGTGGAATTTGTTGTCACACTGATTTCATTGTTGTTATTGGTACGTGCTAGTAACCGTCAAAATAATTATTACAGCGCTTTTTTTGTGGAGGCCATACCAATTGTTTGGTTCTTATTGCTGGTTATCTTTTAACTTATTTTCTAAAATTATAAAATCGGCATTTTCTTTTGCCATAGTTTGGTAAGGGCATCCGGTACCGGTATAAACACATGGGTAAAAAGCTTAAGATAAGATCTTCATCGCTGTCTTGATCAAAATCACCGGCATCCATCAGAAACCATCTACCAAAATTAACTTCGTTAATTAAAAGGCCTTGTAACGGATTAAAGCTTGAATCTTTGAGACTCATTTGGGCTGCCATATCCTGAAGAATTTTAGTCGCCCAAAGCTCTTTCGGTAAGCGGTCGATAAAAAGGGCCAGATGGCCACTGGCAAAGTGCTTTTCATACAATGTTACCCGTCTTTCTTAAGGAGAAGGTAACAAGATAGTAAAGAGCCAATGACTAGACCAGCTAGTAAAACCGCTATTTGTAGTTTCATCCCCAATGATTATTGACACAAGGTAGTGATTATTGGTTCACAATGAGCACAAAAAAACCTCTCGGTGATGAGAGGTTTTCGTTACGGTTTTTATGTATGTTTTACGAAGTAAACAATTCTTCCATTTTCTGCTTTTCTTCTTCGGCCAATTGGGCATCAACCAAAATTCTGCCACTATGCTCGTCCGTAGTAATCTTCTTTCGGTTGGCAATTTCCATTTGCTTTTGTGGCGGAATGGTAAAGAATGAACCACCAGAAGCACCACGTTTGATAGGTACAACTGCTAATCCGTTGCGTACTTTCGCGCGAATTCTTTTATAAGCTGCTAATAAACGCTCATCAATTAGTTTGCTAAATTCTTCAGACTTTTTATATAAGAGCTTTTCCTCTTTTTCTGTCTCTGCCATAATCGCATCTAGCTCATCTTTTTTATGCTTTAAATGCTCTTGACGTTCTTTTAATTTTTCTTCAGCAGCGCCAATGATCTCTTTCTTTTGTTCGATCTTTGCTGAAAATTCTTTAATGTGTTTTTCAGCTAATTGAACTTCGAGTTCCTGATATTCAATCTCTTTGCTTAAAGAATCGAATTCACGATTGTTGCGAACATTCTTTTGCTGTGTAGTATATTTTTTAATGGCGGCATTGGCTTCTTCAATGCCTTGCTTTCGGTTTTTAATACTCGTTTCTAAGTTTTCAATATCGTTATTGAAATTCGATAATCGGGTATTTAATCCTTCGATCTCATCTTCAAGATCCTCCACTTCTAAGGGCAATTCACCACGTGTGTTTTTTATCTCATCAATTCTGGAGTCTATTAATTGCAGGTCATATAGAGCTCTTAATTTTTCTTCAACAGTTACTTCAGTCTTTTTTGCCATAATTATGCGTAATTGATAGGATTTGTATTGATTTCCGATAAAACGACTGCAAAATTACGAAATTTTTGTGTAAGATAATCGGCCAAAAGGTTTTTTGTGAACTGCTCACTTTCATAATGGCCAATATCTGCCAGAATCAGTTGATTTTCAGCCTTATAATAATCGTGGTATTTGAAGTCAGCTGAAACGTAACTATCTGCTCCAGAGTGTCTTGCGGCGCTGATAGCAAAAGCCCCCGACCCACCTAAAACAGCCACTTTTTTAATAGGTTTTCCCAATCGCCTAGAATGACGAATGCTTTTCAAACTGAATTTCTCTTTCAGAAGGTAGAAGAATTCATCCTCTGATACAGCACTTTTAAGTTCACCGACCATGCCCATACCTATATGTTGGTGTGCATTATCTGTGGCAACAATATCATATGCCACTTCCTCATACGGATGTGTATTAAATAAAGCACTCAGTAGTTTTTTTTCAAGATGTTTCTCAAAAATTACACTTATGAAAGTCTCATTTTCTGTATGTAATTTTCCTTTTTCACCAATTGTGGGATTTGCATCTTCATTCCCTCTGTAGGTGCCATATCCATCGATATTAAAACTGCAATCGCTATAGTTTCCGATGTCCCCGGCGCCGGCTTTGTGGAGCGCTTTTCTAACTTTATCTGCGTCTTTCTTCGGAACATAGGTAGTGAGTTTTTTTATGAGGCCTTGTTTAGGTAATAAAACTTTCGTGTTTTGCAAGCCTAATACTTCGGCCATTTTAGCGGAAACGCCCTGAACTGAATTATCCAGGGCTGTATGGATTGCGTAGATAGCAATATCGTTTTTTATTGCTTTGAGTACCACGCGTTCAACATAAGTAGTGCCATTTATTTTTTTAAGGCCTGAGAAGATAATAGGGTGGAAGCTGACGATCAAATTACACTGTTTTTCTATGGCTTCATCGACCACAGCTTCGAGGGTATCAAGGGTTACTAAGATTCCTGTTACCTGGGTCGAATAGTCACCCACAAGTAGCCCAACATTATCAAAATCTTCAGCATACTTTAATGGAGCGATTTCTTCGATAGCGGTAGTGATATCTCTAATAGTCATATACGTTGGTCTGTTTGTTGGTAAAGGTAGAAATTTAGGATTAGAATTTTTTGCTATATTTATGCTGGGGTGAGTATTTGAATTATAACATTTTAAAAATTATTCCTACGAATAAGTAAACCAGCGCAACCAAACCATGCTTAAATTCTTTAGGCGCATTCGACGTACCCTGCTTTCCGAAAATAAGTTTTCCAAATATTTAGTATATGCCATTGGTGAAATTGTATTGGTCGTAATCGGCATTTTGATTGCCCTTCAAATTAACAATTGGAACGAAAACCGAAAGGAAGCTGAAAGCGAACGTAAACTTTTTGCGAATCTAAAAATAGATTTTGAAAATCGGCTCAATGAATTAGAGGCTTTTTATATTTCAAAAAAAGTTGCCGTACAGAACATTCATAAATTAAATACCGTTATTGCTGAAGGAAAGAGTGATATTAATGAATCTGAAATTGTTGAAATATTAGCATCTTTGGTCAATAATTTTACATTTAATGAGGACTTTAAACTGCTGGAAGGAGTATTTAATACCGGTTTAATTAATGACATTAAAAACGAAGAACTTAAAAGACACCTCATTGAATGGCCGCAACTCGTAGAAGAAATGCTCGAGGAACAACGCATTTTTCAAAATGACAACCTTACCAAGTTCGGACCTTTATTGGATAAATATATTTCTAACCGTAGGCTTTATGAGAATTTTAGGATTCGTAATTATCAACTGCCAAAGGGTAGGTCGGTAACTTTAAAGGAAAATTATGAAGGTTTGTTAAATGACCCCTTATTAGAAAATTATTTGGCTACAAAAGAATTGCATTTGAAAATCTCTATTATCGACAATGGAAATCTTATAGAATCCGCTAAAGAAATTATTAGACTTTTAGAGGAGAAGTAATGATTAAATTCTTTCATTATATTCGTCGCTCACTCTTAAATCAAAATCAAAGGTTTTGTCATTCCGCACTTGATGCGGAATCCACTTTAGAGTTTCAATTTAAAAATGGATTCCTGCCTACGCAGGAATGGCAGATGCTAGTATGATAAAGTTCTTCAGAAAAATAAGACAACAATTAATCCAAGAAAACAAAATGAGCAAATACTTCAAATACGCTATTGGTGAAATTTTATTGGTTATGGTAGGTATTCTATTGGCTTTACAAGTGAATAACTGGAATGAAGAACGAAAAGACCGTATTAAGGAGAAAGCTATTTTAGCTGAACTTCACAAAGATTTTAATAAAAATTTGAATGAATTTGTTCCGGTAAAACAAAATCAGGTCAATACATTGAATAGTGGAAATATAGTCTTTAGAAACCTTGACCATATGGGAAACACGGTATCCAGAGATTCGGTGTATAAATATATTATGGGTATGTTCGGTGGATACCCTTATTATCCCTCAAATGGAGTTGTGGAGTCACTAATAAGTTCTGGAGATTTCAATTTAATTAGAAATGACAGCTTACGTAAATATCTTGTTTCCTGGAAAGACGTTCTAAATAATTATACTGAGTTTGTAGATATTGATCGCAATTTCTGGTCCAGTACTATTGAACCTTATGTAATTCAAAACGGAAATTTTGTCCAAATGCAAAGCCCGGAAAACCTGAGGTTAATTCAGGATCAAACTTTTCTTAATATGATGAAAAGAAAGCAGCATTTCCAAGAGAATATTATTAATGCTATTAAAGGAGACAATGGTATTGAACATTATCTGGTAGAGATTGTGCGACTATCTAAGACTAGTTCAGACGATTAAGTGTAGAAAGATATGAACGAGTTTGATATTGTACTGGTAATCGCAGTCATCCTTTTCGCTCGTTTGGGGATACGTTTGTTGAGTCGATATATCAAAATGAAAAAAGAAGCTGAGCAAGAAAATAAGGATTAATTGCTCTAAACCGCTACCTGCAGCGCAGTTATTGCTCTTTTCTCAATACTTCCAACGGCGGACTTACAAGCACACTTCGGCTATTACCGAGTCCTATGGCCATCACTAAAGCCGTGATTCCGGGCAAAAACACCAAAAACGGAATTACAGAAGGTACAAAAGGAACTTCAAATACCCACAGCGCCAGCAGCAGGCTACTCACTAACGATAAAAGAACGCCTATACCACTTCCAATAATGCCCAGGTAAAAGTATTCTAAAGCCATAATTCGTAAGATTTGCTTGCTTTTAGCACCGAGCGTTCTTAATAGAACACTCTCCTTAATGCGCTGGAATTTGCTGGTTCGTACCGAGCCAATTAAGACAATAATGCCTGTGAGAATACTAAAAAACGCCATAAAATTAATCACCCAGGAAATCTTCGTCAATATATCCTCAATAAGTGATAGTATTTGACGCAAGTCTATAACAGAGACATTTGGGAACTTTTTAATCAATTCCCGTTGTAGGGTCGCCGAGGTTTGCTCGTCAGGAGTACGGGTAGTTAAAACATGAAACTGCGGGGCATTCTCTAAAACCCCATTTGGAAAAACAACTAAAAAATTCATTTGCGCCCGGCCCCAATCCACTTCACGGATGCTTCCTACGGTCGTTGGCATTAATACCCCTTGTACATTAAAAACGATCTCATCACCAACACCTACATTTGCGTCTTCTGCAATGCCATCGGCTATCGAAATAACCACAGGTTCTCCAGGTGCCAGGGTAGGCGTCCATTCACCTTCAGAAATGACTTCTGAAGCAATTAATGAGTCTCGATAGGTAGCCCGAAATTCATGATTTAATACCCATTCCTGAATACGCATCGTACTGTCACTGCGAATTTCTTTGGATAATTTTCCTTTAATACTGTGAATGCGCATAGTAACAATTGACATATTATCTATGACCGGTAGCCCATTCGGTGTAATGCTATTCGCCACGGCTTCACGCTGATCAGATTGTACATCCAATAAGATAATATTCGGACTATTGGAATTATTTTCAAGAGAAGTTCTAGCCAGCAAAATATCTTTGGTAAAGTATAAGGTACTGATCAAGAAAGTACCTAGTCCTATCGCTACAATTAAAACGGTCGTTTGATTATTAGGTCGAAACAAATTCAGCAAACTCTGACGCGCCGTAAACCCCCAGGAAGTTGGGAAGAATTTTTTAATTGCGCGCATAAATAAAGTGGCGACTCCTGCGAGAATTGAAAAGGTGATTAAGGTTGTGATCACAAAACCTAATGCATAAACTACATTTTCTAACAACCAATAAGCGAATAAATAAACAAAAAGAAGGATGCCTGTTAAGGTTAACAGACGTGCCCATTTTGATTTAACCGCACTTTCTTTCTGCACGCGTAATACTTCAAGGGGTGAAACATACCATGTGCTTAATAATGGCATGAGTGCAAAGGCAACCGACATAAACACCCCTAGCAACAATCCCATTATAATTGGTGGCCAATTCAGTATAATGGCAACTTCAAAAGGTAAAAACTCCTGAAGAATGAGTGGGAATACTTGCTGGAAACCTAAACCAACCAATGTGCCGATGACGCCTCCAATCAGGCCCATTACAGCTATTTGTATCAGGTAGATTAAAAATGATTGTCTTCGAGTAGCACCCAAACATTTAAGCACAGCTACCGCCCGCAATTTTTCTTTAATATATATATGCACTGAACTTGCAATACCAACGCAACCAAGTAAAAGTGCAATAAAGGCTACCAGATTTAAAAACTTACTCACATTTTCATAGCCACGGCCCAGTTGCTGACTGGCTCCGAGATGCGTATCTAAGTCTACATTTTCAGCATCCAGAATAGGATCCAGGTTCTTATCTAACTCCTCCAAATCCATATCTGGAGGTGCTACAAAGAAATACTGGTATTCTTTACGACTGCCTACCTGCAATAATTCAGTGGCTTCAATGAATTTGAAAGGAATTACTATTGGGGGCGCTATCGTGCTTCCGGCTGCTGTACTTCCGGGAGCTGATTTTAAGGCTCCAACAATAGGCAGGGTGACGTTTCCAACTTTGACGGAATCACCAGGGTTTAGTTCATATTGCAACATCACCGTAGCATCTACCAACGCACCTTCTTCATTTTGATACGAAGTTGCAGCAGCTACCGGCTCCGTGTCTAGGGTTCCGTAAAAAGGAAAGTCGCCTTCTATGCCTCGAACACGCATTAATTTAACACCGTCATTTTTTGGAAAGGCCGCCATTGATGCAAAATTTACCTCATAAGCATCTGCACCTCCCAATGAGTCAATGATATGCTGTACTTTCTCATTTGGAAGCTGCCGGCTGTCAATAATAAAATCTGCACCCATCAAGGCCTTAGACTGTGATTCAATATTTTGCTGCAGGTTTTCGCTAAACGATTGAATGGCCACAACAGCAGCGATACCAAGGATGATCGATGCCATAAAGAGCAATAAGCGCGAACTGCTTGCTTTACCATCGCGCCATGCCATTTTAAACAACCATTTTAAGCCGGCTTTTGAAGAAGTCGAGGAAGTAGTCAAGAGGCTAAGATTTTTTCGTTTTGTACTATTTTTCCGCCTTTCAGGCGCAAAATCTGCTCTGTTTTGTTGGCCAATTCCAAATCATGAGAGACGATAACCAGTGTTGTTCCGGCTTGTTCATTTAATTCAAATAACAGTTTAACTATTTTTTCGCCGGTCTCGTCATCAAGATTTCCGGTGGGTTCATCAGCGAACAAAATAGAAGGCCCGTTAGAAAAGGCCCTGGCAATGGCCACGCGCTGTTGTTCCCCTCCCGAAAGCTGCGATGGGTAATGGTGAAAGCGATCGGCCAATCCTACTTTATCCAATAACTCCATAGCCACTTTAGCAGCATTTTTTTGACCTTGTAATTCCAGGGGTACACTCACATTTTCAAGCGCGCTAAGTGTTGGCAATAATTGAAAATTTTGAAAAATAAAACCTACTTCTTTATTACGCAGTTGTGCGCGCTCGTCTTCATTTAAAGTATGTAATGGTATTCCACATAGTTCAATACTTCCGGAATCTGGCTTGTCTAATCCTGCACTCAGCCCTAATAAGGTTGTTTTACCACTTCCTGAAGGGCCTACAATTGAAAACGTACTACCGCGATCAATTTCAAAAGAAATATCATTCAACACGGTCAGTTTTTTTGAACCACTGGTATAGCTTTTCTTTAGGTGCTCAATCTTTAATATCTTTGACATATAATAAGTTCAATTTTGCTTTCTTACAAGCATCAAAATAAGTAAACGATTTGAATAATTGACGAATAATCCTATGAATTGTATCTTAAAATTTCGTTATTTTTTCATTTTTTTCCTGATCACATCTTGTAATGGTGTGACAGATAAAAAAAATAAGGATCAAGAACCGAATACTGCAGAAACCAAAACAGCTTCTGATGATCGTGTTTCTGGCAAAACAATTTTATTTTTTGGAGATAGCCTAACCGCCGGTTACGGCCTTGATGATGTCAACGATGCCTTTCCCGCAATCATACAAAACACGCTTGATTCTTTAGGGTTTAAGTACACGGTGATTAATTCGGGGCTAAGTGGAGAGACTACAGCAGGAGGAAGAAGCCGTGTAGACTGGGTGCTCAATCAAGAGGTAGACATTTTTGTATTGGAACTAGGTGCTAATGATGGATTACGTGGAATTCCGCTTGCAGAGACCAGGGAAAACTTACAAGCAATCATAGATGCTGTACAGAAGAAGTATCCTGAGACGATAATCGTCTTAGCCGGTATGCAAATCCCTCCGAATATGGGACAAGATTATACTACCGAATTTAGAACTATCTTTCCTGAATTGGCCGATAAAAACGATCTCCCATTGATTCCTTTTTTGTTAAAAGATGTTGGTGGTATACCTGAACTTAACCAGGAAGATGGTATTCATCCGACTGTCGAGGGACAAAAAATTGTGGCACAAAATGTTTGGGAAGTACTAAAAGGCGTTGTCGAACTATGATATACAAGGATGAAAGGAGAATCCGATAGTCATTATGACCTAATTTAAATTGGGTGTAACAAAATAGTTTGTAACGACTCTTATTATAAAATCCAGATTTGAAAAATCTTCTTCTATTTCTGTCACTCATTTCTTTTACTTCATTGCAAGCGCAAAAAATTGCTTCTAAGAAAGTTTTCGCCAATGATTCGGTCTATATCAGTTTGATCAACCCATTTCTGGCACCGGTAGAGTTTGAGGTAAAACTTCATGACCAGGTGGCGAAAAACTTTAAGTTTAAGGAAAAGTTGTTCATCGAAGCTCAAGACACAGCTAAAAATGCGTTTATCATACCGATAAGCATTGTCAAAGACACCTCTCAAATTGATGTAAATAAATTAGTCTCCATAAGCGGAGACTTTGGTAATTCAAAAAAAGATACGCATTCTAAAAATTACCTTTACACCTTCCCTTTTCAGAAGGGCATGTCTTCAAAAATTATCCAATCTTTTGGGGGTAAGTTTTCCCATGATGAAAAGCATTCAAAATATGCCATTGACTTCGATCTGAAAATAGGCGATACCGTAACCGCAGCACGACCCGGTATAGTAATTTTGACGAAAGAGGATTCCAAAGAGCATTGCAGAACGCGCAAATGTATTGGGATGGCCAATAAAATAATTGTTATGCATGATGATGGTACCTTTGCACAGTATGTGCATCTTCACTACGATGGCGCATTGGTCGAAGTCGGTGAGCATGTGGAAGTTGGGCAGGCTATTGGTATCTCAGGCCTTACGGGATTTACGACAAAACCACATCTTCACTTTGTTGTTTTCGGCCCTAAAAGCACTTCAGTTCCGATCTATTTTAAAGGAATAGGTCGAAAAAAATTAAAACCCGGCAAACGTTACAAAAGGAAACTCTAATTATTCCTCGTAAAACTTAACTACATTTTCACCGCTCGATTTCTTATAACCACGATACATTCCGGTAGAATTGAAAGACCATGCCACATTGCCATTTCTATCTAAAGCAATCAACCCCCCGCTTCCGCCTAAATCACCAATTTGCTTCATAACGCCATCGAGTGATTCTTTGAGTGACAGGTTTCTATATTGCATTAAGCTAGACGCTTCATGAGTCGCCAAGGTTCTGATAAAGTACTCACCTGTTCCTGTGGCCGAAACCCCACATGTCTTATTATTTGCATAAGTCCCTGCGCCTATGATGGGTGAATCGCCTACACGCCCATATTTTTTATTGGTCATACCTCCGGTAGAGGTGGCTGCTGCTATATTTCCTTCTTTATCGATGGCTACTGCGCCAACGGTTCCATATTTATGATCATCAATCAGTTCTTTAGTGTCAATAATTAAAGCAGAGTGGTCTAAAACCACTTTCTCACGTTCTTGCGCTTTCAATAGTTGATTATACCGCTTTTCAGTATGGAAGTAGTTATCATCTTCAAATTCAATTCCGTTTAATTTGGCAAAATCTTCTGCACCTTTTCCAGCCATCATCACATGCCGTGTACTATCCATTACAATTCTAGCCGCATTAATCGGATTTTTAATTTGTTTTACTCCGGCTATGGCGCCCGAGTTTAATGTTTTTCCATCCATGATAGAAGCATCTAATTCATTTTTGCCTGCACTATTGAAAACAGCTCCCTTTCCTGCATTAAATAATGGAGAGTCTTCCATAATATTAACGGATTTTTGTACTGCATCAAGACTGGACCCTCCTTCTTCCAGAACTTTATAACCGGCATCTAATGCCTCTTGTAATTTAGTACGGTAAGCAACTTCTTGCTCCGAGGTCATATTTTCTTTTTTGATCGTGCCCGCGCCGCCATGAATTACAATGGCAAACCCGTTTTCTTTTGAGGTCTCGGTGAGTGAACTGACGTTTTCAACAGTTTCGGAAGTCGCCGGTTCTTTTTTACAAGAACTACATAGTAATAGACTAAAGACAGTAAAAAGCAAGATACGTTTCATAACGAATAGAATTTATTCGTTAAAAATACAAAGATTATTTGAACAACTTTTTAGAAGTATTCCAATGTACATCCATCTCCGCTAAGGTCATATCAGCCAATTTTTTTCCTTCTTTTTTAGCCGCGGCTTCGAGAAATTGAAAGCGCTTGATAAATTTTTTATTGGTTTTTTCCAGCGCATTTTCGGGATTTACTTTAATGAAGCGCGCGTAATTGATCATTGAAAATAGCACATCACCAAATTCTTTTTCGATATGTTCTTGTTTTCCAGTTGTAATCGCATCATTCAATTCTGCCAATTCTTCTTTGACCTTATCGAAGACCTGATGCGGTTCTTCCCAGTCAAAACCGACACCTGCCACTTTATCCTGAATTCTATTGGCCTTAACCACGGCAGGCAGGCTTTTCGGAACACCTTCTAATACCGATTTTTTGCCTTCCTTAAGCTTGAGTTTTTCCCAATTCTGCTGGACCTCTATTTCATCTTTCACTGCAACATCACCATAAATATGTGGATGACGTTTAATGAGCTTTTCCGAAATAGAATTGGCAACATCTGCGATATCGAAGTCCTTGGTTTCAGAGCCTATTTTTGAATAGAAAACAATATGACATAACAAATCACCAAGTTCTTTTTTGACTTCCTGCAAGTCGTTATCGAGAATCGCATCACCAAGCTCATAGGTCTCTTCAATGGTCAGATGCCTGAGAGACTGAATAGTTTGCTTTTTATCCCAAGGACATTTCTCACGAAGTTCATCCATGATAGTTAATAGCCTGTCAAGGGCGGCGAGCTGTTCTTTTCGGGAATTCAAATTAGTCTTCTGTAGTTTCTTCTTCCTCTTCTAACGTGGCAAAATCAAATTCGGCATGCACCAGAATATTGTACCACTGCACAATTTTCTTGACATTGGAAGCATAGACACGCTCATCATCAAAATTTGGTAATACCTCCGACATAAAAGACAATAAGGTGCTATTGCTTTCTTTGTGGTTTATAGTTTCTTTGCCATTTTCCTTCTCAGCGATATTTTTAAAGACCTCCCGTAAAGGTACCTCTTCCTCGTAGGTATAAATTGCAATATCATTCAATACACTTACATTTTGCACAGCGTTCACCGGAAAACGTTTGTTATCGACTAAAGAACGTACAATGATTCCGCCTTTGGTTTGAGAAAGGATTTCAAATAATCCGGGTTTACCGGAAATCGCTACAATTTTATCTATAGTCATAATTTATTTTTTAGGGAAGCGCATACGATAGTCTACATCGACTTTACCTTTGCTTATATTCTCCAATTTCTTTTTGATCAATCGTTTTTTTAATGAGGACAATTTGTCGGTAAATAATTTTCCTTCAATGTGGTCATACTCATGCTGGATAACTCGTGCTGCCAGACCATTTACAGTCTCGGTATGTTTCTTAAAGTTCTCATCGTAGTATTCAATGGTTACTGTTTCTGGCCGAAATACATCTTCATTGATGTTTGGAATGCTCAGACAGCCTTCACTAAATGCCCATTCACTACCTTCTTCTTTTACAATCTTCGCATTGATAAATACCTTGCTAAAGTTCTTTAAAAACTCCTGTTCTTCTTTATCCAGTTCATCATCTTCCGCAAAAGGAGACGTGTCTACCAAAAACAATCGGATCGCTTTGCCGATCTGAGGCGCGGCCAAGCCAACACCTCTGGCATTTTTCATGGTGTCTCTCATATTTTCGATGAGCTCCTTTAGCTGAGAATAATCTTCATCGATATCTTTTCCCACTTTTCTCAAAACAGGATCGCCATAAGCTACAATTGGTAAAACCATTGTCATTTTTTTGTATTGGCTGCAAAAGTACAAATAATAAAATGCAATTATGAAATAAGAAATTCCAAAATATTCTTAAAAAGAGCACTTTTACAGGCCTTGTAATTTTTATTGATTGCTGTAGAGATACGATTGCAAAATAATGGTAGCGCTAATTTCATCAACGAGGCCTTTCTTACGGCGTTGTTTTTTTTTGAGCCCGCTATCGATCATCGTTTGAACCGCTAACTTCGAGGTGAAGCGTTCATCAATCCGCTTGACGGGAATTTCGGGAAATGTTTTTTTAAGTGTTGCAATAAAAGGACGGATTAATTCTTCACTTTCTGAAGGCCTATTGTCTAGTTGCTTGGGCTCACCAATAATAATTAGTTCTACCTGTTCTTTTGCAATGTATTCTGTTAAGAACTGAACTATAGTTTCCGTAGGAACAGTGGTCAATCCTGATGCAATGATTTGCAATTCATCTGTCACCGCTATTCCCGTTCTTTTCTTTCCGTAATCGATCGCTAGTATTCTTCCCACAGTAAAAATTTAAACAAAAGTAAGTTTTCTGTTTTTACCTAGCGAAAGTTGTGCCAATAATTGTGAAGCCGTTATATTTGCCTAAAATAAAATTGGAAATGACAGCTTTACAGAAAACTATTGAATCTGCTTGGGAAAATAGAGACTTATTAAAGGAAATATCCACTCAAAACGCTATCCGCGAAGTAATTGATTTGCTAGATGTCGGTCAGTTACGGGTTGCGGAGCCATTAGAAGGCAGTTGGCAAGTAAATGAGTGGGTAAAAAAAGCTGTTGTATTATATTTTCCTATTCAGAAGATGGAGGTTTTAGAAGCAGGAATCTTTGAGTATCACGACAAGATTCCATTGAAACGTGGCTACAAAGAAAAGGAGATTCGCGTCGTACCTCATGCGGTTGCCCGTCATGGCGCCTATATTTCTAAAGGAACGATCTTAATGCCGAGCTATGTTAATATTGGAGCTTATGTTGATGAGGGTACTATGGTAGATACCTGGGCCACCGTAGGCTCTTGCGCCCAGATTGGAAAAAATGTGCATTTATCAGGGGGTGTTGGTATCGGAGGAGTTTTGGAACCATTACAAGCGGCACCTGTCATCATAGAAGACGGATGTTTTATCGGCTCCCGTTGCATAGTTGTTGAAGGTGTACGCGTTGAAAAGGAAGCTGTGCTTGGAGCGAATGTAGTATTGACAATGAGCACAAAAATCATTGATGTCACCCAAGATCAACCTGTTGAAATGAAAGGGCGGGTACCAGCCAGGTCTGTTGTTATTCCAGGGAGTTATACTAAAAAATTTGCTGCTGGAGACTACCAGGTTCCGTGTGCATTGATCATCGGAAAGCGTAAAGAAAGCACCAATAAAAAGACATCTTTAAATGATGCTTTACGTGAATATGATGTAGCGGTATAAGGGGTTGTATTGAAAAAAATTCTTGTCATACAACAAAAGATGATCGGCGATGTGCTGGTCTGTTCCATACTTTGTAAAAATCTTAAAAAGTCCTTGCCTGATTCAGAGGTCCATTATATGGTCTATGAATCGACCACTCCCGTATTAGAGGGTAATCCAAACATTGACAAGCTCATTCTTTTTTCTGAGAAAGAGCGCAAAAGTAGATATGCCCTTTATCAGTTCTTAATGCAGATCCGAAAAGAAAAGTATGATGTGCTCATAGATTCCTACTCAAAATTAGAAAGCTGGCTGACCACGTTCTTCTCTGGAGCTAAAAGAAGAATTTCTTACAGAAAACGAGGTAGAAATTTTTTGTACACAGATATCGTAAACACGTATGGGGGTCCGCTGAGTAATTTGGGGTTGATTATAGAACGTAGATTGTCATTATTAGACCCTCTGAATTTAAATGTAGCGATCGACCCCGTCCCGACGTTGCATGTTACTAAAGAGGAACAAGCAAAGGCCCAAGCGTTATTGGAAGAACATAAAGTCGATAGATCTAAAAGAACAATTATGATCTCGATTTTAGGTAGCTCAGCGAATAAGACCTATCCGCTGAACTACATGTCAAAACTAATCGACTATATCGTGGAACAAGAAGACATCAATGTTCTATTCAATTATATTCCTAATCAATTGACACAGGCACAAGAGATTTATGACGGGTGTAAACCATCCACTCAAAAAGCCATCTTTTTTGACCTTCTTGGTAAAAGTTTGCGCGATTATATCGCTTTAATGAATGAATGCGCTATGATTATTGGTAATGACGGTGGCGCCATCAATATGGCTAAAGCTTTAAGCAAACCGTCATTTATTGTTTTTTCGCCATGGATTTCACAAGAAATGTGGGCCACTTTTGAGGATGGGGATTTTCATAAATCTGTTCATTTACAGCAATTTAAACCAGAATTATTTGAAGGTGCTTCAGAAAAAGAATTAAAAAAGAAATCTATTTCATTATACCAGCATTTTAAGCCCGACTTTATTTATAATCAATTAAAACAGTTTTTAGATTTCAATTTAAAAAATGGTAGTAGCCTGGATCTCAACTTATTGATTAAGAACAAAGAAATGTCCGGGAGGCAGCCATTTTCGGCGATTGTTATCACGAAGAATGAAGCTAAAAACTTACCTTCATTGATCAGAAACCTGCAGTTCGCAGATGAGTTGATCATTGTGGACTCGTATAGCAATGACGGGACAATTGATGTTCTGAAAAGCCACCCCGAAGTAACATTCATTCAAAAGGAATTTGTAAATTATTCCAGCCAGCGAAACTTTGCCATCTCGCAAGCGAAAAATGATTGGATCTTATTTGTAGATGCTGATGAACGACTACCGAAATCTTTACAATATGAAATTTACAAGGCATTGTCCTCTGAAAATAAAACAGTTGCTTACGATGTATACCGTCAATTTTATTTTGGAGACAAGCCGTTGAAATATGGCGGTTTTCAAACGGATAAGGTCACCCGTTTGTTTAATAAAAATTTTGCACACTACGACGAGAAAAAATACGTACATGAAACCTTGATTGTTAAGGGACGCAGTGCTATTGTCAAAGGTAAAATCTTACATTTTTCTTACCAAGATAAAGAGAAGTACAAACAGAAATTAGAAGCCTATGCTCGCCTGAGAGCTAAAGAATTAATTGAAAAAAACGTACGTCCGAACGTATTCCATCTGCACGTAAAACCCTTTTACAGATTTTTTCATCATTATGTCATACGTCGTGGATTTTTAGACGGTAAAGCAGGTTTTACAATGGCTAAGTTGAATGCTTTTGGCGTAAAACAACGTTTTGTAGAATTAAAAAAACTGAGGCTTAGTCAACCGTAATCGGCTTGCCTAGCAATCTTTTCTTCCAACGCTTTTTTCTGAAAAAGCGGTATTGAAAAGCTTCGGTCTCTTTCCACATTTTTTTAAAAACTTTTTCATAGGGCTGATCAATAAGTTGAGCATATTCATCGCTCATTACAGCTACCATGTCCTCTTTTGGTGTCAATCTTGAAAAGTTGGTCACGCGTGCGTTAAAATCGAGATCAAAGAATTTCATTCTATTCAGGTCAACCAAGTAAAAATCGTAGTTGTCACCGATTTTTTTTATCAATGTGTTTCCCGGTGAGTGGTCTTTGAAATAAATTCCCGCCTCATGCATTTTGTAAGTAAATCGCGTAAACTGCCTTAGAATTTTTTCATGATCAGGATACTCCGGGTCAGCGACTAATGTACGATACATAATATCAAAATCGATCTGCTCACTGAAGTAATAGCTATTTTTTATACCATAAGATGAGAAAAATTCATAATAGGCGATAGGTTGCGGGGTATTTACACCTTTTTCTAGAAGCGTATTGGCATACGAATAAGACCGCTCTGCTTTTGACTTTCTGAAAAACTTATAAGCAATCTGGTTAACAATATTTGGGATCTTAAATGATTTTACGTTTATATTTAAATCACCTACCTTAACGGCACGCATTTTATTGCGTTTCTCATAATCGAAAATAACGCCTGGTTTGTCAAAATTTTTAACAATCTCATCAAGTTCAGGTTCTAAATCACTGAAGTTCTTATGGAGTACTTTTTTCATGTATCGCAGCGCAAGATATTAAATATAAAATTTAAAACTATCTTTGCCGAAAGTCAAGTGAATGTCGCAAACAACAGTTTATGTGCTTCATAAAAATGGTGCTCCGAACCATTATAAGGCCTTAGATTATTTTTTACAGCAAAAAGGAAAAACCTTAAAGCATCGGGAATTTTCTGTGGTTGGAAATTTATATAAATCAATCATTAAATTAAACTTCTCGCTATTTAAGAAGCAGTTATTGAATTTGAGTTTCTTAATAACACTTGTATTTAGTAAGAATAAAAAGATCGTATTTGGAATTGCACCATTTGACAAAAAGCTTACGCGTCTGCTTCCACTGCTCAGAAAACACACAATTTATTATCACTCTTCTTGGACTTGTTGGGACGGCAGCTTTCAGCCAAAAACCGTTAATGGCAATGCCAAAGTAATGCACACTTGGCGTGAATTTCTGGAGCAGCGGGTTGCACATATTTTTGCCGTCTCTTCGGTGACTAAAGAACAATTACTTGAGAATTTTGGTTTAAAGGAAAATACGATTTCAATTGTTCATCATACGCTACGTGACGATTTTTTACAAACAGAAGAAAAAGAGCGCGATTTTGATTGCATTTATATAGGGCGGCTGGTACCACAAAAAGGTATTCAAGAACTGTTAAATTTCTTTGCTAACAGAAAGGATAAAACCCTGACCATCATTGGCGACGGAAAGTTGGAGAACTTAGTGAAATCATATGCTGATAAACACCTCAATATTAGATTTAAAGGAAAAATTAATGATGCAGCTCTACTGAAAAGTCTTTTACAACAGCATCGCTATTTGGTTCTAAATTCCCTTAAAACCGAAAAATGGGAAGAACTATTTGGTATAGTCATTATCGAAAGTATGTCACAGGGTGTTATACCAATTTCCACAAATCATGCGGGGCCAAGAAGTATTATCAATGATGATATCGGTTACTTGTATAATGAGGGTGCCCTCGAAGCAAAGCTTACATCCATTTTGTCTGAATCGTATCAAAAGGAGAAGTCAGCAGCCACTTTGGCGACCTCAAAGTTTTACAGTGTAGAAAATATTTCGCAGTTTTGGGCAGCCATTGAAAACTAGATTGCTCGTGAAAGATGTTTCCTGTATCATAATAAATTATAATAATGCAAATTATAGCATCGATGCTGTAAAATCGATCCTCGCGATACAAAAAGATCAACTTGACTATGAGATCTTGGTGGTAGACAACGCTTCCTCAAACGAAGATATTTTCAAACTTAGAGAAGGGCTGGCGGACTTAGATAAAGTTGAGCTGGTTGAAAGCAAGATCAATTTAGGTTTTGGCGCAGGGAATATGCTAGGTGTTCAATATGCGTCGAATTGCAAGTACTACGCGTTTATAAACAATGATACCTTACAGGTAACGGAAAATTGCCTGAGCCAGTTGAAAAACTTTATGGAAAACCACCCTGACGCCGCGGTATGCTCACCACAAATGCTGGATGAAAAAGGCAATTTCAGGGAAACCATAGACCATTTCTCTTCCCTGCAAAGAGAGATTTTAAGAAGGCCTTTACTAGAAAAATTGTTCCCAAAGAAGTATTTAAATAGAAAGATTACTTATGAAAAACCAATAAGGGTGCATTATGTACAAGGCTCTTTTCTATTCATTGATGCAGAAGATTTTCATAAAATTGGTGGATTTGACACCAATTTATTTCTGTATTATGAAGAGTCAGATGTCAGTAGAACCCTATTAAAAAAACATCATAAGTTCACATACCTGGTACCTTCAGTAGAATATTTACATTATAAAAGTGCAACCATAGAACGAAATGTTCTCATTAAAATCGAACAAAAAATTTCGTTGTTTTACTATATAGAAAAACACTACGGTTGGTGGCATAAAAAACTATTGAATAGCTACTATATTATTCGATACTTTTTTACCTCATTAGTAAAACCAAAGTATTGGAAATTCTTTTTGATGCTTTTAAAAGGAATGCCACTGTCTGAATCATTAAAACAAAGGCAAAAAGTAGTAATAAGATAAGTATATGGATTACGAGAATAAATCTAATGAATACTACAGCAATGACCGTATAGAAATGCTCAGTTATCTGCCGAAAGACGCCAAGAAGATTTTAGATGTTGGATGTTCAGACGGTTCTTTTGCCAGTGCCGTCAAAGAGCGAAACAATGCAGAGGTGTGGGGTATTGAATATATGAATGAAGAAGCAAAAAAGGCCGAGAAAAAACTTGATAAAGTGTTTTCAGGACCTTGTGAAAAATTTCTGGATGAACTGCCCGATAATTATTTTGACGTGATCTATTTTAATGACGTTTTGGAGCATTTGGTCGATCCGTATATGGTGCTTGAAAAAATGAAAAATAAATTAGCCGAAGGCGGCGTTGTGATTAGTTCTATACCTAACATACGATTTCACAGCGTTTTAATACCGCTCATTTTTAGTAAGAAGTTCGAATACCAAAACTTTGGTGTAATGGATAAAACCCATCTTCGGTTTTTTACTAAAAAGAGCATTAAAAATATGTACGAAAATTTAGGTTATAAGGTCATTAGCCACAAAGGCATCAATAGAACAGGGTCGCTTAGGCCTATTCTATATAATATTCCACTATTATTTCTGGCCAATGATATTCGGTATCCTCAATTTGCAACGGTCGCAACGGTTAAAAAATAGTATTGAAAACTGAAATAGAACATACGATTACCAGTTTGGGAAAAGGGGGAGTAATTTTATACCCTACCGATACCGTTTGGGGTATAGGATGCGATGCCACAGATAAGGAAGCCGTTGCAAAAGTTTATAAGGTTAAACGCCGTGAAGAAAGCAAAAGTCTAATTATTCTGGTTGATTCCCTTCAAATGCTGAAAACTATTGTCACCGAAGTTCCCGAGAGGGCATTGGAAGTTCTATCCCATGCAGAAAAACCAACCACAATAATATATAAGAACCCAAAGGGGCTGGCAGAAAACGTGATCGCCCACGATAATACCGTTGCTATTCGGATAGTTCAGAATGATTTTTGCCAGAAACTCATTAAAAATTTTCAAAAACCAATAGTGTCAACATCTGCAAATATCAGTGGTGAGGTTACACCTAAGGCGTTCAAAGAAATCAGCCCCGCCATTTTGGATGCGGTTGATTATGTGGTAAATTTGCATCATGATGCAGTATCGAAATATTCGTCGAGAGTCATTAAAATTCTTGAAGATGGCTCAGTTAAGGTTTTAAGAGACTAATCTATTAATATAAAATTATTCCTTTACGCTAAAGGAACTTCTATACAAATCAGTGACACAAAAGAATTACAGGCACGCTTTAAACAATCCAATCTTTGAAATAATTTCTAAAGCATCTGATGAACTTGGGCAGGATTCTTACATAATCGGTGGTTATGTACGTGATTTTTTACTGGAGAGAGGTGCTACAAAAGATATTGATATTGTTACAGTTGGCAACGGTATTGAGCTTGCCAAAAAGGTTGCAAACTTACTACCGGACAAACCTAAAGTACAGGTGTTTAAAACCTATGGCACTGCAATGCTCAGGCATGAAGACATTGAATTAGAGTTTGTAGGGGCGCGTAAAGAATCCTATTCTGAAGAAAGTAGAAATCCTGCGGTCAAAGAAGGTACATTGCATGACGATCAAAACCGGAGGGATTTCACTATTAATGCGCTGGCCTTAAGCTTACAACATGAAACCTATGGTGAGTTGCTTGATCCTTTTAGCGGAATAAAAGACTTGGAAAATAAGCTCATTCGCACACCTCTTGATCCTGATATTACGTATTCTGATGACCCTTTGAGAATGTTGCGTGCTATTCGCTTTACTACGCAATTAAATTTTACCATCGAAGAAAAATCCTTAAAAGCAATAACCAGAAATGCCAAACGCATTGATATTATTACTAAAGAGCGTATTGTTGATGAATTGCATAAAATTTTATTGGCTGACAGGCCCTCTGTAGGCTTCCGCTTACTGGAAGAAACAGGGTTATTAGTACGAATACTGCCCGAACTGATAGCTTTAAAAGGAGTGGAAGAAGTTGAAGGTCAGAAACATAAAGACAATTTTTATCATACGTTACAGGTGGTTGATAATATTTCGAAAAATACTGATGACCTCTGGCTGCGATGGTCGGCGTTGCTGCATGACATTGGCAAAGCTCCTACCAAAAAATTCCATAAAAAAATTGGTTGGACCTTTCATGGGCATGAATTCGTGGGCTCAAAAATGGTCTATAAAATTTTTAAGCGTTTGCGTATGCCATTGAACAATAAGATGAAATATGTTCAAAAAATGGTATTATTGAGTTCACGTCCGGTAATCCTTGCCGAAGAGGAGGTCACAGATTCTGCTGTACGTCGTTTGATTTTCGATGCGGGAGATGATATTGATGATCTAATGACACACTGCGAAGCTGATATTACTACTAAAAACCCAAGGAAACAGCAGCAATATTTGAATAATTTTAAGCGTGTTCGTCAAAAAATTAAGGAAGTAGAAGAGCGTGACCGTATTCGCAATTTTCAGCCACCGATTTCCGGTGAATTGATTATGGAAACTTTCAATTTGAAACCTTGTCGCGAAATAGGCCAGATCAAGGAAGCGATTAAAAATGCTATTCTAGAAGGGGAAATTGGCAATAATTATGATGAAGCATACGCATACATGCTTCAAAAAGCTGAAAAGCTAGGTTTAAAGAAATAATTTTATTCTTTTAGTTTATTTGACAGAAGAAAACTGTTTTAACTTCTTTTTTTATCCTTTAAGATTTCGACTTTTCGATGTTGCTGATGACAAGTTACGATTAGCCAGGCACTCCGTATCAAAAGGAACGAAGATTTTTTTAATATTTCTAATCTGATACTGTAACAAAATAGTAGTGCAGGGCGTCTATTAAAAAAACAACTCTTCAAATTTATACATAGGACCCTCTTTTATGTTCGATATAGATCGTTGGCAAGAAATTTTTGATACCATTCGTAAGAATAAACTTCGCACTTTTCTTACAGGGCTTTCTGTGGCCTCTGGTATTTTTATACTGGTCATTTTATTAGGGTTCGGACAGGGGTTCCAAAATGGTATTAAGAAAGAATTTGAGGCCGATGCCACCAATCGAATATGGGTGTGGACACAAGTAACCACTAAGGAACATAAGGGTTTAAATCCGGGCAGGCGTATTCAATTGAAAAATGAAAATTTTGAATATTCGAACACGGCTTTCGCGGAGGATCTAGAGTATAAATCGGGAGTCTTCAGAGTTCAAGGAATATCGATTAATTACAAGCAAGAATCAGGCACCTACGGTGTACAAGGCGTAAGCCCCGATTATCAGCGAATAGAAAATGTGAAGATGGTGTCTGGACGCTATCTGAATCAACTTGATCTGGACGCAAATCTTAAGGTTGTTGTTATCAGCAAAAAGATCAAGCGCGAGATGATGAAAAAAGTGGAAAACCCACTCAATGAATATTTACAGCTATCGGGTATCAATTTTAAAATTATTGGTGTTTATGCCGATGAAGGCGGGGAGCGCGAGGAAAACAGAATGTATATACCCATTACAACAGCGCAACATATCTTTAACGGACAAAATAAATTGGCAAACATGTCATTTACCTTGACTCCACAGGAAACTTTTGATGAATCGGTTTTTGCGGCGAATAAATTCACCGAAAAGTTAAAAAATTATCTAAAAAAAGCGCATCAGGTAGCCCCCGATGATAACAGTGCTATTGGGGTTTGGAGTGCAGAAGAAGAGGCAAAGCGCTATTTTACGCTAACAAATAATATTGCTCTATTCTTCTGGTTTGTGGGTATTTGTACCATTATTGCCGGTATTGTTGGTGTGAGTAATATAATGCTCATTATCGTAAAGGACCGTACCCGCGAAATTGGAATTAGAAAAGCCTTAGGCGCTAAACCCTGGTCTATTATTGGTATGATCTTACATGAAGCAATTTTTGTGACAGCAGTTTCTGGATTCGCAGGTTTAATATTCAGCATGGGCCTATTAGAGCTCGTAGGGCCAAATGTAGAAGTAGATTATGTGTCGAATCCAACGGTCAATTTCTCAATAGCCATGACGATGGTTATTTTATTAATAATTGCAGGAGCTATAGCCGGATTTTTCCCTGCATGGCGTGCAGCGAAAGTACAACCCATTGAAGCACTTAGAGACGAATAACTATGTTTAGCAGAGACCGCTGGAAAGAAATAATAGAAGTACTCTCAGGAAATTGGTTCAGAACCGTATTGACGGCTTTTGGAGTATTCTGGGGTATTTTTATACTGATTATTTTATTAGCTGCCGGTAAAGGTTTTGAAAATGGTGTCAATATGGAGTTCGGCGACGTAGCAACAAATACCATGTTTATCTGGACACGTACCGCGACAAAAGCTTATCAGGGTATGCCAAAAGACAGGCGTTTTAGCTATCGTCTCTCTGATGTTGAAGATATACGACGTAATGTACCCGATCTTAGATTTATTTCTCCTCGTAATCAATTAGGAGGTTTTAACGGATCCAACAATGTAGTACGAGGAATTAAAACCGGTGCTTATAATATCTACGGCGATTATCCTGAAATTATTAAACAAGAGCCTATGGATATAACCTCGGGCAGGTTTATTAATTATAATGACATTGATCAGAATAGAAAAGTTGCTATCATTGGTGAGGGTGTACGAAATGAATTATATGATAAAGATGAGGCATATTTAGGTACTTACATAAAAATCCAGGGTGTTAATTTTATGGTCATTGGTACTTACAAGAAGAAAAGTAGTGGTGGTGATGGTGAAGAAGATCAAAAACAAATATTTATACCGTTTACAGCCTTTTCCCAGGCATTTAACAGAGGAGATAAAGTAGGGTGGATGGCCATTACGGCTATAGATAACACGCCAATTACCAATATAAAGAGTAAAATATTTGATATTGTGCGAAAAAATCACAAGATTCATCCTGATGACGAAAGAGCCGTTGGGCATTTTGATTTGCATGAAGAATACAGTAGGGTTCAACGACTTTTTGTGGCGATAAGAGTGATTGCCTATTTTGTTGGTACACTAGTATTATTATCAGGAATTATCGGGGTAAGTAATATCATGCTTATTGTAGTCAAAGAGCGTACAAAAGAGATTGGCATTAGAAGATCTTTAGGTGCTTCGCCATGGAACATAAGAAGCCAGATCCTAACTGAATCAGTATTTTTAACAATCATATCGGGTATGGCAGGTATTGTATTTTCGTCATTGCTCATTTATCTTATCAACTTAGCGATAGATAGCAGTGGTCCGGTCGATATGTTTGCAAATCCAAGCGTAAATATCGGTGTAGTATCCATAGCATTAACTATATTGATTGTTTCGGGGCTTTTAGCCGGATTTATTCCGGCGCAAAATGCGATAAAGATTCGGCCCATAGAAGCATTGAGAACAGATTAATATATAAACCAGAAACGAACACAAATGAAAAAATCAGTAACAATATTTATATTAGTTTTTATTGTCATCACCTTTGCAGCGGCAATGTATTACCTCTACCAGAAAAATCAGGAAGATCCGGTGGTTTATAAAACTGAAAAGCCTGAAAAGAAAAGCATTGTTAAGAAAACTGTTGCCACAGGAAGTATTTTACCCTTGGAAGAAGTTTTAATAAAACCGAATATATCTGGTGTAATTCAGGAGGTCTACGTCAAGGGCGGTGATAATGTGAAAAAAGGAGACCTTATTGCCAAGATCCGTGTAATTCCCAATTTAACGTCATTGAATAATGCTAAGAACCAAATTCAAACTGCCAAGATTGCTCTGGATGACCAGAAGCGAAATTATGACCGCCAAAAAGCTTTGTTTGATAAAGGCGTGATCTCACGGCAAGATTTAGAACGCGCTGATGTCACCTACAAGCAAGCGCAGCAGGATTATAATGCCGCCAATAGAAGTTATGATATCGTTCGAACCGGCTCCACAAGGGGATTGGGAAATTCTGCCAATACCTTGATCCGTGCCACGGTATCCGGTATGGTCTTGGATGTGCCTGTTGAAGTCGGCAACCAGGTGATCGAGGCCAACAACTTTAATGAAGGTACAACGGTCGCCTCGTTAGCAGATGTTAATAAACTGATCTTTGAAGGTAAAATCGATGAGTCGGATGTTGGAAAGATACGAGAGGGCTTACCACTTGAAATCACCGTTGGGGCAGTAGAGAATACGGTTTTTGATGCTGTTTTAGATTATATAGCACCAAAAGGAGTTCTCGAAAACGGGGCCATACAGTTTGAAATCAAAGGTACATTGAACAAACAAGACACCACTTTTGTGCGGGTAGGTTTAAGTGCTAATGCTTCGATCATTTTGGCCAAAGCAGATAGCGTGATGGCTATTAAGGAAGCACTGGTTCAGTTTGATAAAGAAACCAAGGCACCTTATGTAGAAATCAAAAATGGTGATGGATTTGACAGAAAAGATGTTACACTCGGTGTAAGCGACGGTATACATGTGGAAATTAAGGATGGCATCGCCGAAAATGATGAAGTCAAAGTGTGGAATAAAATAAAGGAAGAAGAAGAGAAAAGTAGTTAATCTGGTTTTATCTTCTCGTTTTCATTATCTGTTAAAATGCTCTAAAAGAGAATTTCGATCGCGTTTACGTGCTAATGATAAGGTGTGCTTCTCATTAAAAATCAAGTGATAACCTTCTTGAAATTACTAAGAATAATTAAAGCTTCTTGATTAATTTCGCCATTTTCAACCCAAACATGAGTGTCTCCTAAATAGTGCATTCCCAGGTAATTAGCAGATTCTACAAAAGGCATTTCGAATCCTTTTTTTAGATCATTTGCGTTGCTTACGCTTATCATAGCCATGTTTTTTCCTCGCAATTGACGACCTAAATCCTTTCGATAATGCAGTAGATCAGAAATCCGGTCAAAAAAAAGTTTCATTCGACCACTCATGGAGTACCAATACACAGGTGTTATGAACACAAGAGTTTTGTAGTGCTCAATAATTTTTTCTAGTAATGGAATGAAATCATCACCAGCATTTTTATAATCGTAATCAAAATGGCCAATAGTATAATCGCGCAAGTCAAGGACATCAAATTCTCTATCGATGTTCATGTGATTGACAATCAAGCTAGTATCACCATCTCCTCTTGAGCTTCCCTGTAGTATAACGGTTCTATTTTCCATGCTCGAAAGAAAAGAATTCTTTACTAAAGTATGTATCTAAAAGTATAGTTATTTCTAATAAAGCTACTGATTTTAACTATCTTATTTTGTTGGTATACCAAAGGTTTTATTTATATCTTTAGCGATCATTTTTTTAGAATATGAGCACAGATAAATATAAAGTTTCAGGCAAGATTCAACTTAAAAAAATTGCAACCAAAGAAGTTAATGAGTCAGCTAAAAGGAAACTGAAAGACCTTCGTAAAGAATTAAGCGATTTACAAGATACCATGTACGCACATGGTAAATATAGCATGCTAGTATGCTTACAGGGTATGGATACTTCGGGTAAAGACAGTTTAATACGCGAAGTTTTTAAAGATGTAAACGCACGAGGCGTTGTCGTGCATAGTTTTAAAGTGCCAACCGATAAAGAGCTTAAGCATGATTATTTATGGCGTCATTATATTGCACTGCCTGAACGAGGTAAAATAGCCGTATTCAATCGTACTCATTATGAAAATGTATTGGTAACTCGAGTGCATCCTGAATATATTTTAGGCGAAAACATCCCTTCGGTGAAAAGTGTAAAAGACTTAGATGATGCCTTTTATCATGATCGCATGGAGCATATCAATAATTTCGAAAAGCATATTGCAGATAATGGTACAATTATTTTGAAGTTTTTTATGCACCTCTCGAAGGAAGAGCAAGCGTATCGCTTATTAAGACGTATCAATCTCAAAGAAAAAAATTGGAAGTTCTCTTCAGGAGACCTCAAAGAACGTAAGCTTTGGAAAAAGTACCAGGAGTGTTATGAAGATTTATTAAACAGAACTTCTAAAGAATATGCACCTTGGTATGTAGTTCCGGCAGATGACAAACCTACGGCGCGTTATATCGTGGCCAAGACCGTTATTGATACTTTAAAGGGTTATAAAGATATCAAAGAACCGGAGTTAGATGCTGAGACTAAAGAAAAGCTTAGTGACTTTAAGACCCAATTGGAGAGTGAATTATAAACCTATATGACATGAAATTAGTTCTTCGACTTACAATTTTCTTTTTCTCTCTCACGCTTACGGCCCAGCCCAACTATGAGCAAGATTCGGTAAAGATCAGGCGCATTTTTGATAAGGCGCTGTTAGAAGGGAAAAGCTATCAGTGGTTACACCATTTATCTAAGAAAATTGGCCACAGGCTTTCAGGCTCTGAAGGAGAAAAAAAAGCGGTAGCCTGGGGCAAAGGGGCACTTGAAAAATTAGGTTTGGACAAAGTATGGCTGCAACCGGTAACTGTACCACACTGGATTCGTGGTGCAAAGGAAGAAGCACATATAGAAACAAAGGTTTCGAAGATCGAAGTACCTATTTTGGCCTTAGGAGGCTCCATTGCCACACCTGAAAACGGTATCAGAGCTGAAGTGATCGAAGTGCAGAGTCTGGAGGAAGTTGAAGAGCTTGGTGAAAAAGTGAAGGGCAAGATTGTCTTTTACAACCGCCCAATGCCAGCCGAAAAAATAGAAACCTTCAAAGCCTATGGAGCGACCGTAGGTTTGCGATATAGCGGTGCACGGGTGGCCGGTAAATACGGAGCCGTAGGAGCGATCGTTCGTTCTATGAATTTGAGCATTGATAATCATCCACATACCGGAGTGATGAGCTATGGTGATAATCCCAAGAGTCAGCAGATTCCAACAGCGGCAATCAGTACCAATGGAGCTGAAACACTAAGTGAGTTGTTAAAGTATAAAGAGGCCAGCGTACAATTCTTTTTCAAAATGAACTGTAAAACCTTACCAGATGCACAATCTTATAATGTAATTGGTGAATTGAAAGGAACTGAATTTCCCGACGAAATTATAGTTGTTGGCGGCCATCTCGATTCATGGGATGTAGGTGATGGCTCGCATGACGACGGCGCTGGTGTCGTACAATCTATGGAAGTACTCCGTTTGTTCAAAGAATTAAAGATACAACCGAAAAGAACAATTAGGGTAGTACTTTTTGCTAACGAAGAAAATGGCCTGGGTGGTGGCAAGGAATATGCTAAAGTGGCATTAGAGAAAAAAGAAAAGCACATTGTTGCCTTGGAATCGGATGCCGGGGGATTCACACCGCGAGGCTTCGGTTTTACATGCAATGATGCAAATTATAAGCAAGTATTGAATTGGTCCCATCTGTTTAAACCGTATAACCTGCATATTTTTGCACGTGGTGGAGGTGGAGCCGATATTGGCCCATTAAAAAAAGACGACAACGTATTGCTCGGTTTACGACCTGACTCACAACGTTATTTTGATTATCACCATACAGAAATAGATACCTTTGATAAAGTTAATAAGCGTGAGTTAGAATTGGGTGCAGCCTCAATGGCTGCCATTATATACTTGTTCGATACTTACGGAATCAAATAAGGAATGAGCTACCCTAAAAATGAACTGGCACAGTTAATCATTGCTTACTGTGCGGCCTACCAGATTGAAGATGTTATCATTTCTCCAGGTTCCCGAAATGCCCCTCTGACCATTGGTTTTTCAAACCACCCAACTATAAAGGCCTACAGCATTACCGATGAGCGTTGTGCCGCATTTTTTGCTTTGGGTATTGCGCAGCAAAAGAGAAGACCGGCAGCAGTTGTCTGTACTTCGGGTTCTGCCTTGTTAAATTATTACCCCGCTTTCGCTGAAGCTTTTTACAGCGCTATTCCACTGGTAGTGATTTCAGCTGATCGCCCTAAACATTTGATCGATATAGGTGATGGGCAAACAATCCGTCAGGAGAACGTGTTCGAAAAACATTCACTCTTCAATGCCAATTTGATAGATGGTACTGACTTTGGCATTGAAGAGTGAATGTTTTTCGAACACGTTCTCCTGACGGATTGTTTGCCCATCACCTATATCGATCAAATGTTTAGGGCGATCAGCTGAAATCACTACCAGTGGAATAGCG
>JASJDL010000117.1 GCA_030065775.1 Flavobacteriaceae bacterium | reverse complement strand
TAAATGGTCGCCCCCTTAAATATCATTAAATAAAGATCAAGTGTAGACATATCAAAAATAAATGGAGTCTGATTCCCGATTTTTTCTTGATGAGTCACCTTGAATGTTTCTACAACCCAATGGATATAATCTATGATTGCCCTGTGAGAAATAACAACCCCTTTTGGAACCCCGGTTGAACCAGAGGTATGCAATATATAGGCAGGATCAATATCTATACACTTTTTATAATGGTCTGCTTTATAATTTTCAGCAGAATTGAGCGTATCAATGTTAATTAATTCTACACCAAAATCAACATTTTTAAGGAGTCTACTGCTCTTATCATTAACAATGAGGAATGCCGGTTTCAGAACTTCAAGTATAGATTGAATTCTTTTATGAGGGTTTTTAGTATCCAGTGGTGCGTAAATATTACCTGAATACATAATACCTAAGAAAGAGGCTACCGCATCATTGCATTTCGGAAGAAAAACGGCAATTGGTTGGCGTATAGTACCGCCATTACTCGTAATGGCATGCGCAATCTGTTGGGCACGGCTTCTGAGTTTACCAAAGGTTAAATTGCCATTTTCGTCGACAAGTGCGTCTTTTCCATGGTGGTCACTGACCGTTGCCTCAAAGTATTCAATAAGATTAATTTTCATAGCGGTTATTATAGAAACTTATTTATAGCTTTTAATTAAAGAGCTTTAAATCAATCAAATATAACTGATATTAGCTCTTTTTACTACTTCTATTAATTAGGCTTACAATGCTATCAATATTTGAAAAATTCTCAGGGATAATATCGACACCATCAATTGATACCTGGTAGCGCTCATCAATCGATGATACCAGGCTTACGATGTCGAAAGAATCGAGCATTCCTTCCTCAATATAATTAGAAGAGTCAGAAAAATCAAACTCAGGTCTAATTTCAGTTAGTAATTCTAATATTTCATTTTTCATTCGTTACTGCTTTAATTTATCATATTTTTTAACTAGTAAACTTCCATCACTAAATGTAATAAAAACTCCCAGTGTTTCATCAAAATAGATGCCATTATTACTATATTTATCTTTTATGGCTTTGTGTTCATTAGTGGTTGCAATATACGCGCTCCAAATACAATAATCTTCAATTCTCGCACCAAAATAGGGTCTTGAAACACCACGGACAAGATTCATTGCTTTCTCATATCCTTCTTCCAAGTTAATATAACAGTCCTTAAGTTTTAATTTCCCGAAATAACTGCCAGGTAAATGCTTTTGCACTTTATGACCATTTAATCTAGTATCAATTCTGCCAATAGCTTCAGGAACAATGCTTTCATAAATCTTAAATAATTGTCTTTGCAATTCTGCAACATACATGGTACTGGTAATCGTAATTTTCTTTTGCAATATGATGTCTCCTGTATCAATACCTTCATCGACAAAATGCACTGTTACTCCTGTTTCTTTTTCACCATGGATTATGGGTTGTTGTATTGGGGATAAGCCCCTATAACTTGGTAATAGCGACGGATGCAGATTGATACAACCTTTTTTCGGAATTTCTAAAATATTCGTCTTTAACAACTTCTGAAAATGATTGATTGAAATAAGATCAGGGTTCAACTCTTTTATTAGATCTTGTACATACACCGAGTTGATATCATCAACTCTGTAAAAAGGAATAGCATTGTCCTTTGCCAATCTTTGCAATCTGGCATGTGCTAAATTGTTGTATTTAGGACAAAAGACAGCGCTAACCTGGTGCTCTGACTTCAATAAAGAATTGAACACTACCGCGCTAAAGGAATCTTCACCAAAAAAAACTATCTTCATTTAAATGTTGTTATATTTATTTAAGTAGTTACGATCGATTTTTCCACTGGCATTTTTCGGCAATTCATTTAATTGAATATATTTGGTAGGGACCATATATTTTGGTATCACTTTGCTTAACTTAATCCGAAAATCAGGTACTTCAATAGTATTTAACGATTGATAAAAGAGAATTATTTCTTTTCGAACTTCATCATAAACAACACAAGCACTTAAATTGTCAAAACTTGATAGCACGGCATGTTCTATTTCTCCTAATTCAATTCTATATCCTAAATGTTTTATTTGAAGATCTTTACGCCCCACAAACATTATATTGCCGTTTGAATTTTGGTAAGCTATATCTCCAGTTCTATAGATCAGATCCAAATAGGCGGTGTTATGAGGATTTTGGACAAAAACTTCCGTTGTTTTATCGTGATTTTTCCAATAGCCTGGTGATAAACATGAGCCTCTAATGCATAGTTCTCCATGCTCATCAATTGAACAAAGTTTGTTTTCATTATTCAGTAATATAATTTCGGTATTCCTACAGGCTTTACCAATTGGCAGGGGTTCTTGATCAGGATAGTCTCTTTCTATGATATGATAGGTGCAAACATCGGTGATTTCTGTTGGTCCATACAAATTAGCATATAAAGTGCTTCTGCTGAGGTTACTTCTCCATATATTTAAATGTTTTGTTGGCATTATTTCTCCACAAAACAAGACTTTTTTGAGAGATGGTAAAGAATCTTTACGCAAGACGCCCATATTTGCTACCTGTACTAAGACCGATGGTACCCAAAAAATAAAACTGATCTGATTAGCTTCCAGATAGTCGATTAACTTTTTTGGAAATATAAAAAAATGCTCAGGTGTCAAATGTAGCGTTGCTCCAGTGAATACCATTAAATAGATATCTAATGTTGAATTGTCAAAAACAAAAGGTGCCTGATTGCTTATTTTCTCTTCAGATGCTACCTTAAAGGTCTCGATAACCCAATGAATGAAATCTATTATCGATTTGTGAGAGATTACGACTCCTTTTGGGACACCCGTTGATCCCGACGTGTGCATGATATAGGCAGGGTCCGTATCTATACAATTGCCATAAGATTTGATATCGGGTGCAGGATTCGATTCGATTCGATCTATATTGATCAATTCTATTCCCAGATTTAAAGATTCGAGTTTTTCAATACAATCGGTATCTGTAATAATATATTCTGGTTTCAGAACTTCCAATAGTTGTTGGATTCTTTTAACCGGACTACCAATATCAAGGGGTGCATAACTATTACCGGAATATAATATAGCCAGGAAAGCCGAAACTGCTTCTACAGATTTTGGTAGATAAACAGCAATTGGTTTTTTAACAACATCTTTATTTTTAAGTATGGCATGCGCATACACCTTCGATCGACTTCTTAATTCTTGAAAAGTCAACGATGTGTTTTCGTCAATTAAAGCAATTTTTTCCGGATACGCTTCAACCGTGGCTTCAAAATATTCTATGAGATTAATTTTCATAGCGGCCTCATTTGGCGAGGTGTCACCAATCATATAATAATAGGCTAAATTAATTAAAACAAAATTAAAAGCACCGAACCTTTATTTTGAAAGACGGTTCCCGTTAATAAAATTTATCCTAGATATAAGTATTATCTTAAATATTTTTCTGGGATTGGGAATTCGGGTGTTTCACGCTGCCAAAATAAGCTAAGAATCCACCACCTATCTTTGTGATATAATAATTGAAAACTATTTATACCTCTTGTATATGGCTCGATATCATCTTTGCTGTGAAAAGATTGGTACGTGCTAAACACCTGCGCTATATTACCAAAAACATCCACTACTTTATGGGCTTCATTTTCATAAAAACCCGTCTTTCGTTTTGTTTCAATCCAATTTCCAATACCATTAATATAGTCATCTGGAGATAAAAATTGAGGTCTCAAAACGCCATCGGTAAAATCTTTTTCATGACGGATTAATTTACCTTCGGGATGGAATAGAAATTTATAAAGTTCCCAGTTCCTGGGTTCACCTGGTTCTCCTCCCAAGCAATCATAATTAGCTTGAATTATTGCATCAATAGTTTTTACTTTTTCGAGATATTCCTTTTTCATAGTAAATTTAAATTTTTGAATATTAGTTTTTTGTATTAACAGAGGTAAAAAGTTACAACAACGAAATTATTCGATTTATCAAAGTTTCTGAGCAGTAACTAAAAGTTGAAATATAAAATAATTTTTTAAGCACTGAATAGCTATTCTCCTAAAAATTCTTTTGGAATGGGGAATTCCTCCGTTTCCCTGTACCAATACAAATTGATAATCCACCATCTGTCTTGGTAATGCGCTAGTTGGAAACTATGCACATTTCTTACATATGGATTGTTATTATCCATGTCTTCTTTACTTTCAAAAGATTCACAGGTACTCCAGACATGTGTTATAGGCCCATAGACTTTTTTAATTTTATGAATTTCACGTTCGTAGAAACCAGTTTTTTTCATCGTCTCCATATATTTTCCGATAGAACTCACAAAATCATATGGAGACATGTATTGCGGCCGCTCTTCTCCATCTACGAAATCTTTTTCATAGCGTATCATTTGTGCATTTGGATGGTACAAATAGAGGTATAGTTCCCAATTACGGGCATCTCCGGCCTCTCCGGCGAGACAGTCATAGGCTGTCTGGATAGTGCTGTCAATGGTTTGTACTTTTTCAAAATACTCTTTTTTCATAACAAATTAATTTTAGGTGCTAAAATAAAAAAATATGATTACATAAACGTATTAGTAACTAATAGTATAATACTGCCATGTTACATAGTTCTCTCACGAATTATTCCTCGATAAAAACACCTTCTTTCTTCCTATACGCTCTTGACCATCCCGGGTACTGAGCAAAGTTTGGCTGCGAAGGGTATGGAACATAGAATTTATATTTTACCTTACCGACAGAGTCCAATAAATAATACATCCCATTCATCGTTTCCTCGATCAGAACATCGTTTGTGTGAAGTCTTGTTTTCCTACCCTGAAAGTTTGAGTTGAAAATGCTATCAAATACATAAGTTGTACTATTGTTTCTAAAATTATATAAGGCTACATTACTGTATTTTTTCACTTGATCATTTAAGAATGAATAATTATTATTATAAATTGAAATTACTGAATCACTTTCTATGTCTACATCGTGTTGTGCTAGCCAAGGGCCTTGCTGGGCCATTAGGAGCGAACCTGTTTTTGGTCTAAAAAGTGCCACCAAACTTTTTTGACGCATACTAAGAAAAAGATCTCCTTTTTTCCAATAGGTACCATCATTCTTCACTGGTTTGATATCATTAAGATGATAAGGGTCCTTATATATATTGTCCCAATCGTACCCAACGGGAGTAGATTCTATCATTTTGGTAAAAAGGTTATTTTCTATGAAGATATCTGTGATCGATTTATAGTAAAGCTCATTTCCTGCTTGGTCCAGACATAATAGCGCGTCTTCCTTGTAGCCAAGTCTATTAGCAGTTTCATTATTTAAATTATAGGCACAGGTCCAAATATTTCCAAATTCATCTTGTTCTATCGAATGATGTGCCAATTTTTTGCTTTTCCAAAGAATTCGGGAATTTTTATCAATTTTGTAGATATAACTAACTTGAGGTATTTTAAAAATCAGTGATCCATCTTTCAACATTAGAGGGTGTCTGATTATGATATTATTTATGTTTTTAGGGATATGAATATCTAAGTTTTTTATGGCATTTCCATCTAAACTAGATTGAATTAAGATAGCTTTAATTGAATCTAAATCACGCATAATTTCGTTTATTGGAACTGTCCATTTCTGAGCTATCTTACCAGTCTTTATATTTTGTAATAAAACTTCAATGGTCGATTTATCAATACTCAAAGAATGAAGTAAATAAATTGAGTCATTCACATGATTCAAATGATTCCCTTTTCCGATCTGTAAGGCATTTTTGACGGTATCAATAGAAATTGCTAAATGAGGTTTTTCCACCTCATCTCTATCACGAAACCATTTTCTAATCTCGTAAGGTGTGCTATACAGTTTTACGAGGAATTTATCATGGGATGCCCTTGAATCACCTTCATTAACAGCTTTATACGCTCGTATACTTAACCAGCTCATGGCCCATAACAAAAAGAACAGCAGTAAGACTACACGAAGAATTTTAATGAATTTATCCAAAATTGTTGATTGAAATTAATTTTAATTGGTTGTATAAATTTAAATATTTATGATCAAGGAGATGGGTTTCCTGAGTTGAGGCTTGTTTAAATTCTTTGATGGAGATTGCATTTACCAAGTGCTCCGAAAGGTTTGCTTTCGAGAGTAATTTTTCTAAAGTCATTTTGGGGTTTGAAACGAAATCTTCATAACAAACAAAACAAAAATCGGCTTTTTCTTTAAATAATGTAAGTACTTGACTATAGAAAAAATGCCAGGTTTGAAGCCAATAATCAATGCTGTTTTTATCTAAATTCAAAATAAATTTCACATCTTTTTCGATGAGCACGGGTATTTTACAATGTAGACCAAACTCGTGATGCACTAGAAAATCCATATAATCCAAAGTAAAACTGTCAACCTTTTGTAGTTTGCCTAGCAATTTATGCTGCTTTAATAACGATTTCGACTGTTCGTATGGATTTCTAAACGGGATTATTGTCAAGGTCTTGTTATTATGCTTTTTATCAAATTGATGTAATGACTCTGCTCTCAATAAATGATTATTATTTTTTGCTAAGTAAATTTTATCTCTGGCAACTAATCTTCGAAAAGCACTGTATCTGTTAAAAATCTTTTCATTTAATTGATAGCTAATAATGGTATTATTCTTAATGTAATTCGCTCCTAAATTATTTCTGAAAAAAGGCTCTTCTAAGGCTTCATAGGAATTCAAGCTATGCATGACCCCATCCAAATGAAACCTTTCTTTTTGCTTTGTTTTTTTTCTCCATGATATTAAATATGGCCAGGTTTTCGGCATAAATAAAAAAGGAAGGTTTCTATATGAAAGACTCTCGAATTCTTTTAATTCTCCTAAATACTGCATTAGAACCGTTGTTCCTGCTCTCGCCATACCAGAAATGTAGATGTTGCAACTGGAATCATTAGTCTTCAATGACTTCTTATTTAAAAATAGTTCAATCTTAAAAATAAACCGGGCTATGTTTTTATTACCTAAGAATATATAATGCAAAAACTTGTCAATTGCTGAATATGTTGCCTTTTCTGTTGTCCTTTTCTTCGAAATAAATGGAGCTAAGAGGATAGGAGCTATGGTACCAAGTATAAAGGGCCATTGAAATAGATAATCTGGGAACAGGCTGGCGAGAACATCATCCTGTCTAAAATTGAGGATTTCTTGTCCCCTTAATAAGCTTATGATCATGGAGGAGATACCTACTAATATCGCTATGGTTGCGAGAAACACTATAATTTTTAACAATACAACCAACAAAGAACTCGAAACACCTTTAAACCTTTTCTTTATTTGGTCGAAGATTTCATCATCATTTAGAAGGGGGTGCCCACTGTAATAGACAAAACGAGCGGTTTCAAGTATCCATTTATTAATACTTGAGTTAAAATCGATTTTTACAAAACATATAATGGCTAAAAAAGAGACAATAAAACCGGCTAGAAAAGTCAAGATGATTTTCTTCTTTTTTTGAGATACCGCTTAATCGGAAACCATAAAAATGTAAAAAGAGTAAGTAGTATTAAAATTACAATACCAATTATCACCGTTAATATTCCACCCCCAACGCCAGGGCCTAAATATAAATAGTACATAACAAATTATTTTTTTCATAGAGAACAACTCACTCAAAAATAGTAAATTTCAAAGTAACTTTTACAATTATCGTATTGATATAGTGATTCTTAGAAGTTTTAAAAGGATAAACTTTACCCATTTTAAAAGTCCATAAGTACCTTTTGCATTCCGTTAAGGCAGAAATTTTTCTTATTTACCAATACAAAAATTAGAAAATATGTTGCCTAAAATATCCTTGTCAACATCGTATTCACCAGTGATATTGCCTAAATGACGAAGGCACTCGCGTATATCTATAGAGAAAAGATCAGATGGCAGGTTATTTTCGATACCCTTTTGTACGGCTGAAATGCTTTCTAAAGCCTGATTTAAAGCCTCAAAATGGCGCGAATTAGTCACTATGGTTTCATTACTGCTTAGGGCGCCTATATTGACTAAAGATGTCAACTCTGATTTTAACATGTTAATACCCGTACCCTCTTTGGCAGAAAGGAGCAAAGCATTAGGAATTTCAGACTTAAGATCTGCTATTTGAATTTCTGAAAGTGTGTCAATTTTATTGGCAATTACCAGGAGACGCTTTTCTTTAAAACGCGCCTTTACCTTTTCTAATTCACCTATGACCCTTGAGCTCTGAGCTCTAAACTTTTCAGCGTCAACCAGGAAAATAATCAATTGGGCCTTTTCAGCTTTCTCATAGGCTTTTTTAATACCAATGGTTTCTACAACATCTTCTGTGTCGCGAATACCGGCGGTATCTATAAAGCGAAAAGCTACACCATTTATAATTACCTCATCTTCTATGGCATCTCGTGTGGTTCCCGCTATTTCTGAAACGATGGCTTTTTCTTCATTTAATAAGACGTTTAATAAAGAGGATTTTCCAACGTTCGGTTCGCCAATAATAGCAACAGGAATCCCATTTTTCATCGCATTTCCAAAGGCAAAGCTATCGATCAGTCGTTTTAAAACAGCACGTATCTTACTCACCAACATATTGAACTGAGCCCTGTCTGCAAATTCAACGTCCTCACCCGAGAAATCCAACTCCAATTCAATTAAGGAGGCGAAATCTAACAGTTGTTGTCTCAGTACCTTCAGTTCGTTAGAAATGCCACCACGCATTTGCTGTATAGCCATTTGGTGCGAAGCTTTCGAATTAGAAGCGATGACATCGGCAACAGCCTCGGCCTGGCTTAAATCCATTTTTCCGTTAAGGAAAGCGCGCATCGTAAATTCACCATTGTCAGCCATACGGCAACCGTGTTGTAAAAAAAGCTGGATGATCACTTGCTGAATATATACCGAGCCATGACATGAAATCTCAACAACATCTTCTCCGGTATATGAATTAGGGTTCTTAAAAACAGTTACCAATACTTGATCCAACACTTTATCATTGACCACGATATGTCCGAGATGCACCGTATGTGTGCACTGTTCTTTTAAGTTTTTATGGCTCACAGACCTAAAAAATTGTGCCGTAATGTCAATGGCGCGGTCACCTGAAATTCGTATCACAGCGATGGCGCCAATGCCTGAAGGTGTAGCAAGCGCAATTATGGTATCGTTTTGAATCATATATTCAATAAAAGAAGTGTAAAATTACTAAAAACTAAACCTTTAGTGCTTAAAATAAACAAAGGTCTAACCTTTTGATTCGTAGCTTTTTGTAACAAAATTCATCTTTTTGCGTCCTATCTATACAAGAATTCATTAGTCAAAAACCAAAACCATGAGAAAAAATAATCAATTATTAGTCATAACTCATCTAAGTCAGTTATTGGATTTAGTAACACTTATAGGTGGATTTTTAGTTCCGTTAATCCTTTGGATTACTAACAAGGATACCGTTGATGCTATGGATGAACATGGAAGGAGTATTATTAATTTCCGCATCAGCATGATCATATATACCTTGATTTGTATACCGCTGATCTTGTTTTTCGGACTGGGATTGCTCGGATTTATAGTAATTGCGGTCTTTTACTTCATATTTCCTATTATTAATGCTATAAAAGCGAGTAATGGAGAGCTACCCAACTACCCGTTTTCCATGAGAATTGTGTAATTGTTGAAAAAAAATGAAAAAAAATTACCGGCATTTCAGCCGGTTTTTTTGTTGAAATACTACTTTTTTAAGACTTTTTTATTGTTAAATAGTTGTTAATAAGTTGTTTATAAATACCGCTGAAACTCCCTGAAAACCATGAGTTTTAAAAATCCCTGATTGCTCTATTGTGCCATATTAATCTGTAGTATACATTTGTCTCGTACAATAATAACAAGCAGTACAACGTTCATTACAATATACTCCAAGAGAGTAAAGTATAAGGGGAGAAAGGAGAAAAGTGAAAATTCTACAACCAGTAGCTTTTCTCCTTACTATTACACTGAACTCTTAAGCGGAGACAAAGAAAAGGGGAGAAAGGAGAGAAGCGAAAAAGTTAAACTATGAGTTAACCTCTACAAGTAACTTTTCTCCTTACTATTTTTTTCATAAAATTTTGTTCCAAAATGGAACTGACAGAAAGGGGAGAAAGGAGAGAAG
>JASJDL010000116.1 GCA_030065775.1 Flavobacteriaceae bacterium | reverse complement strand
GATATCAATTTAAATAAACTATCCTTTACCCAACCAGAAACAAAAACACAAACGGTTCCGCAGGAAGCTAAGGTACAAGATGGGTGGCGCTATCAGCTAGACAGCAATGGTAATGTCATGAAAGACCAAAATGGAAATGACATTAAAGTGGCAAACTACAAAATTGTCCGGGCCGAAGTAGTCTTATACCAGCAAAATAAGGCCTCAAAACTCGATGGTACTGTGAATATTAAGAACCTAAAGACCAAGCAGGCAGCAGCAAATAATCCTATGTTCGGCGAGGCTAAATTTCAAAATACATTTGGAAAATACAGAGGAGATCAGCGTGCAATTGAGCAAAAATACTACGAGGCTTTGCAAGCTAAAGAAATTCCTTATCCCAAAGATTACTTATTTGTAAAATATGCTATCAGTAATTTCAAGCAAAAGGTCACGGCGCTGTTGAGTCAGCAACAATTTTAAGAGCTTAATTTTAGGCACTTTTCCACAATAAGTGTATGTATCGGCCGTTAACTTAGTTAATTTGAATCCTAACTAAACGAGCCATGAGAATTGTATCATTCATACTAGCAATCATACTATTGATTTCATGTAGCACTGCAAGACAAACACAAGAAGCAATCAATACAGGTAATTACCTGAGTGCTATTAATAAGTCTATCGCAAAACTTTCGCAAAATAAAACCAGAAAAGGCAATCAGGATATTGTTTTATTATTGGAGGAAGCATTTAAAAAACATTCAGAGCGTGAGTTACGTGGCATTGATTTCCTTAAGAAAGAAGATAACCCGGCCAATTACGAAAAAATATATAACGCTTATATCGATTTAAATACGATTCAAGAGCGAATTAAACCACTACTCCCCCTGCGCGTATATGATGAAAACAGAAATGCTTCGTTCAACTTAAAGAATTATACGAGAAATATACTTTCTGCGAAGAACGACCTTTCAGATTTTTTATATAATAGCGCGACAAATTTAGTAGCAAATGCGCAGTCAAAATTAGATTTTCGAACAGCTTATGAAGATTTTAAGTACTTAAATACCATAAATCCAGGGTATAAAGACACGCGTGTCAAAATAGAAGAAGCTTATCAGAAAGGACTGGATTACGTAAGTGTGAATGTATATAATGATTCAGAAATTGTATTACCGGATCGTCTTGAAGAGGACCTATTAAACTTCAATACTTACGATTTAAATAACTTATGGACGCGATTTCACGCGAATCCACAGCAGGATATTACCTATGATTATGAAATGCAGCTGAAATTTAGCAATATTGCCATTAGTCCTGAACAGTTACATACAAAGCACCATGTAAAAGAAAAACGTATTAAAGATGGTTGGGAATATGTACTGGATGATAATGGTAACGTTAAAAAGGATAGCCTGGGGAATGATATTAAGATTGATAAGTTCATTACAGTCAAGTGCAATTTTTATGAGCATGTGCAACAAAAAGAAGTGCAAATCACTGGTAATATCAGCTATTTCGATTTTGAAACGCAGCAACAAATCAACTCCTATCCATTAGCTTCTGGATTTATCTTCGAACATATTTATGGAGATTTTAGAGGTGACGAGCGGGCCCTGGATGATGATTTACTCGAACTCGCATCAAAGGTCCGTATTCCATTCCCATCAAACGAACAAATGGTTTTTGACAGTGGAGAAGATTTAAAAAATCGTATCAAATCCATCATTAAGAGACACGGATTTAATTAAATAGGCTATGCTGCCTGTCCTTGGTGTATGATGGGAACTCTTTGAGTCGACTTGCTGTGACATGCATTAGGTTTTCGTTTGATATAGGAAGCAACCCTAGCTACAAATCTCCATCTAATAGAAAATTCCATTCAAATGAAGCATTTATTTTTGGTTGCGTTAATTTTCATGCTTTCCTGTACTTCTGATGATTCTTCCGACGATCAACAAAAAATTACTGGTAAGTGGCTTCTCAAATCGGCGGTAGTAGTGCCAGACTTAGTCGCTGGACCTCCAACATCAACCGAGGTAGATATAACCTTTGAGCAAAATTCTGGAGAACTTGTTTTTAATGGTAAATCTTCATGCAATTATTATGGTGGCGAAGTGAAAGCATTCACCTCAAATGCGATTGATTTATCGGAGTTATTTTCAACCGAAATGCTCTGTTTAGAAGATGAGATTAACGAGTTTGAACTAATTTACTTCAATTGGCTGAACAGGGCGAATCGATATGACCTAAATGGCGACACCTTGACCTTGTTTCTGGATGATGATTTTGAATTAGTATTTGAAAAAGAATAACAATTACTAATTCAATACTTACAATGCTATATTCATAATCTCATGATGTGAACCATGAGCTACCACTTCACCATTCTTAATGACCAATAATTGTGGTGATTCGTGCCAGACTTGAAAACGCGTTGCAATTTCATCTGAAACAGCTCTGTAACTCAGCAAATCCAAATAGTAAAAATCAATTTCATCATTGGAATTCGCGCGCTCAAACCTATTGAGTACACTGCTACTGACACCGCATCGCGTACTGTGCTTGAAAATTGCTTGTGTTTTGTCGTGAGATTTCGCTACGATCATATCCAACTCTCGAATATCCGTTAAAGGAATCCATTGAACGGTTACCCTGAGTGGCTCAGAACTTCCATCTCCAAATAGACTTTTTAATAATCCCATGTATTCAATTTTGGTAAACTAGACAAAATGTCTTGAAAAAATCGTTTTTTCGGTCATTTTGTCGTTTGTATTCATGCTTTCTTACGTTGGAACATAAATTGCGCAATGCAATGAAAAAGCAGTAAATGAATTTTAACAATTATACAATAAAATCTCAAGAAGCCGTGCAGCAGGCACAACAAATTGCGCAGGGCTTTGGTCATCAACAAATAGAAAATGCCCACGTACTAAAGGGTATTTTTGAAGTCGATGAAAATGTCACTCCATTTTTGCTGAATAAGCTGGGAGTGAACGTCGCTATATTCAAGCAAACATTAGACACTATTTTACAAAGTTTTTCCAAAGTTGAAGGTGCTGAATTGATGCTTTCTCGAACCACCGGTTCGATGTTTAACGATGCCGCTAATATCGCCAAGAAAATGAACGATGAATATGTTTCGATCGAACACTTGCTCCTTGCGATGTTGAAAGGAAAAGATAATACCGCACAGCTGCTGAGAGACAATGGTGTCACTGAAAAAGAGTTGAAAAAGGCGATGGAAGAACTCCGTAAAGGAAGTCGTGTAACATCACAGGGTGCAGAGGAAACATACAACGCACTGGATAAGTACGCGAAGAATTTAAATCAATTAGCCAATGATGGTAAATTAGATCCTGTGATCGGCCGTGACGAAGAGATCCGCCGAATACTACAGATTCTTTCGCGTAGAACAAAAAACAATCCCATATTAATCGGTGAGCCAGGTGTTGGTAAGACCGCTATAGCGGAAGGTTTAGCACATCGCATCGTAAAAGGTGATGTGCCGGAAAACCTCCAGGAAAAAGTAATCTACTCATTAGATATGGGGGCATTAATCGCCGGAGCAAAATACAAAGGTGAATTCGAAGAGCGCTTGAAATCAGTAGTTAAGGAAGTGATTTCGGCTGAAGGTCAAATAGTACTGTTTATCGATGAAATCCACACGCTGGTAGGCGCCGGGGGCGGACAAGGTGCTATGGATGCAGCTAATATCTTAAAGCCGGCCCTTGCCCGAGGTGAACTAAGAGCTATAGGAGCCACTACCCTAGATGAATATCAAAAGCACTTTGAAAAGGATAAGGCACTGGAGCGCCGTTTTCAAAAAGTAGTGGTGGATGAACCAGATGTAGAAAGTGCAATCTCTATCCTTCGTGGTATCAAAGACAAATATGAAACACATCATAAGGTGCGCATTAAAGATGATGCGATCATCGCCGCTGTAGAATTATCGCAACGCTATATTACGGATAGGTTCCTTCCAGACAAGGCAATTGACCTCATGGATGAATCTGCGGCCAAACTGCGTATGGAGATCAATTCAAAACCCGAAGATTTGGATGTTTTAGACCGAAAGATCATGCAACTCGAAATCGAGATCGAAGCTATTAAACGCGAAGACGATAAAGAAAAACTGCAAAATCTTCAAAAGGAACTGGCTAATTTAAAGGATGATCGTGAGTCGATTTTCGCCAAGTGGAAAAGCGAAAAAGAAATCGTAGACAAGGTGCAAACGGCTAAAAAGAATATCGAAACCTATAAGCTCGAAGCAGAAAGAGCTGAACGCGAAGGTGATTATGGAAAAGTAGCAGAAATACGTTACGGAAAAATAAAAGCAGAAGAAGAGCAATTGGAGGAGTTTCAAAAGGAACTCATTGAAAACCAAGAAAATGCTTTGATCAAAGAAGAAGTCACGAGCGAGGATATTGCCGAAGTAGTAGCAAAATGGACTGGAATTCCTGTACAAAAGATGTTGCAGAGTGAGCGTGAAAAGCTGTTGAAATTGGAGGATGAATTACACAAGCGCGTCATTGGTCAGGACGAAGCGATTCAGGCCGTAGCTGATGCCGTCAGACGCTCACGTGCAGGATTACAAGACAGTAAAAAGCCAATTGGGTCATTCTTGTTCTTGGGAACAACCGGTGTTGGTAAAACGGAGTTGGCCAAAGCTTTAGCCGAATATTTATTTGATGATGAATCGGCAATGACACGTATTGATATGAGTGAATATCAGGAGCGCCACGCCGTAAGCAGATTGGTTGGGGCACCTCCCGGATACATTGGTTATGAAGAAGGAGGCCAACTGACCGAGGCCGTACGAAGAAAACCCTATTCAGTCGTACTATTGGATGAGATTGAAAAAGCACATCCCGACACCTTTAATATTTTATTACAGGTATTAGATGAAGGCCGGTTAACAGATAATAAGGGAAGAACGGCCGATTTTCGAAATTCTATAATTATTATGACCTCTAATATGGGATCACATATCATTCAGGAGAACTTTGAAGATCTTGATATGAGTAAACGCGAACAGATCACTGAAAAAACCAAGGTGGATGTACTAGGCCTATTACGACAGACCATTCGACCTGAATTTTTGAACCGGATTGATGAAGTAATCATGTTTACACCACTTAATAAGGCCGAAGTGACTAAGATTGTGCAATTACAGTTGGGTAATTTAATAACCATGCTTGCTGATAAAGGTATTACAATGACTTGGACTGATGAAGCCACCGAAAGCTTGTCGCGACAAGGTTTCGATCCACAATTTGGTGCACGCCCGATTAAACGTGTGATCCAGCGTAAAGTATTGAATGAACTTTCTAAGGAAATCCTCTCCGGTAAGATAACCTCAGAAAGTAATATTTTACTCGATGCCTTTGATGACCAACTGGTATTTAGGAATAAATCAGCATAAGTCAGAATAATTCTTTATTATTAAATCGAATAAAGAACTTCATAAGTAAAACTCCGTGAAAATCACGGAGTTTTTTATGTAATATACTGACAATCAGATGACAAAATGTCTCTATATTGTGTGAAATTATGCTAAAATGTCGCTAAAAATCGATTGGTATCCTGTTTGCAATGAATTTCTTGAACATAAATAGTAAACAATAATTTAAACCACAAAGTTATGTTAGTAAAGAAATCAGAATTTCCGTTTTTTCCAACTTTGGTCGATGATATATTCAGAGAATTTTCAACCACAAATAGTACGCTTCCTGCCGTGAATATTAAAGAAGATGAAAATGCTTTCTCTGTTGAAGTAGCCGTACCCGGCTTGGCAAAAGAAGATATTAAGATTAACATTGAGAACAATGTATTGACGATTTCGTCAGAAAGGAAGTCAGAAAACGAAGAAAAGAAAGAAAACTATACACGTAGAGAGTATAGCTATCAATCATTTAAAAGAAGCTTTAAACTACCTAAGGATACGGTAGACACTGATAATATCAGTGCATCACATGTCAATGGTGAATTGACCATTACCATTCCTAAGATGGAAAAGGTAGCACCAAAGGCTAAAATGATTGCTATTGAATAGGTGATTTTTTTAAGTTAGTTAAGATGAGCCGCTCCAACTATGGAGCGGTTTTTATTTTGTTTACTTTCTCAATATCTTTAGCTCCAAATTAACAAAATGAAAAAACTACTCATTTTTTCAATCCTTCTATTTTTAATAACGGCATGTGCAAGCACAGCACCGAAAAGCAAAGAAGAAAACCTCGCCAGAAATAAATTCGGTATGGAAGTCGCCGAATTAAGTGCCGTAAATAAAACAGAATCTGGCCTAAGCCATGGTATTGAAATAACAAATGTCTATTCTTTCTATCCAGCCAGTAAAGCCGGTATTGTGAAAGGAGATATCATCATTAGCATTAATGATCAAACCATATTCGACCTGGAAGCCTTTAAAGAACTTTTACAAAGTTATAAATATACATATGGCCAGGTCACACTCGGTATCTCCAGAAATAATGAAATACAGAAAATTAAAGTATATTTAGACTAAAATGAAAACCAATGAAAAAAGCAGTATTTGCGATTCTGATTACTATTTTTAGCATAAGTTTCGTTACAGCACAAGAGACGCAGTCAAAAGAAAAAAACAAGCAGAAATTCGGGTTGTTTTTCGACGATCTGACACCTGATCAAAAGGCTTTTAACGAAGAAACTACTGGCGTGGTCATCAATAGAGTCACAAAAGGGCTTCCCGGTGAAGTTGCGGGTGTTCAAATCGGAGACATCATAACACAGATAGATACGATTTCAATTAAAGGCTTAGACCACTGTGCGCAAGTCATGAATGACTTTGATATAACGAAAGGCTCCGCGACCCTAAAAATTATTCGCAATGGGGTTAAAATGGATCTTAAAATAAAATTTGAATGATAAAAGTTGTACTGCTTTCAATATCGATACTTCTCTCCCTTTCCGGATTTGCACAAGATCCTGATAAGTCTACCTATTTCTTAATTAGACATGCTGAAAAAGATCGAAGTGATGCTGAAAATAAAGATCCGGTTTTAACCGAAAAAGGACAACAACGTGCATTGAAATGGAGTGAATTATTCGTTCACTACGGAATTGATGCTGTCTATTCTACGGATTATAACAGAACCCTGCTTACAGCAAAACCGACTGCGAGTGCCTTAACATTGAAGATAACCACGTACCACCCATTTAAACTCGACTTCGAAAATTTCCTGAAAGAAACAAAAGGAAAGAATGTATTGGTTGTCGGCCATAGCAATACCATTCCTTTTTTTGTCAATAAGCTCATTGGTCAGGATAACTTTTATCAGCAGATGGAAGATAACGATAATGCCAGTCTATACATTGTCACCAAACAAGGTACAACATCAGACCATGTACTCATCAAAACAAAAGACTAGTTAGATTGTACATTTTTAGCTAGTTTTGCGCCGATGCAGCCCAATATCAACATACGTAATAAAAAAGCGCGTTTCGAATATGAAATCTTAGATAAATATGTCGCAGGAATCGTATTGACCGGAACTGAGATTAAATCTATTCGTGCCAGCAAAGCGCGCATTACTGAAAGCTTTTGTGAGTTTAATGATAAAGGTGAACTTTTTGTGATCAATATGTATATCGAAGAATATATGCATGGTAATGTTTATAACCACAAGCCAAAAAGTGAGCGGAAGTTATTACTGAACAAACGCGAATTAAAGAAATTGCGTAAAGAAATTCAAAATGTTGGGTTAACCATTATCCCATTACGATTATTCTTAACCGAAAAAGGTCTGGCTAAGTTAGAAATTGCTTTATGTAAAGGTAAAAAACTGCACGATAAACGTGAGACTATCAAAGAGCGGGATACAAAACGGAACCTGGACCGCATTAAAAAAAGTTTTTCATGAGTGTTGGTAATTTCCTACAATTAATTCGATGGAAAAACTTACTAATGATTGCTTTAATCCAGTCACTTTTTCGTTACATATATTTTCCAACATTTTCTATAGCAACGGCACTGGATAACCTTCATTTCGGCCTGCTCATCTTTGCGACACTATGCATAGCCGCCGCAGGAAATATAATTAATGACATTTATGATATTAAAGCAGATAAAATCAATAAACCGACAAAGGTATTGGTGATACATTCAGGAGCAACGAAACTGGCCAATCACTTCTATATCATACTAAACCTAATTGGTATTTCAGTAAGTTTATACTTATCAATCCATATTGGCTATGCCTCCTTTGTAGCAACATTTATAGCCACGGCACTGCTCTTAAAAGTGTATTCCACCTTTTTAAAGAAGAAGCCAATTATAGGCAATATGGTGGTTTCACTGCTTATTTCTTTAAGTATTTTGATCGTAGGCTTTTTTGATATCATTCCGGCAATTACCGAAGAAAACGGTGTTCAGCAATATTTTGGATTTGGAGGCTTACTGGACTATGCCGTCTTTGCATTTATGTTCAATTTTTTGCGGGAAATAGTTAAAGATATCGAAGATATAGATGGTGATATCAATTTGAATATGAATACATTGCCAATTTTAATTGGTCGAAAGCGTTCACGGAATGTGATCTTTACGCTCTCTTTTATTCCTTTGTTTTTGGTCACATTCTACTCCTTTAGTAATTTTTCAAAATTGCCATTTGTATTAGCTTATATGCTCATCGTTGTCATGCTACCCTTTCTCTATTTTATGAGTAAATTATTATACGCCGAGAAAAAACAAGATTATATTTTTCTCAGCCGGCTCTTAAAACTCATTATGCTATTGGGAATGTTGTCTATCATTATAATTTCTATATCGATTACCTATGCTGAATAAAAAGTTAGAAAAATACAATGTTATTTTGGCTTCGGGCTCACCAAGAAGGCATCAGTTTTTAAAGGATTTAAAAATAGATTTTACCATAAGTCAAAAAGATATTGATGAAGTCTATCCTAACTACCTCCATGGAAGTGAAATTACAGATTACCTGGCTGAGCTTAAAGCGGATGCCTTTATGGATGAATTAGGTGAAGATGATTTATTGATCACAGCAGATACCATTGTACGGCATCATGGAAAAATACTGGGGAAACCGAAGGATAAAAACGACGCGGTAAGAATGCTCAAGAGCCTTTCCGGAAGCATACACGAGGTAATTTCATCTATTAGCTTGACCACTAAAAAGAAACGAAAAACAATTCATGACACAACACTTGTGTCTTTTAAAGAATTAAGCGACGAAGAGATTGAATATTACATTGAAAATTATGAACCTTATGATAAGGCCGGCTCTTATGGCATTCAGGAATGGTTGGGTTTTATAGCTATCGACAAACTGGAAGGAAGCTATTTTAATGTCATGGGATTTCCTGTTCATAAGTTCTATAAAGAAATCATGGATTTTTAAATTATAACTTCCTTACAAATACTATTTTTGCGCATCATGGAAACACTACAAATGAAGAAATATACATTCACAGAAAAGAAAGATACACGTTCTGGTTTTGGTGCCGGTCTCACAGAATTAGGGAGAACAAACCCTAAAGTGGTAGCCTTATGTGCCGATTTAGTAGGATCACTAAAAATGCAGGATTTTATCGATGAAAACCCTGATCGCTTTTTCCAGGTTGGAATTGCAGAAGCGAATATGATGGGGATTGCCGCGGGACTCACTATTGGTGGAAAAATTCCATTTACCGGAACCTTTGCCAACTTTTCTACAGGAAGGGTCTATGATCAGATACGACAGTCAATTGCTTATTCACATAAGAATGTAAAGATTTGTGCCAGCCATGCCGGACTTACATTGGGTGAAGACGGTGCCACGCATCAGATTCTTGAAGATATTGGCCTCATGAAAATGTTACCGGGCATGACTGTTATAAATCCTTGTGACTATAATCAGACAAAAGCTGCTACTATTGCTATTGCAGAACATGAGGGTCCGGTTTATCTCCGTTTTGGTAGGCCAAAAGTACCCGTCTTTACAGCCCCAGATCAAAAATTCGAGATAGGCAAAGCGGTCCAATTTACCGAAGGTACTCATGTAACCATCGTGGCAACAGGTCATTTGGTTTGGGAAGCACTACAGGCATCGGAACAGTTAGAACATAAAGGTATTTCAGCCGAAGTCATAAATATTCATACTATAAAACCACTCGACAAAGAAGCCATTCTAAATTCTGTCGCAAAAACAGGATGCATTGTTACAGCCGAAGAACATAATTACTATGGTGGTTTAGGTGAAAGCGTGGCCAGGGTATTGGCACAAAATAATCCTACACCACAAGAATTTGTGGCTACAAACGATACTTTTGGTGAATCAGGCACACCAGATCAACTGA
>JASJDL010000115.1 GCA_030065775.1 Flavobacteriaceae bacterium | reverse complement strand
CAACAACGTGTATAATTAATTGCTTCGGATTTTCACTTCGGAAAATCACTCGCATTAATTATCTTAGCCAACAGCGGAATGTTTCTAACGAACCATCCCGCAACTAATCATACACAAACCGTTACCCAACATTGAACATGACACTTCGAAATATAAATTGGACTAAAAAAAGTGGAATTCTGATTATCGGAATTTGTTTAAGTGCAATGTTATTAAAATATTTAGTTCAACCTTATCGTGGAACTTGGATTTATCAATATGGAAGTATGATTTCATTGTTTGTATTTTATGGTGGAATATCTTGGTCTTTTATAAATACAATCCACTTGATTTCAAAACATAAATCTGATATTAAAAACAATCTGATTTGGATTTTTTTAAGTGCAATTCCATTTTTATATATTGGAATAATGATGTCAATTGCAATGACAAGAACTATTGATTAAATGAATATAAGTTTTGACCTTGACAGCACATTAATTCCAAACGGAAAGGAATTTGAAATTGAAAACAGAAGCGGAATTGCCAAACTGTTCGGAATTGAGGAAATGCGAAAAGGCGCTCGTGAATTGATTTCTGATTTACAAAATCAAGGTCACAAAATTCATATTTATACAACATCGTTTAGAACTAAAAGAAGAATACGATTGACTTTAAAATATTACGGAATAAAAGTCAGCCGAATTGTTAACGAAAAAGAAAATCGAAAAATTTTAAAATCTCGGAATATTAACTCATCGAAGTTTCCACCAGCATTTGATTTTGATTTACATATTGACGATTTAGAAGGTGTTGGAATAGAAAGTGAAAGATTTAATTTTAAAGCAATTATTGTTGAACCGACTGACAAAAATTGGATTGAAAAAATAAAAAGCGAAATAAAAAACGTTGGGTAACAACATGTATAATTAATTGCTACGGAATTTCCTCAACGGAAATTCACACGCATTAATTATCTTAGCCAACAGCGGAATGTTTCTAGCGAACCATCCCGCAACTAATCATACACAAACCGTTGTACGTAATTAATATTATATTCACAATTAATTTAATCTTAGAATAATCGTTGTTAAAAAGGATACCTATTTTTTATGAAAAGTTCACTTTTAAAAATTCTTATTATATTTTTTTTCTGCTTTAGTTGCTCACAAGATAGCAGCACATATGAAGACAATGGTGAAGATAATACCCCTCAGGCTCAAGATTGTGATGTTAGTGAAATTAGATATGAAGCCCTTAAATTTGAGTATAAATATAATGAAGACGGGTTATTTTTAATGAATGAATTCATAGCTAACAATTTTAAAGCATCATATTATGTTAATAGAACGATAAGTGACTCATTAAATTTAGGTATAATTCGAGAAGATTTATCAAAAGACCCTCCTTTTATTACTGCAAAATTTAATGGGACAAAGGTGGTCCAAATAAAAAGATTTTACCCGTCTACAAATGCAAACATATTTGACTTTGATTATGATAATGAAAAAGTAAGGATAACTCAAAAATATTTCAATGGCAATTCTATTCAAAGCATTGCATTTGGCGATTACTTTTTGGATCAAGATGGAAATATTAGTGCTGTCAAAAAATATAAATTCGATGATATAAATGACCCATCAAGTTTTAAGTTAACTGAAGAAAAGTCATTTACTTACGATGACGCGAAAAATCCTTGGAAAGGAATTCTCTTCCCAATCTACTTATGTCAGAGTTTACCTAAAGCCAAATATCTCTCAAATAATAATGCCACATCAGAAATTAAGAATTCTGAAACCACGGAATTTCTTTTTGAATATGATGAAAACAACCATGTAATAAAAGGATTTGTGGAAGAGATTAATGCTTGCAGTTCTCCTAAAATAGTTGAGGAGTTCTATTCTTATTCAGATTGTAATAACTGAATTTTATCAAATCATTAATAAGAACTAAGCACAACAATGGCTATAATTCAGCGCTGCCGTAGAACAAAAAGGAGACAAAACTATATATTTAACCTGATTTCTCTGCGGAATAGTCCTACGGACAATTCCACGCCGAAATCATAGCCGAACCGTTGTAGGTAATTTGGATATTTTACCAATTTTTGGTATTTTTGATAAAAGATAGAAAAATGAGTAAAAATACGTCAATATCACTAGGGAATTATTTTGATCAATTTGTTCAGACTCAAGTCTCGGCAGGTCGATATAAAAATGTCAGTGAGGTTATTCGCGCCGGACTTCGCCTCTTGGAAAATGAAGAAAGTAAAGTCATTGCCCTAAAAAATGCCATTCAAGAAGGGATTGATAGCGGAATAGCACATGACTTCGATTGGGAAAAAAACCTACAGAAATTAAAAGCCGAAAAGAAAGCCAATGGCTAAATTCAAATTGACCAATAAAGCAGTATCAGACTTAAACGGAATTTGGGAATATACTTTTGAGAAATGGTCGGAAAAACAAGCTGATAAATATTATCAGGAACTTATGGAATTCTGTCAAGATATTGCTGAAAACCCAAACTACGGAAAAACATATGAGGGAATTACAACTGCCCTATTTGGATTTAAGGTAAATAAACATATTGTTTTCTATCGACTAGTAGATGCTGATTATATTGAAATTACAAGAATTCTGCACGAAAGAATGGACTTGAAAAACAGAATCGCAGAATAAAAAACTACCCACAACAATGGCTATAATCCATTGTTCCTTCTTTCTAAACAAAAAACATTACTTTTAAATGCATGATTCCTACAGCGGACAATTTCTCCACGCCAGCGACGTGGCAGGTCGGAATTATCCATAACGAAACCATACACAAACCGTTGGCAGTAATTAAAACAAATTGAACATTGAGAAATAATATAATTAAAATTGCAGTGCTCGTATTTGCAATAATTTTAAGTGATTGTAAAACAGAGAAGTATGAAACAGAAGGGAATAATTCTTTAACTGAAGAGAACCTTTACTTTGGATATAAACCACCAGGGTTGACCCCAGAAATTTTTGTTCCTAAAAAGAGTACCTCTCAAGATTGGAAATTAGGGAATGCAGACTCTTTGGATATGGACGAATTTTATTTTACATACACAGGTAACGACCCATTTGAGAATCCTGTAGTTGTGTATAGGAATGAAGGTAGTTATTACAGAGTAAATAAGTATAACTTTAAACATAATCCTGGCGATAGTAACATCTTATATTCTAGATGGAACTACATAGAACGTACAGGTTCTGGTTGGTCAAAAATTAAAAGCCTAGGCCCTATGTTTGATAGAGAAGATTGGGGCATTATGGTGATGTCAGTATCTTCTAAAGGTACTTTTGTTTTTGATGACTATAAAAGTAATGACGTAATCCGAATGTCAAGGATTATTGACGGTAAACGTGAAGAACCAAAATTGCTTGGTAAACATATTAATACTGGAAAATGGACAGCTCACCCGTTTATAGCTCCAGACGAATCCTTTTTAATATGGGGTAGTGAGCGAGACGATGGATATGGAATGTCTGATAATTATATCAGTTTTCGACAGCAAGATGGTTCATGGGGTCCTGCTATTAATATGGGAGATAAGATAAATTCAAAACTAGTAGAAAATGGTGCAAGATTAACACCTGACGGAAAGTATTTACTTTTTGGAAGGTCAGAAGAAAAAGAAAGGGAAAATGGTAGTACATATTGGGAAACCACAAACTATTGGGTTGATGCCAAGATTATTGAAACCCTCAGACCTGAACAATGATTTCAAGGAAAAAATAGCATAGGAAATAACTACCGCCAACAACGTGTATAATTAATTGCTTCGGATTTTCACTTCGGAAAATCACTCGCATTAATTATCTTAGCCAACAGCGGAATGTTTCTCACGAACCATCCCGCAACTAATCATACACAAACCGTTATGTGCAATTCACTTGAATAATAAAATCTTAATAACTAAGAATGGCTAAACGATCAAGACTTCAAAAATTAAAAAGCTTCTTCGAAATAATCGGAATGATCGCAGTTATTGTTTCGTTGATTCTGGTATGGCAAGAAATGAAGCAGAATAGAATACTTAGTGAGATTAGTTTTGAAATGACGATAACCCAGAATCGAATTATAGCTAATCAAACTATTGCCAACAATGCTGATATCTGGTTGAGAGGATGTGCCAATGACAGCCTAAGTAATAAAGAAATGGTCATTTTTAAAGCTATGATAGAAGATAAAAATGAACTCGCTTTTTATAGAGTAAATCGTTATTATAAATTAAATGACGAACTATCGGCTAAGGTTATAGAAGCTGATTTTATCGGATTTTTACATAGAAACCCGGGTGCTAGAGAAGTATGGAGGAATCATGAAGAAGGAATTATTTCTAATCGGAAAGGGTTGGATGTTCACTTAGTTGATTTTTGGTATGACATAGTTATTCAAGGTTTAGAAAAACTAGATGAAGTCAACATTCAGAAATAGGACCGTAAGCCTTTTAAACGCATAAACTTCAAACTGCAATGGCTATGATCCGTTGTTACTTTGGTCAATTAATAGTAACTTCGTCGTATAACTGTCTAAGATCCCTACTCGCAACGGCATCATGGCCTGACTGTTACATATCAGATAAGCAACAACTGAAACATACGAATACAGATGAAAAGAATAACTGTTTTTTGCGGTTCTAGTTTAGGAACAGAGAAAATTTTTGAACTAAAAGCCAGAGAACTTGGAAAAAGGTTGGCATTAGAGAATATTGAACTTGTGTATGGTGGGGCGAGCATTGGACTTATGGGCGCCGTTGCTGATGGAGCTTTATCTGTAGGAGGAAATGTGATCGGAGTGCTACCTAAATTTCTCAGATTAAAAGAAATTACGCATGAAAAACTGACACAGCTTATCTTAGTCGACACCATGCACGAACGGAAGACCATTATGGATGACCTGTGCGATGGCGTTATTTCACTACCCGGAGGATTTGGAACATTGGAAGAATTCTTTGAAATGCTAACTTGGGGACAGTTAGGACTGCACAAAAAACCTATCGGAATCTTGAACGTTAACGGATTCTATGATGAGCTCATCAGTTTAATGGATACGATGGTAAAAAAAGGTTTCCTTAAAGATAGTAATAGACAAATGGTTTTGGTAAGCGATAGCATAGATCATTTGCTTGAAAAAATGAAAACCTACCAAGCACCAAGCGTAGGTAAATGGATTACTAAAGAAACTATCTAAATCCAAAATACGAATGCATAACACTATTGAAATTAAAATCTAATAAAAATGAAAGTCACCGTAGAAAAAGAAGAAAAGGTTGCCAATATGATATTTGCATCCATTTATCCTTTATACCTGAATAGATTAGAGAAAAATGGTAGAACAAAAGATGAACTCAACCAAGTAATTACATGGTTTACAGGTTTTGATCAAGATGCTTTACAAACACTTATTGATGAAAAAGCGACTTTTAGGACATTTTTTCAAAAAGCTAAAATACATCCAAACGCCCACTTGATTAAAGGAGTCGTTTGTGGTTATCGAATTGAAGAAATAGAGGACAAATTTGAATTGTATAAACAATGCAGACAAATGGAAAAGCTGATCGATGAATTGGCAAGAGGTCGTAAAATGGAGAAAATTTTACGTGAAGATAAATCAATCTCTAACTGATGCTAAAAGCTGATGTGAGCCTATTTTAAATGCTCAATAATTAAAATTCAAAGACCCTTTAGAAATGGTTATTCGATAGCAGAATTCTTAATATATAAAAATGAAAACCGTTGCTTAGTTCATTGGGCGTAACGGTTATTTAGTAAGATTGGCATCAAACCAAAAATCGATTGATGGCATGGACTGCCCGCCTCTGGGTCGGTTTCCTCGATTTCCAGCCATACCTCGTGTTCCGCCGGGTGCCATTCCCCCCGATGTTATACCACCGGGCGACATTCCTGAGCCGCTTCTGCTTCGCATGGTACGAGCTCCGGGACTCATTGAAATCCCTGCAGTTTTCATTTTAGATTTAAACGCTCCTGAGACAACACCGATAGTTAATTTTGAGAAATCCTCGTTCGTTTTATCAGTTAATTTACTCTTTGGAATATGTAATTCATAACTAAAGACTTCATCGGTTGAATACGAATATCTTAATGAAATATTATGATCATTCAATTGAATATTAAATGGTTGCTGGTCACCAAAATATCCATAGATTGCTTCTAAAGGTAACTGTTCTATCAAAATATTAAAATCAGGATCCAAGGAGCGTTCCTTTTGGTCAAGGTCAAAAGAAGGTGGTGGTAACTTATCAGGATATTTAACAAAAACACGCCTCTTACTCTTTCCAGTTACGTCAAAATATACAGTCAGGCCTAAGCGAAGTATTATCATCGCTTTGCCTTTATCTGAGGTACTTATAATAATATGAACATTGTTTTGATCTTGAGAAGTTTTGTACAGAATACCATCATCCACAACTTCTGTACTAACGCCTGGATCGCCGTCATCAGTTTGCGCAAGAATTGCGCTGCTCAATAGCAAAAGAATTATAGCTGTCAACGTTTTCATGGTGACATATTTTCCGATTAGAACAAAGTTAATTGTAAAATCATTACAATACCATTTTATTATACCAGGAATATTATTATATAGACCAAGGTCATGATTCTGTCTTTAAGTCAGAAATCACCAGGATGCATTTATATCATTACACCCCAAGTCGTTTTAAAACATCGTTTTTGTAGGTCTCACCTATGGGAATGCGAATGCCATCGATAACAATTTTTGTTTTTTGAAGTGTTGTAATATGGTTAATATTAACGATATATGATCGATGTACCCGCAAAAAATGACCGGGCAGTTTTACCAAGACATCTTTAAAGTTTGAAAGCGTTATTATTGACTTATTCGTGTCTTTCAGTCGTATCTTTAAATAATCTTTTAGTCCCTGGATATATTGAATATTTTCAACTAGAATTTTTACATTCTCATATTCGGCTTTCACAAAAATAAAATCATCGGTAAGCGATTTCTGTGGTGGGCTTGTAGCTATACTATGTGCCGAAAAAGATTGTTCAAGTTGGTACTTCTCCTTCGCTTTGGAGATTGCTTTTAAAAATCTATGAAAGGGTATAGGTTTTACTAAATAATCAGTGGCATTCAATTCAAAACCCTCCAAGGCATATTGAGGGTAGGCCGTCGTAAAAATAAATTGAGGAATAGTATTGATGGTCTTCACCAAGTCTATACCATTAAGATTTGGCATTTCAATATCGAGAAACACAAGGTCTACCTGATGCTTGTTTATAAGCGTTACCGCATCCAATGGATTATTACATTTTGCGATAATTTCCATCCCATTGATCTGATCGAGGTAGGTCTCTATAATATCTATCGCCAGAGGTTCATCATCTACTATAATGCACTTCATTAATCTAAATTTACTTTTAGCTGAACGACAAACCTATTGTTCGCTTCTTTAACATGTAATTGATGTCTATCAGGATAGAGCAATGCCAATCGTTCTTTAGTATTCTTTAAACCAATACCTGAATTCTCTTCTTTGGAAGATTTTCTTCCAACTAAATTTACACATAAAAATTCCAATTCCTGACCATTGACATTGATTTCAATTTTAATCTCTGTATTGCCCTTAAAGTCCGTACCATATTTGAAGGCGTTTTCAACAAAAGAAATAAAAAGTAACGGCCTGATTTTCTGTGTTGTGATAGGGCCTCTAATATTGATATTTACTTTTTCATTATTCGCAATACGGAGGCGCTGTAATTTTATATAGTTCTTAATATAATCGAGTTCCTGTTGTAACGGTACAAATTCATCATTAGTTTTGTATAACATATACCGCATTAGTTCAGACAAAGTAATTACCGCTTCGGGCGCATCGTTCGATTTTTTTGTAGTAAGTGAATAAATACTATTAAGGGAATTGAAAAAGAAATGCGGATTTAATTGATTTCTCAACACCTGGAGCTCAGAAGCATTTCTTTGTGCCTCTATTTGCTTTTTAGTTTTCGTATTTTTATTCCACTCTTCATAAACTCTTATCGTAGTACCAATAATAATAAATGTGGCAGATGATATGACAACCGGAATAAACCTGGGAGGTCTAAAATTTGGGTTTTCAAAAGGATATTTTATCGGACTCAATAAATAAGTGAAAGCTAAAACCGATACTATGAGCAGGCCAATAACGGCCAAAAAATACTGTAGATTTTTCTTTTTAAGTAATAAAAATGGTACTAAAATCAAATAATTGACATAAAAAATGACCAGGCTGACACTCATTCTCTCAAAGAAATTCTGCAATAACTCTGCCTTTGTACTGTTTACTTGAATCGCGAGTAATGTCAATAGTGAAACCCAAACCAAAACATGAATAAATGGTTGCCTCCTATTTTTTAAAATTTCGGTCAAATCGTCTTCTTATTTTGGTAAATCTACACAATTAACGGCTACTTTTAAATTGTCCAGATCTTCAATCGTAATGGTAGGGGTCTCACTATTTGAAATGCGCGCCACTACGAGCCGGGCTACCTCTTTTGCATCTCTTTTAGAACAAAATGGCTTATTAGCATTAATGGCGGGTATGACCTCTTGTTTAATAAGCGTTTTATCCTTTGATTTAATAATATAGCCATAACCTTTTTCAACGGTTATAACGGAAAAACGAACAGCATTTTCTCTATCAAAAAATTGGTACATGAATACCAAAACCAATATTGAGAACGTAAAAATAAACAGATATCTTTTCATAGAATATATTCACATAAAGTAGCCCCAAAGCTCTTATATCAATCTACCTTTTGTAAAGAGCTTCAGGGCAAAAATCAAAATATGAAACTATCACAACGCTTAGTCGTCTTCGTCGAATTCTTCCAGGGGGAATAATTCATAATTATCATCAAGGTATAGGCTACCTGTTCTACCCAACAGTACAAAGGCCCGACTTGAGTTTGAAAAACTAACAGGATCCTGTCGTACAGTAGCTTCTATCCTTGAAATTTCTTCCCAGTCATCGTTAGCAGGGTCATATTCCCATATGGTAGCTAAAGCTCCGTTGTTATAACCTGCAGCTATGTATCCAAGTCCATCGATCGTAAAACCTACAGCATTTGACCTGGTTATTGCATATTCATCTTCCTCATCGAGATCTTGCTTTCTGGACCAGGTTTCATTCTCAGCATCAAACTCCCAAAAATCATCAATATAAATACCGTTACCGATACCAGTCCCTAGGTACACTTTACTACCAATTACGAAAGCAGTGGCATCCCTTCTTTTATTTCCTCCAAAACCAACGACTTCTGACCATTCATCTGTATTAGGGTTATATTTCCAAAAATCTTTACGGTCATTATCTCCATCATAACCAGTACCCATATATCCGAAACCATTCACCGCGAAGCTCACCGAACCTCTTCTTAAACCGCCCCCAAAAGCTGCTACTTCATCCCATGTATTCGTGGTTGGGTCATATTCCCAAAAATCACTTAATTCGACGTCACCGTCATAACCTGTTCCTATGTAGCCCTTATCGTTTACTGCAAAACTTGCTGCCGAAGTACGAGCGACGCCGGGAAAGGCCGCCTTCTGAGACCAGAAATCGCCATCAATATCATATTCCCAAAAATCAGTGAGATAATCATCTCCATCGTATCCAGTGCCCATATATCCTTTGTTACCAATAGTAAAACTTACAGCATTTCCTCTTGGAATCCCATCAAAAACTGAACGCTCTTGCCAATTTCCTCTTTCTTCTTCCGAATCGTCGTCTGAGCAACTAAGCATTATAATGCTACTGGCAAAAACAAATAACATCATAAAATTTCTTGGATATTTCATATTCATAATTTTACAGCACAAACGTACCTTTCAATTAAGATTAGCAAAAAAATAATCGACTAAGTATCGAAATTCATATACAAATACCTTTATTATCTTGATAAGTCATTGTGGATAAAATTTGTCGACAAAAACTATAGACTCAGATATAAAAATACTATAACGGTCTATTCTTTTTTCATCTCGCCAAAAGCTCTCATAGTTTAGCGACCACATATGAGACACCTAGCATCTTTTCTACTATTATTAGGCCTTTTGGCTTGTAATGAACAAAATTCGGAAGCACTTGTTGGTGAAGATTTTGTCGATAGCTCTACCAAAGTTTTCTTCATAGATACTTTAAACATCATATCTTCTTCCTTTCAATTTGACTCGTTGGTGGTTTCTAATCCTAACCGCCTGTTAATTGGTTCCTATCGCGATGAGGTATTTGGCAGAATAAA
>JASJDL010000114.1 GCA_030065775.1 Flavobacteriaceae bacterium | reverse complement strand
CTTTAGAGGAGGTTATTGTTGAAGCTGATGCTGACAGTAACATAAAAGATGCCATAACCGGTGTCACACAAATAAAAGTGGAACAAATAAAAAATATTCCTCTGATCTTAGGTGAAAGAGATATTTTAAAAGTAGCCACTACGTTTCCAGGTATTAACAAAGCCGGTGAAGGATCGGCCGGATATAATGTCAGGGGTGGAAAAGAAGATCAAAACTTAATTTTATTAGATAATGGGGTCATATACAACCCCTCACACTTTTTTGGAATTTTCTCAGCATTAAATCCATTTACAACTGGTAATGTAGATATATACAAAGGTGATATCCCGGCTGAGTTTGGAGGGAGATTATCTTCAGTATTCGATATCAACACAAAAACAGGAAATTATGAGAAATTTTCTGGTGAGGCCTCTGTCGGTCCGGTAACGAGTAATTTGACCTTAGAAACTCCGGTGGTAAAGGGTAAATCTTCATTTCTAATTGGAGGCAGGAGTACCTATTCTAATTGGATATTACGTTCATTAGATGATGAATCACTGAGAAAGAGTAAAGCTTCGTTTTATGATATTGTGGCTAAGTACAATCACCAAATAAATGATAAGAATACTATTGAAACAACCGGCTACTACAGTGACGACGAATTTAGTATCAGTTCAGACTCTACATTTAGCTATAGCAACCGGTTAATCTCATTTAAATGGAATCATGAGTTTAATAGTAAGAACACAGCCAGCCTGATTTTTGCGAATAGTGAATATAAGTTCAACATCGAATATGACAGCGATAGAGATACCAATTTTGATTTAAAGTATCGCGTCAATGAAACCGAGCTAAAATTTAAAATGAATTACAAACCTAATGACAAGCATACATTCGATTATGGATTGTCAGGAAAGCTCTATCAAGTGAATCCGGGAAGTATCTTTCCCAGAGGATCAGAATCAATTATTGAAAGCTTGACGGTTCCAAAAGAAAGGGCACTGGAATCAGCAGTTTTCCTATCAGATAATTTTACGGTAAATGAGAAGCTGTTGTTAAATATAGGATTGAGATATTCTTTTTATGCGTCATTGGGAAAAGGAACACAACGAGTGTATCCCGATAATGCCCCAAGAAATGAAGATACATTAATTGAGACCAGAGAATTTGATACTAACGAGGTCATGGAGACCTATAGTGGACCCGAGTTTCGTTTTTCTTCAAGATATTTCCTAAACCCAACATTGTCCGTTAAGGCTGGCATTAACAGCACGTATCAATACATTCACACATTGTCCAACAATACCACGGTATCTCCAACGGATACCTGGAAGTTAAGCGATTTAAACATAGAACCTCAAAGAGCTATTCAATATTCTTTAGGGTTTTATAAGAATACTGAAGATAATCTTTATGAATTCAGTTTAGAGGGTTATTATAAAAGGTCTAAGAATGTTTTAGATTATAAAGTAGGCGCTGATTTACTGTTGAATGAATTTATTGAAACTGAAGTGCTACAGGGTGATGGAAAGGCTTACGGTGTAGAATTTCTGATGAAAAAACAAAAAGGACGATTAAACGGATGGTTAGGTTATAGCTACTCTAGATCTTTTGTAAAACTGGATAGCGAATTCAATGAAGAAAGAGTAAATAATGGTATGTATTTTCCAGCTAATTATGATAAACCTCATGACCTTAGCCTTGTTGCTAATTACAAGCTGACAAAGCGATTCAGTTTTTCGGCCAATTTCTCCTATCAAACAGGTAGGCCAGTAACCTATCCTGTAGGGAACTTTATTTTCGGTGGTGAGGAACGTGTACTCTACAGTGACCGTAATAAATTTAGAATTCCAGATTACTACAGACTGGACATAGGTTTTAATATTGAAGGAAATCATAAAATAAAGAAATTCGCCCATAGTTTCTGGAATATTTCTATTTATAACGTTTTGGGGAGAAACAACCCATATTCAGTATTTTTTGTCACAGAAAACAATGAAGTAAAAGCATATGAAAGCTCTATTTTTTCAATTCCGGTCCCAACGATTACATACAATTTTAAGTTTTGATGGATAACATATTTTTAAAAAATAATAAGTTCTATTTGGTTTCAATGGCTGTATTTTCAGTAGTTATCGCCTGTATTGAACCGATCGAAATTGAAACTTTATCTTTTGAAGACGCACTGGTCATAGAAGCAACAATAACTGATGAGTATGTGCATCAAGAAATAAACCTATCAAGAACATACGAGCTGGAAGAAGATGGGCCCACCCCTGAAACAAATGCAATGATCAATGTCACAGACGATTTACAAAATAATTATCAGTTTAGAGAGATCGCACCAGGCAAGTATATCTCTGATACAAAATTTGAGGCGATTCAAGGTAGGGAATATCAGTTGAAAATTACAACAAGTAACGGCAGAGAATACGCATCTTCACCGACGCGATTAACAAATAGTACTCAAATTGACAGTGTTATTGCCTATGCCGATACCAACGATGATGGTGTGGAAGGGATTTCTATAGATTTAAATAGTTTTAATCCAGAAAGAAACTCCAATTATTATCGCTATGAATACGAGGAAACCTACAAGATAATAGCTCAGAACTGGTCTCCTTACGAGGCTGTGGTCATCTCTGAAACTTTCCCCTTTGAGGTAGACACCATATTCAAAACTGTACAAGATCGAATCTGCTTTAAAACGGCTTCTTCAAGCGGGATCGTACAAACCGAAACCAATAGCCTTACGGAAGATCGAGTTACTAATTTCAATATCCGGTTTTTAGCCAGTGATGATTCCAGAATTTTTCATAGATACAGTATTTTGGTACGACAGTATGTACAGTCAGCGGAGGCATTTACTTTTTACGAAGTTTTGAATGAGCTTTCTGGCTCAGAAAGTTTATTTTCTCAAAACCAGCCCGGTTTTATTAGTGGAAATTTATTTTCCGTTGCGAATGAAAATGAAAAAGTAATAGGCTTTTTTGAAGTTTCATCGGTAGCATCAAAACGTATTTTCTTCGATCGAAGGGATATTTTATCCACCGGTGCTCCAGTCAATCCATGTAGATTAGTCGCCCCTGAACTTCAAGGCAGATTTGGCCGTTCACCATTAGTGGATGCAATATTGGCGGGCGATCTGAGATTTTATGTAATTAATGATGGTACGGCAATTGAACCGGGACAAGTAGAAGGTAATGGGCCTTATGTAATGGTGCCAGAAGTTTGTGGAGATTGCAGAGTATCTGGAGGAGCAAATAGTAATATTAAACCCGATTTTTGGATAGATTAAAATATGATGAACTTGAAACTATACATATGCTATTTTTTTATGATCCATACTTTTTCCTTGGTCATCGGACAATCTGCAATAAGCCAAGCTCAAAAAAATGATCTAAATAATATTCCCAGAGAAAAAATAACGATTACCCTTAATTCTACCTCTTTTCTGGCTGGTGAACTACTTAATTACAAAATTTATTGTAATGATAGTGACAATAAACCCAGTACGTTGAGCAAGATTGCTTATATCGAATTAATCAGTCAGGATAAAGAACTCATTTTTAAGCATAAAATACGCTTAGAATCAGGTTTAGGATCTGGAGATTTTTTCATACCCACCAATCTCACATCGGGAAATTATAAACTCGTGGGTTATACCAAATGGATGCGCAATTTTGGAGAAGAAACATTTTTTAGAACTGATATAACCATTATTAATCCGTACATGGTCGATCAAAAACATACAATAGCCCAAATTGATTCGACAAATGCTGGTTTTACTCCCGAACTAGTCCACGCTCAGAAGACGAGCTCTGAAAACCCTTATGTCGCGCTGGCTATAGCTAAGGATGAATATTCTCCCCGGAAAGAAGTGAGTATTGAAATAGTTGCATTGAAAGATAAATTATCTTTTGGTAACTACTCTTTATTAGTTAGAAAAGTACAACCTCTACATAGTATTTCTGGAAAAGAAGGTTCCTCAAATATTCCTAAATCTAAAGGTAGTGCTACTATTAAAATAGATTCTATTGTTTACTTACCGGAATTAAGAGGTGAATTAATTAGTGGTAAAGTGCTCTTCGAAGCATCTAAATTACCCGCGCAAAATATTAATGTAAGCCTTTCAATTCTTGGTAAAAATTACTTTTTTAAGGTTTCAAACACTAATAAATTAGGCAAATTCTATTTTAATATCGACCGCGATTATGCAGCGGAGAAGGGAACAGTTCAAATAGTTGAAGATGATAGAGAAAATTATACAATTCTCATGGATGAAGAGCAACCCTTAAATTATGACGCGTTTGAATTTGAACGTTTAAAAATAAGTTCTGAATACGAAAACATTATTTTGCAACGGAGCATTAATAACCAAATAGAGAATGCTTTCAAGGAAAGTAAACCAGATACTATCAGTGAAACAGAATCATTACAAAGCTTTTTTGATTCAAAGGCGACGCATTATTTATTAGATGATTATACAAGATTTCCAACGGTTAGGGAAACAATAGTTGAAGTCATTGATCAGGTATATACCACGAAGCAAAATGGAAAAAATATTCTCAGAGTAAGGGGCCTTGGAGGGATTTTTAGTTCGAATGCCATTCCCCTTGTGCTGGTAGACGGTATGCTTATTACTGAGCATGAAGAACTGATTAATTACAATGCGAGAAAGATTGAAAAAATAAGCTTTGTAAGCGGTAAGTATTTCTATAGTACCAAAGTGTTCGACGGAATTATTGCATTTGAAACCATAGATGGAAATTACGGTCTGGAGCAAAATTTAAATGAAAAAAATTACTTAAAGAATGTTGCGCTTTTAAGGCCCCAAAGAAAAAAGAAATACTTTAAGCAACACTACAAGAATCAAGAAGAATTTTCTCGAATTCCAGACCATCGAGTGCAATTATTATGGGAACCTGTTCTTCGCTTAGAAACAAAAACAATCTCCAAAACCTTTTATACTTCTGATATTTCAGGTACCTATGAAATACGTTTGGAGGGTTTTACTGATAATGGCCAGCGCGTCTCTTTAAGTGAAATTCTTAAGGTTAAGAACTAGTTTTATTGCTGATCCACCAGCTCAATCTCAAATATCAAATCTGTATTAGGCGGAATGGGTCCATTGCCTTGTGAGCCATAGCCCAAGTAAGCAGGTATAAACAACATCGCTTTATCTCCATAATTCATGTTTAACATACCTTCTCTAAAACCCGGAACTAAAGTTGCTTCTTCACTGTAAGGCATTGTAAACGGATTATAATATCCTGCCGATTCAGTGCGTTGATCATACTTTCCAAATTTTTGGGCCTGGTCTTTATAAGTAGTGTAAAATAAATTTCCATCGGTAAAATGGCCGGAGCAATTAATACGAACATCCACTCCATTTTTAGGTTTTACTCCACTGCCTTCTTGGGTGATGACCATTTTCAAACCCGAAGGCAACTCTTTGGCTTTGCCTTTATTTTCTTCAACGTTAGCCAGAAAATCGGCCTTCGCTTCAGCTATGGCTTCATTTTTTAATTTCGTTTTTTCTTCCAAACTTTTAAAGTAGTTAGCAAATACCAGTGTTGCATCAAACTGCTTGGCATCATTACCTATTCTGATGATATTGATATGACTCATCTTATCACCAACGGCAATGCTATCCACCACGTTTTGCCCCTTGACTACCTGCCCAAAAATGGAATAGCCTCCGTTAATGCTTGGATATTCAACATGTGTAATGAAAAACTGGCTTCCATTGCTATCTCGACCCGCGTTGGCCATGGCCAAAACTCCTGGCTTATCAAAAACATATAGGTCTGTACTATCGGCCTTTTTCGGATGCTCGTTTTCAAATTTATAGCCGGGTCCACCGGTACCATTCGCATTTGGGTCTCCACCCTGTATCATAAAATTAGGCACTACGCGATGGAAGGTCAATCCGTCATAAAATGGTTTCCCTTTGTATTTATCCTGTACGTATACATTACTCCCTTCCGCTAAGGAAACGAAATTTGCTGTGGTGATAGGTACATTTTTATACTCCAATGAAAGTAAAATATCACCTTTCGTGGTTTCTATATCGGCGTACAATCCGTCAGTCAGGTCACCGTACTTCGCTGTTTTGCAAGACCCTAGTACTACTATAAAAATTAAAAGGGTTAATTTCAAAAATCTCATTTTTAAGAATATTATTTGGTTGTTATTTTCTTTAAAGTGACTGTATACCGTAAAGGCTGGTTGCTACCGATCTTTTGATAGCCAGAATAGCCGTATGCTTTGTGCGAGGGGAACAAAAAGGTGACAGTTTCACCTTCTTTCATGAGTTTAATACCGTCTTGTAGGCCAGTAATGAGTTCTTCCTTATCAACAAGGTAGTTACGCACTCCCAATGCTTCTTTTGAATACAATTGCTCACCATAGATATCGGCAATTGCATATTCATACGTCACCTGATCTCCTTTCACAGGAAATCGATTGGAAATTGAATCTTTTACCTGGTAGTAATACCAGAAACCATAAGGCGATGCTATATACCGATTTAAAGAGTCTAACTCCATCAATCTTTTTAGCTCTGTTTCTTCGGCTTTATTAATAGCCTGATTGCGTTCTATAGATTCTTTCAAGAAGGTAGATGTTTTACGGCTTATCGGTTTCCTTGGTTCAGGTTCTGTACAAGCCACGATCAATAAGATGACAATAAATATCCAGCTAGTCTTCATAGGATTCTTGCAATTCTGTTTTGTATTGAGGAAGTACTTTTAGAAACTTATTCACGGTTTCTTTTAAAGTGAGCTCACTCCTTCCGCCGGCTGCATTATTATGTCCGCCACCATCAAAATAGTTTCTGGCAAATTTGTTGACTGAAAATGTTCCTTTCGAGCGGAGTGATATTTTAATAATACCTTGTTTCTGGTCTTCTATAAAAATCGCAGCGAGCGCAATCCCTTTTAAGGACAAACCGTAATTCACGAATCCTTCAGTATCACCTTTTTTAAAATTATATTTGCTCATTTCATTTTGTGAAAGCGTAATATAAGCAGTATTACAATCATTGATCGTACGCAAATTTCTCAAAGCAGTACCTAATAATTGTAATCTATTAAATGAATTGGTATCGTAGAGCTTGTTATGAATTCTAGTATGATCTATACCTTTTGACATCAGTTTAGCTGCAATGTTCATGGTAGTTTCTGTCGTGGAAGGATATTTAAAAGAACCTGTATCCGTTAAAATACCAGTATATAAGCAAGTTGCAATATCGCCGTCAATCGTCTCCAAAACATTTAGCTTGTCAAACAAGTGATACACCATTTCACAGGTCGATGACATGGAACTGTCTGAGTATGTAATTTTAGCATAATCATCCGGCTGTTCATGATGATCAATCATAACATATGTGGTGGTTACATTGCTAAGGGCCTGTAGCATAGCATTACCTACCCGATGTAATGCGTTGAAGTCTAAAGTGAAAATTACTTCTGCCTTGCTGATAGCCTCCGTAGCCTTAGACTCAGCCTCTTCAAAAATGACGATTTCATGAGCGCCGGGTAACCATTTTAAAAATTCGGGAGCATCATTAGGTGAAACAACCGTGACTTTATGACCAGTATATCTTAGGTAAAGGTTTAATGCCAAACATGAACCATACGCGTCGCCATCAGGATTTCTATGAGGTACAACTACTATTTCTTTCGGATCAGCAAGTAGCTGCTTTAATTCATGAAGTTGCTGTTCATTCATCGACTGCGAATATACAATTTAATAACGTTCCCACATGGAATTTTAATGTACTTTTAAATCAATAAAATGAAGACTATGAAATCCTTTTTTTCTTTATTAATTAATCTTCTGATTGCACTACCATTATTCTCACAGAATTCAGATAGTTCCATTGACTTTAGTATTGCCTTTGGTTCTTGCAATAAAGAAAGTGAGAAGAACGTTCTTTGGCGTGAAATCAAAAAGAATGCACCTAACGTATGGATATGGGCGGGTGATAATATCTATGCAGATACCGATAATATGAAGCTCATGCAACAGAAGTATCTGAAACAGCTGAATCAGAATGATTATCAGGATTTTATCAAAGGTGTTGAAGTTCTGGGGGTTTGGGATGATCATGATTATGGAAGGAATGATGCGGGTGTAGAATTCCATAAAAAAGATAGTGCACAGCAGTTATTCCTAGATTTTTTGGCGGTCGATAAGGATGATGCTTTGCGCAAACAAAAAGGTATTTATCATTCAAAAGTATTTGAGCTCTCAAAAGGAAAAATTAAAATCATAACACTAGACACCCGATATTTCAGAACCTCGCTTACACAGACTGCAACAAAAAAGAAACGTTATCGCCCTAATTCTTACGGAGAAGGAACCATTCTAGGAGAACAACAGTGGAACTGGTTAGAAGAAGAACTGACAAATTCTGATGCTAATTTTAATCTTATCGTAAGCAGTATTCAAGTGCTATCAAGTGAGCATGGTTTCGAAAAATGGGCCAACTTTCCTCACGAACTGGATAAACTATTCACAATTATAAAAAAATCAAAGGCTAAGGGTGTATTATTCCTTTCGGGTGACCGGCATTTATCTGAATTCTCAAAAATAGAACTGCCTAATTTAGACTACCCATTGATTGATTTTACCTCAAGTGGGTTAACACATTCATATACCAGTTATACTTATGAACCCAACAAATTCAGAGTAAAAGATGTCGTGAAATCTATAAGTTTCGGTATTTTAAAATTTGACCTGAAAAACAACAAAGTTGTACTGCAAATGAGAGGTGAAAACAATATCATTTTACAGAACTACGAGCAGCGCTATCCTTAACTTGCATTTAACATTAAAAAATGTACTTTTGCACCAAATTTTAAAGTACAAATGATAACAAATAGAACATTTACGATGCTTAAGCCTGATTCAGTAGAAAAAGGTAATATAGGAGCAATTTTAGAAAAGATAAACGCTGCAGGTTTCAGAATCGTAGCTATGAAGTTAACTCACATGACCCAAAGGGATGCTGAGGCATTTTATGCGATTCATAAAGAAAGACCTTTCTTTGGTGAGTTGGTTCAATACATGACCAGAGGACCAATCGTTGCAGCTATTTTAGAGAAAGACAATGCTGTAGAAGATTTTAGGGCTTTAATCGGTGCAACGAACCCTGCAGAAGCGGCAGAAGGCACTATCAGAAAACTCTATGCGACATCCATCAGTGAAAATGCGGTTCATGGTTCTGATAGTGATGAAAACGCGGCAATTGAAGGTGCATTTCACTTTGCAACCAGGGAAATGTTCTAAATTGATTTAAATACAACAAAAAAGCCTGCTAAAATGCAGGCTTTTTTGTTTTTTAAGAGATCAGGTTTATTTATAAACAGACTCTTTTTTCAATTCTTTTGTGATCAGGTAGTACACCACAGCTCTGTATTTTGCTTTTGTTGAGCGACCGTATTTATCCATCGCGGCGTCTATAGCTTTATCAGCATCGGAATCACTTTTTACACCTAATTTTTTCTTGATGAAATTGTTCTTTACAGTAGCTAATTCTTTGTCGTCTGAACTTGATACTGTGGCAGCGTCTCTATTGTAAATAGATGGTCCGCAACCGATAGTTACTTTTGTTAAAAGGCCCATGTCAGGCGTTACACCGCACTTGTCTTTTAAATCTGATGCATACTTGGCGATCAATTCGTCTCTTTTGCTCATTTGTCTGATGGTTTAAAGATTATTAGATTAAGATTTTTCTTTCATTTCAAATGTAGTAGAAAACTCTCTGGTAACGTGTACCACTTACCGAAGCTGTTCGGTAATTGGTCGAAACATTTTTGAAGGTCATCTAAGGTACTCAAAATAGGCCTTCAAAATACGATCATTCTCCTCTCTTGGTGTTTGAATTTCTAATAACCTAGGATGTTCAGCCACTTCATAAAAATCCCTTAACTGCTCATGAAGCTCATCTTCATTGGCAGCCCGCCGGTAATCAAAACCAAACATCGTACACAAATGTTCTGCATTTAAATCATGGGGAGACTCAAAATAATCACGAGAGTTGGTTGATAGTGGACCGGGGATGATCCTAAAAATACCTCCGCCCGAATTATTGATTAGTATGATTCTAAAATCATTTCTAATGTGCTCGTTCCATAAGGCATTACTATCGTAAAAAAAACTGATATCGCCAGTAATAAAAATCGTTTGCTCATTTACCGGTAATGAGGCACCGATGGCTGTAGACGTGCTTCCGTCAATACCGCTTGTACCACGATTACAAAATACTTTTAACGTAGTGTTCAGGTCGAATAGCTGTGCATATCGCACCACAGAACTATTGCCTAATTGCAATTGTGAACCGTCTGGAATAGTAGCTAAAACTATGTCAAACACCTTTAAATCAGAGAATTCTGCTCTTTGTAAATATTCTTTATGACGATCAGCTCTGCTACTATTAAGTTGCATCCATTGCTGCTGAAACGGACTGGTTACTCTTTTAA
>JASJDL010000113.1 GCA_030065775.1 Flavobacteriaceae bacterium | reverse complement strand
TACCTTCTCTGAACGACTTGCACTATCTTATGGATTGCGCGTGAGCAGCTTTCATCGTTTAAGGCAAGACGAATTAAACCTTTATGACAATAATCAACCTGTAGTTTTTAATGAAGACTTTCAAATCTATGAAAGTGCCGATCCGATAGGTGTAGAGAACTTTGAGAGTAGTGATGTGATAGAATCATTTAGCAACTTTGAACCCAGGGTATCATTGTCTTATCAATTGACAGATGAGTCTTCGGTTAAGGCCAGCTATAATAGACTTAGCCAATATTTACACTTATTATCGAATACCAGTTCACCAACGCCTTTAGATGTTTGGGCGCCAAGTGGTAAATATATCAAACCGCAATTGCTCGACCAATTTGCAATAGGATACTTCAGAAATTTTGATACCAAATACTCATTAGAAGTGGAAAGCTTTTATAAGGAAGTGGAAAACAGGATTGATTATATTGATGGAGCAGACCTGATCGCGAATGATGCTATCGAGCGCGTGATCTTAAATGGTGAATCCAGGTCCTATGGACTGGAGGTATTGGTAAGAAAAAATGAGGGTAGGCTAAAAGGATGGCTAGCCTATACCCTTTCAAAATCAGAACAGCGTACACCGGGGAGAACAGCTGGTGAAACAGGTATTAACAATGGTAATTGGTATAACACTGCTTATGATAAAACCCATGACATTTCTTTAACCGGAAGTTATGAGCTGAATAAAAAATGGAAATTCAATGCCAATTTTGTCTTCCAAACAGGACAACCAACCACGTATCCGAGTAGCCAGTATGAGTTTAATGGATTATTAATCCCAAATTTTAATGACAGAAATGCCGATAGGCTGCCTTCGTATCACAGATTTGATATCTCGGCGAACTATACCCCAAGACCCGCTAAAAAAAGAGGTTGGCAGGCCGAATGGGTTTTTGGCATTTACAACCTCTATAATAGAAGAAATGCAACCTCAATCACCTTTGCCCAGAACAGAACTACAGGTGTCAATGAGGCTACTCGTTTTGCACTCTTCGGAATTCTGCCATCAATATCGTATAATTTTAAGTTTTAACCAATGAAAAAGATCCTCATATTTATCCTGGTAAGTTTGGTATTCAATTCATGTGAAGACGTTATCGATGTTGATTTGACTACCGAACCTCCTAGGTTGGTCATAGACGCATCAATTAATTGGTTTTCAGGCACATTAGGAAATGAACAACAAGTGAAACTAACGCTCTCTGCGCCGTACTTCGATGCGGAAATACCTCCAGCCAATGGAGCCGTGGTTTTTATACAGGATTCAAATAATGCTACTTTTAATTTTATTGAAGACGGTACTTCAGGTATTTACAGGAATTCTAATTTCGACCCCGTTTTGAATGAAACATATCAATTAACGGTGATTTATGAGAGCGAAACATATATCGCCAGCGAAACACTCTTACCGGTTGCTGAAATAGAATTTGTTGAACAAGAAAATGATGGAGGATTTTCTGGCGATGAAATAGAGATCAAAGCATTTTATAATGACCCTCCTAATGAATTGAACTTCTACTTCTTTGAATTTAATAATGATATTCCAACACTTCCTACGCTCGAGGTCTATGACGACGAGTTTACAGATGGTAACCAGATCTTTGCCTTTTATACTGAGGAAGACCTGGAATCGGGCAATACAATAACAATTAGAAATTACGGTATCTCTGAGAATTTCTACAATTTTATGACCATATTATTGGAGCAAACGGGATTAGATAACGGTGGCCCATTTGAAACGCAACCCGCTACGGTTAGAGGTAATTGCATTAATACTACGAATCCCGATAACTTTCCCTTTGGATATTTTAGACTGTCTCAAGCCAATGAATTTGTTTACCAAGTAGAATAGTTTTGGTAGACCAGCTGTGAGGGCTCATCTATTTTTGTATTTTTGATTAATGGATTTCATTAAGACAACTGAGCAGTCTTCACATTATGACGACCTTGAAAAAATGTCGGTTTTAGAATTATTGACCAATATTAATAATGAAGATAAAACCGTACCGCAGGCTGTTGAAAAGGCAATTCCACAAATTGAAAGGTTAACCGAACAGGTGGTTACTAAATTAAAAGAGGGCGGACGCCTATTTTATATTGGTGCAGGCACTAGTGGCAGACTTGGTATCGTAGATGCTTCTGAATGCCCTCCTACATTCGGAGTTTCACATGGATTGGTTATTGGTTTAATGGCTGGAGGTGATCACGCCATACGAAAAGCTGTAGAGTTTGCTGAGGACAGTACCGACCAGGGCTGGCTGGACCTCAAAGAATACAATATTTCCCAAAAGGATGTTGTGGTAGGTATCGCTGCATCGGGTACAACACCCTATGTGATTGGTGCCTTAAAAAAATGCAATGAAAAAGGCATCATAACCGGAGGTATTACCTGTAACGCTAAAAGTCCATTGGCTTTGACAGCAAAATTCCCTATTGTTGCAATTGTTGGTCCTGAATTTGTCACCGGAAGCTCCCGGATGAAAGCAGGCACTGCACAAAAATTGGTATTAAACATGCTTTCTACGGCCACCATGATACAACTTGGCAAGGTAAAAGGTAATAAGATGGTTGACATGCAGCTATCTAACAATAAATTAGTAGATAGAGGCACGAGAATGGTCATGAGTGAACTGAATATATCTGAAAGTTTGGCCCAGGAGCTGCTACTAAAATATGGCAGTGTACGCAATGCAATTAAAAACTACAAAAATGAGTCCTAAAAAAACACCCGTATCAAAAGGATTGAAATACCTTGGGCTGGCATTGCCCTTATTATTTGGAGCGCCGATTGTTGTCACCATCGGATTTAAAGCAGTAGCAAAAGACAATTCTTATCTCATTTTAATCATCGGTATACTTTTGGCTATTCTGGCGATGCTGGTTACGGCTAAAGGTGTTACCACTATCATGAAGTCACTATTCGAAAAAGATGAGGACTAAGGTTTTCTATACAAAATTAACGCAGTGGGAACATTGGCCAACGTATATGTTCTATGTGCCTCTCATACCTTACTACATCTATAAAGCTATACGCGCAAGGAATTTGGTTTTTTATTTGGCTGCCAATCCGGCAATAAAGTACTCCGGCAACGGTACCGAATCTAAGTACAAAACTATTCAGTTAATTCCTGAAGAATTTCGACCCAGAACAATTTTAGTTCCTACTTCACAGGCTTTTGAAATTACCCGTGAACAGATCAATAGTGCTAATATAAACTATCCTTTAATCGCAAAACCAGATATAGGATTCAGGGGATATCTGGTAAAGAAAATTGATACTGAAAATCAGCTGAAAGATTACTTACAGCGTAATGATGTGGCTATACTGATTCAGGAATTTATTGCCTATAAAAATGAATGTGGTATTTTTTATTCCAGGGTACCCAATAAAAAAAAGGGCGAAATCTCATCGATCACCTTGAAAAAGTTCCTGACCATAACAGGGGACGGTGCTTCGACATTGTCGGAACTTATTTTGAATGACAAGCGCGCATACCTATACTATGAGCTATTAAAAAACATCCATAAAGAGGCGATAAATACCATTCCTAAAAAAGGAGAAGAAAAAGTTTTGACCGTTATTGGAAATCACTCTAAAGGGACTCAATTTTTAAACGGAAACCATTTGATATGTAAGGAATTACGAAAAACCGTGGACAAAATTAACAGACAAATTGACGGTTGGTACTATGGCCGCTTAGATATTAAATACGACACTTTTGAAAAGCTCAAAAAAGGTGAAGACTTTAAGATATTAGAGATTAATGGTATTATCTCTGAGCCCACCCATATCTATGATGTGCAAGGAGCCTCCTATTTTACTGCTTTGAAAAGTATTAAAAGTCATTGGAAAAGAATGAACAAAATCGCACGAACCAATCACGAGCAATTCGATGTATCGTACCCAAAAGTAATCCCGTACCTGAAAGATATTTTCTGGTTGCGAAAATATTCAAAGAAGATCATCGATTTAAATAAGGCCAACTAAGAGCCGATACGGCGCTCAAATTTCGGAGTGGTCGGATTGTAACCAAAATCGGCATCGGGTAACTCAATACCTAATTCAGCAATAATATAACCTATACTGGCAAAATGATGGATCGCATGGCTATGCGCTTGAATAAGAATTGAATTTAAGGTGTAGTTAGCCGTTACTTTTCCTAAGCCAAGGTCATCTGTAACAGAAACAATGCGGTTCAGGTCAAGAGAATCTATTAATTTCACTTTTTCCAGTATTTCATCGAAATAGGCCAATCCAAAAGCCGTTTTTTGCTCGGCCAATTCATTACGTTTCCTGGCTGTCAGGTCTATTTGACCGTTTTCCAGTCCACAAAAAACACAATCAAAAACATCTAAAATATGTCGCATATGCCTGCCGATACTGGAATAATAGGGTTTTACAGATTCATCACTATATTGTATATCGGTAATACTATTCAATAAACGCACCCCTCGGTTAAGGTTGTGCTGTATTGCTTCGATCATATTTATAGAGTTAAGATTGAATGCTTAAACACAAATATAATAATTAATTTATGCTATGAGTGTTCAGCAAATATCAATAATCAATAGGTTATTAACATCATTCTTGATTTTAAAAATAGAAAAATATTATTAAGACCACATACCTCTGTGATCGAAATAAATTTCTAACATTTTTTAATATTTGATTATCAGTCTTTTACATAATAATTTTTTGTCTCGCTACCCTTAAAAAAATTTCTTTGGCACGCTCTTTGAAAATTGGCTATTAAGTGGAAGCCGAAAAACTTACAGAGTAGGCATAATCCTTTAAAAACCATATATTATGAAAAAAGGACTACTATTATTTTTAGGAATGCTCATGATGGTTTCAACTGTTGAAGCCTCAGACGGCATAAAATTAAACAGTACTAAGGGTTATTACAGCTACTATGGTGCAAGACCCATTAAATTCATGGAGCGTGGTATTAAATTCTTAGTATTTCCAAATGGTGAGGTAGATTTTAATACCCACACCAGATCACAATATACAACTCAGTATGTATATAGAAACGGTAGAAGATACACGAAAAGAGTACCTTTTGGTAAAGTTCATATTACCAGAGACTACTTCGGAAGAGTACGTAGCGTTGGTAATGTATTCATTAACTATAACAGATATGGTAATGTTTCCCGAGTAGGTTCTGTATTTATTGATTATCACAGAGGTAGGAGACTAAAACGAGTTGGCGGTTTACATATTAAATATGATAGATATGGTCGCGCACGTTATTTCGGACAGGTAAAACCTCGATTTGGGATCGGATTCGGTTTTAATGACAATTACTTTGATGGATTCAGCTATGACTATAATGACGATTTCTTCTATGGAGATGACTTTTATGATCATTACGAGGATTATGGGGAAGATGATGATTACTACTATTACAGATCAAAGCGTAGTAAGGGATTGAAAAAAGGCCATCAAAAAGGCCAAATCATCAAGCGTAAGAAGTTAAAAAAATATGACGATGATGATGATGATGACTACGACGATCATAGATATCGAAGAAAAAGATCATAACTCTCAAAAGCCCGCACTTAGTGCGGGTTTTTTATATTGGTAGTTTATAGTGTTTTAAAACATCTTGTATGTCATCAGATACTTTTAGTCTAATAATCAAAAATAAATAGATAACCGAAATCAAAACAGTTTTTAAAAGGATGTTTAAGATGGGATGAAACGAAAAATTCCAAAAATAAAATGCTAAGAATACCATAGCAATTAAGAACAATACCTTAAGGGTGTTTCCTGTGAACGGCTGCATTTTAAGCTTTTGATTCACATAAAAAACCTTCACTAAACTATACAAAAAAACCACCAAAAGTGTCGCCAGTGCGGCTCCATCGATACCCAATATTCCAATAAGCCATCGGTTCAAAACAATAACGCTCAGAGCCATAGCTATCGAAAAATAAAAGAAGGCCTTATAGTACTTAGAATTTGTTAGGATCGCCCCATTAGTACCTATGGCTGTTTTAATCATCTCTGAAACTGAGATTAGTAAAACTATGAGTACACCCACAGAAAATTCTGGTTTATCAATCAGTATATATAAGTCTTTAACATTTAAGTTAATCAATAAAAATAGTAGTCCCCCAGCAGCCAAAAGATTCACAGAGCTTTTTTTATAAAGGCTCTCGACTTCTTCTAGGTTATTTGTATTCAAACCTTTTGCAGTCAAGGGATTTATGATTTGTTTCATTGCCCGAGAAGGTATGGAAATAACGGAGGCGATATAAATTCCAACCGAATAATAAGCAACTTGGGCAATTTGCTCTAACTGTGGAATCATGAATTTATCAATCTCCAATAGAATTCCAGCTGCTGAACCCGCCAGGATTATATAGAAAGAATACGATAGAATTTCTTTGAGATTTTCGGGCAATCTAAAGATAACTATTGGCTTATAGATGGTAAAGGCATAAATCATCATAATTAGCATTCGAATTCCATATACTGTAACAACTGCATAAATAAATTGCTCATTAGTCATTTTGCCCAGGTAGACGAGTATTAAAAGAATGGTGACAGAAATTCTGGCAAACATTTCTTTTATGAAATTTCCAAACACCGACTGCAACTGAACCTTACTCCAAGAATAAAAGACTTCAAAGTATCCCATAAAAATGGCTGCTAAGAAAATTAAATAGGTATACGATTTTATAATCGCATTTTCGGTAGATAGCCAGGTAGCGATTGTATCGTAGAATAGCGCTCCAATTAAACCTAGTGGAATAATAATTAATAGGGGAAGAAACAATGAAGTGGTCAAAAAAATATCACGTTGCTCTTTGGCCTTGTAAGCACTAAAAAATTTAATAATCGTATGCTGCATACCAAAGACCAATAAGGGTAAAATGATATTGGCAGAAGAGAGCAAAAAAGTAATTAAACCATAATAATCTTCGTGTAAAAAGTGCGTATATAAAAACAATACATTCATACCTCCTATGGCAAAGCCTAAAAATAGAATAATGGTATTGATGAAGGATTGCTTTAAGACGATACCCATACTAATGCTTCTGAACGATTAATTTTTTGGTAAGATAATCAAATCGAAGATACAACATTATGGCAGAAGCTGTGAGGCCCGCAAGTAAGCCAACCCAGATACCTACACTTCCGTATACATCCTCTTTTCCAAGAAAATAACTGATGGGAAAACCAATCATCCAATAGGCAATAAAAGTGATCAACGTAGGGATCTTAACATCTTGCAATCCACGTAAAGCCCCCAAAACCACAACTTGTATACCGTCGGAAATCTGGAACACCGCCGCTACCAATAATAATTTAGCAGCAATACCTATTACGGTAATATTATCGGCCTTATTTACCAAATCGTGTTCATCAAGATACAGCAAGGGTAAGTCTTGATTGAAAATTGTAAAGATCAAAGCAAAAAAGATATCGAGAATAACCACCAGCAAAAAAATGGAAAATGCTATTCTTCGTAGCTCCTTAAAATTTCGTGACCCTTTTTGATTACCGACCCGAACCATGGCCGCAACACTTAAACCCATGGCAACCATAAAAGTCATCGAAGATAAGTTTAAGGCAATCTGGTTAGCCGCCTGAGGGTTCTTACCTAATACCCCTGACAGCCATATCGCCGCAGTAAATATCGCCACTTCAAACAGCATTTGAAGTGCAGAGGGAAATCCGAGGGCAATAATTTTCCTTAAAATTACTTTTTTGATCCTTTTAAAACTAAACCGTTCAAAGTAGGGTTGAAATTTTACTTTTTGCTTTAACAGAAACCAGATAAACATTAACATCACCAGCCTTGATGCTAAGGTACCTATGGCCGCTCCAATGATCCCTAATTTGGGAAATCCAAATTTTCCAAAGATCAATACATAATTAAGAACTACATTGATCACATTGGCCAAAATAGTGGCCCACATGGCATATTTAGTTTGTGATAAACCGTCTGCAAACTGTTTAAACCCTTGAAACATGACCAGTGGAATTAATGAGACCGCGACTAAATTCAGGTAAGGCATGGCCAATTCAACCACTTCTTCAGGCTGATCCATATGATACATTAGGGGTTTGATCGTTAAAATCAACATAAAAAGTGAGATTCCCAAGATTGTACATAGAAAAACCCCATGATTGAAGGCTTGTTTACCCTTTTCAATATTTTGCTCGCCATCTGCTTCTGCCACAAGAGGTGTAATCGCTGTTGAAAAACCAATGCCGAGACTCATAGCTATGAAAATAAAGCTATTCCCCAGTGAAACGGCGGCCAATTCAGCTGTTCCTAGTTGCCCAACCATAATATTGTCGATAAAAGCCACTAATGTGTGGCCAATCATACCCAAGATAACAGGGTAGGCCAATTTCCAGTTATATCGAAATTCAGAAGTGTATTGATGAAAGTTCAAGGCCGGGTTTTGATTTTAAGCAGGTAAAGGTACATGATTTCCAGCAGTAAAATCGTTCAAAAACGTACAATAAAAGCCTATGAAATGAGTTATATATATGCTAAACAATTATATCATGAGTAGAAAGTTATTATTCTGGACACTCCCCTTCATTTTACTGTTATTTTCTTGGTCCGACGTAAATGTTGGTTCAAATGCTAATGCTATTGACGAAACTACTGTTGCCAAGGAGCTTATTTCTCTGGTCAACGGCCATCGTCTACAAATTGGTAAGCCGGTTCTGATTAGAAATGCTACGGCTGATAAACTGGCGGCCGAACACACATCGTATATGATCGCTAAAAATGGTATTAGTCATGACAATTATGACAAGCGTTGGGAAACTCTGGAACAAAAGGAAAATGCGCAAGAAGTTACCGAAAACATTGGATATGATATCAATGCTGAAAAAGCCATTGAAGAATGTTTAAAAAACATTTGGTTAAAGGCCAATGTAGAGGGTGATTTTACGCATACCGGTATTGCCGTTAGAAAAGATAAAAGCGGTAAATATTATTATACGCAGTTATTTTTCAAATAGAGGGAGAACCAAACGAACTTAAAGAAAGGTTGCCGACTAGCCACATGACTTGTGGCTAGTTTATTATTTGATCTAATCTCACTAATTCGCCGTTGCAGCATTATGAAGAAGCTCTTTTTTTTAATTATGATTGTCACACTGACATTGGTATCATGTAGCGAAGAAGAACTCGTAATAGAGGGAAACTCTGATACTGATGAAGTTGTTATTGATGATGGGAATAATAATAACAGTGATGGTAGTGTAAATGACGGTAATCATAACAATTATAATTGTGACAATGCAAACAGTAATGAAGTTGCTATTGTCAATGAGATTCTGAATCTGGTCAATGATCACAGACAAAGCATTGGTAAATCAGTACTTGATTTTAGCTGTGTAGCAACCGAATTAGCGATTGAACATACCGAATATATGATTGCGCAAAATGATATTAGTCACGACGGTTTTCAAGCTCGGTTTCAAGAGTTACAACAACGTTTGAACGCAAAAAGTGCTAGCGAAAATGTCGCTTCAGGCTATAGTTCGGCACAAAGTGTCATGGATGCCTGGCTGGCTAGTGAAGGACATAGAGCTAATATTGAAGGAAATTTCACTCATATTGGCATTGCTGCTATTAGAAATTCACAAGACAAACTCTACTATACTCAGCTTTTCTACCGATAGAATTGTACCTTAGTGATAGAATACTACTTATTTATGGTACTAGATATTTATCAGGTGGATGCCTTTACTGGCAATGTATTTGGCGGTAATCCGGCAGCAATATGCCCATTAGAAAAATGGTTGCCAGATACGACACTTCTAAAGATCGCTAAAGAAAATAACTTGGCGGAAACGGCCTATTTTGTTCAGCAAAATAATGGCAACTATCATTTGCGTTGGTTCACCCCAAGGATAGAAATGGACTTATGTGGTCATGCTACGCTAGCTTCCGCCTATGTCCTATTTGAAGAATTGGGTTATTCGAGGGATACTATTTTTTTTGAAACTCATAGCGGCATACTCAAGGTGAAAAAAAATAATGACTTTTTAGAAATGGATTTTCCGTCGCGTCCGGCTACCAAAACTTATCTTCCAGAAATAATAAGGGATAGCTTAAATATTCAACCCATTGAGGTTTATAGAGATCGTGATTATTTATTGGTTTACGAACATGAAAAGGAAATTAGAAGTCTTCGACCCAATCAAGCAATATTGACTCGAATAAATCTGGACCCCGGTGGTATTATTGTTACCGCAAAAGGTAATAACGTAGATTTTGTATCTCGATTCTTTACGCCTCAAGCACCTATTTTTGAAGATCCCGTAACAGGCTCTGCTCATTGTACGCTGACTCCATATTGGGCCAAAAGACTTAATAAACTAGAATTGCATGCCTTACAGGTTTCCGAAAGGGTTGGCGAGCTCT
>JASJDL010000112.1 GCA_030065775.1 Flavobacteriaceae bacterium | reverse complement strand
AAGAGAAAATGGGAGTTCGATTCCCATTAATTTGTTTCCTACGCAGCATTCAAAAAAAGCTGTTTTTTTATATGCTAAAATCGATGATGAAGGCCTCGTAAGTGGTACTGAAAGAGTCTCATACTCGAAGTTGAGTGCTTTAAACTATAGAAATAACTACAACAGCTTTTCTGACGAAGAAGTGATAAGTAAACTAGAAAAAGATTATAATATTGAGATCAATAATTTTAAGGTTAGCAATAAAAATGAATTAGGAAAGCCTGTAACTCAGTTATTTCAATATGAGTCTGAAAATTTAGCTGATGTGGTTGGGGGTAAAATATATATTGATCCTTTATTATTTTTAACTGAAGATGAAAATCCATTTAAATTGCAAGAAAGAGATTACCCGGTTGATTTTGGCACCCCCTGGGAAGATAAAGTAAGTGTAACTATTGAAATTCCTGAAGGTTATAAAGTGGAGTCTTTACCGGAGCAAATGGCCATAGGGCTTCAAGATAAATTAGGAACATTTAAATTTATCACCTCGCAAAGAAATAATAAGATTCTAGTAATGTCTTCCACTAAAATTGACGCTCCTATTATTAGTTCGCTACATTATAATTCTTTGAAAGAATTCTATAGCCAATTAATTAATAAGCAAAAAGAAAAAATTGTACTTACCAAGATTTAAAATAAAAAAACGGTGAAAATTTCACCGTTTTTTTATTGCTCTCTTTTTAATAGCGCAATATCCTTTTTTATACGTTCGATTTCATCTTTATCCGTTCCATCATAATAACCACGTATTTGTCGTTTTTTATCAACTAAAACGAATTGTTCGGTATGAATAAAGTCTTGTTCGCCCCCATCACCTTCATCCAACACAGCAAAATACGATTTACGAGCCAGGTTATAGATATGTTTTTTATTTCCGGTTGTGATATGCCACTTTTTACTGTTTATCCCCTTATTATCTGCATACATCTTTAAAATTGGCACGCTATCTATTAGAGGTGTTACCGAATGAGACAATAGCATGACTTCGTTATCGTTCTTGTAGATCTCTTGTAATTTTGACATATTACCGGTCATAATTGGACAAATCGTAGCACAGCGCGTAAAAAAGAAATCGGCGACGTAAATTTTATTGCCATACGTATCATGGGTAATGGTATCTCCATTCTGATTTATAAGGTTAAAATCAGCAATTTTATGATTCTTCTTTATGTGTTGAACTGAATAATCAACCAGCTTTGGGTTGACATCAGAAGGGCTATAAATAGGTAAACGTTCTTTTGGGGTTAGCAAGTAATATCCGGCAACTACCGCTACCGCAAAAATCAATAAAACCAATACAATATTCGATACTGATTTTTTTAAGCGCGCACTCATTAATTTTTGTATATTTGTTTTTCTGCTTTGTTAAATTGCTATGAAACTAAGCACAAAGTTACATTAAATGAATAAAATTTTACTCCTCTTATTATTCATATTTCCTGCCGTTTGTGTTGCCCAGGAAAACGAGCCTTTTACAATTCAAAATGCCTATTTGAAAGAAATTTTGAATTCTTATGAAGAAAAATCATTCATGGCTTTTGATATGGATGATGCCGATTGGCGTAAAAGTACTGTTGATAAAATAACCTCTGTAAGTAATATTCAGGAAGCTAGTTTTCTTAAAACAGCCATGATATTACATATGCTAAAATATAAATTAGGAGATGCCGTCTTTTATAAAGGTGTTGAGAACTTCAAAAATTATGTCGTCGCCGAGAATATCCATGTGACTATTCTTAATTTTCAAGATTATCTTGAAAATGAAAGTGGTGTTGAGCTCACCTATTTCTTCAATGATTGGTTTAAAAGCAAAGGGCACCCTTCTTATGAAGTCTCGTGGTTTCAAAAAGAGAATAGTGATGAGATAAGTTTTTCTGTCAGGCAAAAACAGTCTGATGATTCGGTATCTTTCTTTGAATTACCTGTTCCTATTCAATTAATTGGCTCAAAAGGCGAATCTCAACTGGTCAGGTTAGAATTAAGTGAAGACCGGCAGACATTTAACGGTAACATTCCTTTTAAAGTTCTTCGCATTGAAGTTGATCCTTACACCCAACTAATCTCGAAAGATAATACCTCAAAGATTGGTTTTGATCAGGAAGTTTTAAATAAGGAAATATCACTCTATCCAAACCCGGTGGCCGATTATATGAGAATTCAAAACTCGAGTGATGCAGTAGTTGAAAAAGTGTCAGTTTATAATATGCTTGGTAAGTTGGTACTTCAAGAAACAACCCCGATAAGTTCTATCGATCTTAAGCAATTATCTTTAGGAATGCATATGGTTAAAATAGAAACCTCCCAAGGAACACTGCATAAAACCATTCTTAAGAAATAAATTAGCGAAAGTTTAACGCCGGTTATTGTTACTTCTAAGCCTTAAATTGGCACTAAAATAGTACCTTTGGGCGTTTTTTAATTACATGTTGATTTTATGGAAGTATTGATTAAGGTATCACAATTTATTCTGAGTCTATCTATTTTAATTGTGTTACATGAGTTGGGGCATTTTATCCCTGCAAAACTTTTTAAAACCAAGGTTGAAAAATTTTACCTGTTTTTTGACTACAAATTTTCATTGTTTAAAAAGAAGGTTGGTGAAACGGTGTATGGCATAGGTTGGATTCCTCTTGGCGGATATGTAAAAATTGCCGGCATGATCGACGAAAGTATGGACACTGAACAAATGAAGGAAGAACCCAAACCCTGGGAATTCCGTTCAAAACCGGCCTGGCAGCGCTTAATTATTATGTTGGGCGGTGTTACTGTAAATTTTATCTTAGGAATTCTATTATACATTTTGATCTTGAATATCTGGGGGGAACGTTACTTACCCAATGAAAATATAAAAGATGGTATTTGGGTACAAGATCAGCTAGGTACCGATCTTGGTCTTAAAACGGGCGATAAGATCTTGACAATTGATGGAAGTCCGGTCAGAAGGTTCAGTGATCTATTACCTGAATTTGTAAATGGAAATTCGTACACCATTGAAAGGAATGGCGAAGTGATTGATAATGAAATACCGGTTGACTTTATCTCCAAATTGGTAGACAGAGGCAGAAATGAAGGTAATTTCATACTGCCTAGGATGCCTTTTGTTATTGGACAGATTTCAGACACCTCACATAATAAGAATAGCGGTCTAAAAGTGAAAGATATTGTGACATCAATAGGTGGGAAACCTATTACCTATTACGATGAAGCCAAAGACATTCTTAGTGAATTTTCAGGAGAAAGCATTGATTTAACAGTAAGACGTGATGATCAAAGTGTCACTATACCTGTTAAAGTAAATGAAAAAGGTGCTATAGGTGTTGTATTTGGAGGTTTATCATTTAATGACATGAATAAACTCGGTTATTATGATTTGGAAACCAGGGCGTATTCATTTGGTGAAGCTATTCCGGCAGGGATTAAAAAATCATACAATACACTGGCGAGCTACGTGAAACAATTTAAAAAGATTTTGAATCCGAAGACCGGTGCGTATAAAGGGTTGGGCGGTTTTATTACCATTGGCAGTATTTTTCCTGCCGAATGGGACTGGCAAACTTTTTTAAGTATTACTGCATTTCTATCTATCATGTTAGGCTTTATGAACTTGTTGCCCATTCCGGCTTTAGATGGTGGCCATGTGGTATTTACCCTCGTTGAGATGATCTCTGGCAGAAAACCAAGTGATAAGTTTTTAGAATATGCTCAAATAGCCGGCTTTGTAATTCTTATGGGCCTCTTATTATTCGCTAATGGTAACGACGTTTACCGATGGCTCACTGATAAATTCTAAAAAGTAAAAAATTAGTTCATTAAAAAACTCGAAGCTTGGCTTCGAGTTTTTTGTTTGTATTTGAATTAAGTATCGTATTTAATCAGCAAGGATAATGATTTTGTTCTCATTTAATTCAATCGTACCAGAATTGATCGCCAATAAGGTATCATCACCATCTTTAGAAAACTTATCCTGCACCTCTTCATTGAGATCAATGTTTCCTTTGATCTTAACATGGCCTTCCTGTAAAAGTGAAACAATCGGTGCGTGGTTATCTAACATTTGAAACTCACCGTTAATGCCCGGGACAGCTACAGAATCTACCTCACCACTAAATAACATGGCTTCTGGTGTTACAATTTCTAAATACATTGTTTTTCTAATTTCTAGTTACAAATTCCAAGAACAAATTTTTGAACTTGGTGCTTAACTTTCGATCTTTATAAAGGTATCGTTTGATTTAAGCTTCAGCTTCAGCCAACATCTTCTCGCCGGCATCAATCGCTTCTTGAATTGATCCTTTTAGGTTGAATGCTGCTTCTGGCAGGTGATCTAACTCACCGTCCATAATCATATTAAAGCCTTTGATCGTATCTTTAATATCAACCAACACTCCGGGAATACCTGTAAACTGCTCAGCTACATGGAAAGGCTGCGATAAGAAACGTTGTGCCCTACGAGCCCTATGCACTACTAACTTATCCTCTTCTGATAATTCTTCCATACCTAGGATAGCAATAATATCTTGGAGCTCTTTATAGCGCTGTAATAACTCTTTTACTTTTTGTGCACAGTTATAGTGCTCTTCACCCAATATTTCAGCTGTTAAAATTCTTGAAGTCGAATCTAACGGATCAACCGCAGGATAAATACCTAATTCGGCAATCTTACGAGATAATACTGTAGTAGCATCCAAGTGCGCAAACGTAGTCGCTGGTGCGGGATCTGTCAAGTCATCAGCAGGTACATATACCGCTTGTACCGAGGTAATAGAACCTGTTTTCGTTGATGTGATACGCTCTTGCATAACACCCATCTCTGTTGCCAAAGTAGGTTGATAACCTACCGCTGAAGGCATACGACCAAGTAGTGCAGATACTTCTGAACCGGCCTGTGTAAATCTAAAGATATTATCAACGAAGAATAAAACGTCTTTTCCTTGTCCGTCACCGGCTCCATCACGGAAGTATTCAGCGATGGTTAATCCTGACAAGGCAACACGAGCACGTGCTCCCGGAGGCTCATTCATCTGACCGAATACGAATGTTGCTTTCGAATCTTTCATATCTTCTTTATCAACTTTCTCGAGGTCCCAACCGCCTTCTTCCATTGAATGCATAAAGTCATCTCCATATTTGATAATACCAGACTCTAACATCTCACGCAGTAAGTCGTTTCCTTCACGAGTACGCTCACCCACTCCGGCAAATACTGACAAACCACCGTGACCTTTAGCGATATTATTGATCAACTCCTGGATCAGAACTGTCTTACCCACACCGGCACCACCGAACAATCCGATCTTACCCCCTTTCGCATAAGGCTCAATCAAATCGATCACCTTAATACCGGTAAATAAAACTTCGGTAGAGGTTGATAACTCTTCAAACTTTGGGGCTTCACGGTGAATTGGTAAACCATCTTTTTCGGTTTTTGGTAAATTACCTAATCCATCGATGGCGTCTCCAGTTACATTAAATAATCGGCCATAGATATCATCACCCACAGGCATCTGAATAGGATTCCCTGTTGCAACTACTTCATATCCTCTGCTTAAACCATCGGTAGAATCCATTGCAATACAGCGAACTGTATCTTCACCGATGTGTTGCTCTACTTCTAATACCAGTAGGGTTCCGTCTTGTTTTGTGATCTCTAATGAATCGTAAATTTTGGGAAGGTCGGCTTCTGATGCGAATTCAACATCGATCACAGGACCAATAATCTGGGCAATTTTACCTGTAACTTTTGACATTACTTATCTATTTAATATTATGCATTTTACTTGAAGGAAAACCCTTTCGGTTTTCGCGCTGCAAAGATAGATTTTTAATTTAAAAAAGGATGGGTTTTTAAGTCTTTTTTTGCCATAAAAAAATGCCCTCGGTATGAGGGCATTCTAACACGTATTTTTTTGTGTAAATTATTGCAGTGTGGGTGAATAATTCGTTGGATAATTAACCGCTTTGGCCGTGGTACCAGATTCGATAAAGTTTGTTCCAAACTCATCATCTATGGCCTCTAAGAATTTGTTAGCCATTAAAGCATAGCCTTTAGCCGTTAAATGAATACCATCTAAACTAACAAGACCTCCAGTAACAAGGCTAGTAGTTAGCGTGAAATCATCAAACATAACACCCGTTGTAGAAGCTTCTGTTAAAATAGCATTGAGATCTACTAAAGCCACATTAGGGTTGCCATCAGCCACTGCGCCAATCGTTAAATTATAAGCATCCGTTGCATCTCTAATTTCGTCTTGTTCGCTTGGCAGTAACACCAAATTATCTGGCAGTGGAAAACTAATACCATTAACATTTACTGGAGCAGGCACTCCAGCCGCTTCAGTTCCAATTATCGTAGCCGATGCAAGTAATATCAAATCATTCGCAGTAGCCTGTCGAGCCTTTCCAAAAATTGCTCCAAAAGCTGCGGCGGTTTGCGCCCCTAATTGAGGGGTTAAAGCTGCTGTAATTTCGGCTGATCTATCTATGGCATCTTCGTCATGTATTAATAAAGGATTAGCTGAAGTAGGTGATAATAAATTTATTCTATCTGGCTCCCCAAAAGCTGTAAATATATTATCTAGCGGGCCATATAATTGCTGATTTAAAGCATCTATTTGAGGTACTAATGCCGGTCCAATACGAGGATCATCCGGATCTAAAAAATCATAAGGTATAGCAGTAAAATTTGGTAAATCTGTGATATACGGAACATTCGTAACGACGCCCCTTGCACCTCCGCTAGTAAGTGTGGCCACGATGAAACCAAAAGTTTGATCAAAACCAACACCGGGAGGTCCTGCTGAAGGCGTGATTGGATTTGTTCCATCTCCACCACTTAAAGCATAACCCAGCACATCATTCCCCCCTATTTCAGAAAGTGTAAAGAATGAAGGATTTTGAGCCATAGCATCTCCTAGCATGGTTGCGGTTGGGCTCGACGCCATTCTGACAAAATAAGGATTCGCCGTAGCAGTTGCCAGGTTTGCAGGATTACCATATCCGTCAAACAACAAATGGAAGCTCTTCGCGCCGGGTACGCCCATGTTGTTATAAGGGCCCGGAGTTCCTGCAAATACTTCGGTGGTTGGAGTACCAGGTAAAGTCGCAGGGCCAGCTCCATCAAAAAAGAATCGCGGACCAAAACTTCCGTCTGCCATTGGTGCGCCATTAAACAACAACCCCCCAATATTATCATTCATTAAAGGTTGTGTAAATGTGGCATTTCCAAATTGCTGAGATAAGATGTACGGAAACGAATTTTGCTGACCGGCAATAAACAACGCGCCGTCAGTAAAACCACCGGTAAAAGATGCGCCCAGAGCCACATAATTAGAAAAATCCAGGCCATTGGTATTTAATGGCGGCAGTACAGCTTCTGGTGGTAAATTAGGCTCAATGGTATCATCGATTTCGCAAGCAATGAAACCAAAAGAAAGTAATAGTATGAGTAGATATTTATATTTAGTATGCATTTTCATCGTATTTTAATTGTTAATCACCCAAGAAACATAAAACTGTGATCCTACAGCTCCGGCTCCAACCGCACTGCGGTATTCATCACCTCCAAGATTTGATCCACCAATTTTGAAAGTAGATTTCAACTTAGGTACTCTGTAATTTACTTGTGCATCGAAAACTGTTCTTTCAGAAACCAACGCATTCGCGATACTCGCTTGCCATAAGAACTCGTCTTGCCATCTGGCGTTGATGTTAAATCCGAAGTTCTCGAATAGTTTCGTATGGCCTAAAGAGAATTTTACTTTATGCTCAGGAGTGTTAAATCCTACTAAGAAATCCGGGTCATCTGCCTGATCGAAATCTAACTTCGCATAGGTATAAGAGGCCCCAATATCAAACCCGAACAATTTTGTGTTCAAACCAATATTAGCACCATATGAAGAGACATCAGCCGACGAGTTCGTATACGTTTGAAACGCGGTAAAATTTCCTGAAACTATATCCGCAACTCCCGATAAATCAGAAGTACTTCCATCATTCGGTGTAATCACAATTTCCTGACTTATGAAACCTTCATAACTGTTGTAATAGAAGTTCAAATCCATATCTATTTTACCTAATCTTCCTCTATAACCTATGTCATAAGCGGTCACCTTCTCCGGTGCTACCAAATCAGTTGGCGCCTGGATTAGATCATTAGGATCACCTGATGCTGCAAATGCATCAACGGAGGTCCGGGTATATGAATCAAAATAGACATCTCTACCTGTCAAATCTGTTCGCGGCAACGGCCTGTCTAAGTTATCTGGCGATGAACCTACTAATATGGCTCTACCAACATCAAAACCAATAAATAGTGATTGCGTGTCTGGGTTTCTAAAACCTGTTTGATAAGAAGCCCTGAAGTTATGATTTCTGTTTTCTCCGGCTGAGTATACTAAAGACGCTCTTGGAGAAATATTTGCGTCAAAAAACTCATTTTTATCGTAACGAATAGACCCTGTAAGCTTTAATCGTTCATCAGCAAACTTTTTGCTTGCTTGTACATAAGCACCTATTTCATCATATTTTATGGGACCATCAAAATCAGTAAAAATGGTGCCAAAAGAATTTAACGCATATTGTCTGTAAGACCCTCCGACTTGAAGGTCTACTGCCTCATTCAACATTTTAGAGAAATTGTAATTTCCTTCAACATGATAGGACTTTGTGTTATCTAAAAACTTAGAACCCGTAGCAATGTCGGGGTCTGATGTTACCTGGTCAAATAACGCTCTAAACTCAGGTGTTCCCGGCTCCGGTCTATAGGCAGCATCGGCCGCTATTCTACCATTCGCATGACCCTGTGCATCGGAGCCTCCTCCTAACACCGTTTGTAAATAGGCCCCTGCATAAGTACCGAACCATTCGGTGGCATTTACCCGATTCATATTGATTCCGGTAAAGCGCATATCATATGAATCACCGGCGTCTTCGGCGGTTGTATAACCTCTTACAAAGAAATTGTCGCCTTTAACTTCAAGTTTATGTTGCTGTATGAAAAAATTCTTTAATTGGTATCTGTTAGCCCCCTGGTAAATACTTCCTCCGAATCCAAACCTGGAATTCCAAATAACTTCTATATCATTTTCAAACGGTCTGTAGTTAAAAGAGAAATCTGCTTTCAGGCTTTCTGCATTGTAGTCAGTTAATTCTTCTTCGAGGTACCCTGTTCTACCGACATTAACTGCAGGTAATAATGCAGCAGCACCGGCAGGAATTAAACCTAATGCCTCCAGGCTCTGACCTACACCTCGTAAATCAGTTCCCGCCGCAGCAGTGGTAATTTCATCTCCGTAAACATTCAATCCGTCATGATCAAGTATGGTTGGATCAGCAGGAATAATAAAATCTGGGTCACCTACGACAGCGCCAACATCGCTGTATTGATTGGTATCATTGGCAAACCAATCGGTACCATTCAGGTAAGAAAAAGAGGCCTTGGCAGCAAACTTTTCACTAAATGCGTATGCTGCGCGAATACCAAAGTCTGTAAAATTATTATCTCCGGCAGCATCCTGAACTGTTAATCCGGTTTTTACATAAGCACTAATCCCTTGATGCTCAAAAGGATTTTTACTCGTCATAAACAAGATTCCATTGAATGCATTGGCACCATATAAAGCCGATGATGCTCCTGGTAACAGCTCTACACTCTGTACATCTAATTCGTTAATACCAATAAGGTTACCTAATACGAAGTTTAATGCTGGAGAAGAATTATCCATTCCATCAATTAACTGAACAAATCTCGTATTGGCAAACGTAGCAAAACCTCTCGTGTTAACAGAGTTAAACGTTAAACTACTTGTATTTACATCAACACCTTTTAGGTTTTCCAGTCCCTGGTAAAAATTAGCAGTAGATGTATTCTTAATTGCTCGAACATCCATCCTTTCAATAGTAACCGGAGATTCACGTACACTTTCTGGAGTTCTCGAGGCTGAGACAACAACTTCGTCTAATTGAGTTCCTTCAACCAACTTTACTTCGAGTGTCTGATTATTCTCTGTAATCTCGATAGTTTGGCTTTCGTAGCCTACAGAGGTGAACACAATTTTAAATGGTAATGGCTCTGAAACCTCAAATGTAAAATTCCCATCAAAATCAGTACTCGTTCCAATAAATTTACCTTCTACTCTAACATTCACGCCAGGTATTGGCTCATTACTGCTAGCATCGGTAACTGTTCCTGTAACTACTGTCTGGGCAAAAATTGCTACACTAAAGAATAATGTAAAAACAATAGTAAAAAGTTTATTCATAATTATAAATTATAAGGGTTAACAACGTCGCAAAATACAATTTTTTTTGA
>JASJDL010000111.1 GCA_030065775.1 Flavobacteriaceae bacterium | reverse complement strand
GCTTACTTATTACAGTTTTTACTCATTAATGCCACAAAAGGGTTCTCCAGCTGCGCTCGCTGAGACCGAGTTTTCGACCGAACGTGCTTTGGTTCCGCTAAAAGAAATCACCAAAGAGCCGCACTATATCACCTCCGAGGCGCATGAGCACGTACGAAATTATCTTCTGGATGAATTAAGAAAATTGGGGCTTAATCCGGAAGTACAAGAGGGATATATCGTTGGAACTTCCTGGGGAAACAGCCCAGTGATCGATAAACCAAAGAATATCATCGCAAAAATTGAGGGTTCCGGTAGCGGGAAAGCCTTGCTGCTCATGTCGCATTACGATAGCGCTTTAGTCCCTTCTTATGGTGCCAGTGATGCGGGTAGTGGTATTGTAACCATTCTAGAAGGTTTAAGAGCCTATCTGGCAACCGGAGTGCAACCTAAAAATGATATCATTATTTTATTTACGGACGCTGAAGAAGTGGGATTGGATGGTGCGAAACTCTTCGTTAGAGAGCATCCCTGGGCAAAAGACGTTGGATTGGCATTAAACTTTGAAGCTCGTGGTAGTGGAGGCCCCAGTAATATGATCGTTGAGACCAATGGTGGCAATGCCAATTTAATCAAGAACTTCATTGAGGCAAATCCACAATATCCTGTGGCTTCCTCTCTTATGTATAGCATTTATAAACTGCTTCCCAACGATACCGACTCAACTATCCTCCGGGAAGAGGCCGATATTGACAGTTTCTTTTTCGCCTTCATTGATGATCATTTTGACTATCATACTGCACAGGACAACTATGAAAATCTCGATGAAAATACCTTGCAACATCAAGGTTCTTATTTAATGCCTTTATTAGCCTACTTCGCTGAAGCGGACTTGTCCAAACTGAAAGCTCAAGAAGATAATGTTTATGTTAGTTTTCCTTTTGCCAATATGATAAGTTATCCGTTTTCTTGGGTACTCCCTATGTTAATTTTAGCCGTTTTTATTTTTATCATCTTGATAGCCTTTGGCATCAAAAAAGGTGCGCTTACCGCTAAAGAAATTGGTAAAGGCTTCATTCCCTTTACAATATCATTCGTACTAAGTGGCTTGGTGAGTTATTTTGGGTGGTTATTGCTGGATAAGCTTTATCCTCATTACAATGAAATCCAACATGGTTTTACGTACAATGGACGTATCTATATTGCTTTTTTTGTTGTTTTAACCCTGGGAATCCTCTTTATCTGCTACAGAAAATTCAAAACAGAAAATGTGGTGAATGCATTTGTTGCCCCTCTCTTTTTATGGATTATTATCAATGCTTTCATTGCTTTTTATCTCAAGGGAGCGGCCTATTTCATAATTCCTGTATTTTTTGGGTTAGTATCGCTTTGGGTGTTGATCCGCCAGGAAAATCCAAATGTATTCCTACTACTGCTATTGGCAGCTCCTGCTGTGTTGATTCTTTCTCCGTTGATTCAATTTCTTCCAATAGGATTGGGCTTGGAAATGTTAGTGGGAAGTGCCATTTTCACCGTATTGCTATTCGGGTTACTGTTGCCGGTTGTCGGTTCTTATCAATGGAAAAGGCCACTTGCTTATTTAAGTTTTTTGATTGCGATCATTTTATTCTTTCAAGCACATGCTCAGAATGATTTTTCGAAAAACAGGAAAAAACCTAACAGTTTAGTATATTATCAAAATGCAGATGCGCGAAAAGCCTATTGGGTCACCTACGATGCCATTTTGGATGAATGGACGAAGGGGTACTTGGGTGAAAATCCTGAAGAAGCCTCTAAGTATGTTGAGAGTGCCGCCGGTAGCAAATACAATACTGGTTATAGTTATGCGGCTGAAGCTCCGGTAAAAATGTTGAATCCTTTTAAAGTAAGTGTCAAAAAGGATACGATAATTGATTCATCAAGACATGTCAACTTTGTTATTCAACCGCAGCGCAAAGTAAATTTATTACGTTTTTACGCTAATGCGAATATTGTATTTAATGATTTTACCTGTAACGGATTAGAGCTAAAGCTTGACAGCGTAAGACCAAGTAAAGCGCTATTTCGATACTATGTATCTGATCAGGATTCGTTGAATATTTCCTTCAGATTACCAAAGAATGAAAAGGTTGATTTTAATGTTCTGGAATATTCATATGATCTTCTATCTCATAAAGACTTTACGATACATAAAAGGCCTGAGCATATGATGCCCAAGCCTTTTGTTAACACGGATGCCATTGTTTTAACCAAGAAAATAAGGTTGGGCTCCTTAAGGAATAACTAGACATTGCTTAAGAGGCGTCTAAATAATGTCTTTGTTCTCCTTTGGTTGGTTTTAGGGTGCCCAGATAGTTTTTGAACTGTTCCATAAAGTTGTAGAACAATGCCTTATTATTCGTGGTTCGCTTCAAAGTTCTTACACCCTCCAAGGAGTTAATGATAAATTCGGCAACAGGTTCTGTATTGACGTGTCGCGCGATATAACCATCTTCAATACCTCTATGAAGCAAGTTTATAATGGCTATTTTCCAGTTATCAAGAACCTCTCGAAGTTGTGCCTGTAATTGATAGTCATTTCTTTCGTAGCTTAAAGTGACTATTAAGTTCATGATAGGGCTTCCTAAATTGGGGTTTAAAGAATCATCGTTGATTAATTTATCCTGTAGTAAATCTGTTAGAATAAATATTGGATTTCCTCGCTTGCAAATGGGCTCAATAAACTCACTGTGGATTTCTTTTTCCACACGTTCATTGATGATCGCTGCTATGAATTGATGTTTATTCTTAAAGTGGTAGTAAAAAGCTCCTTTGGTTAGACCAACTTCTTTAATAATAAGGTCTATACTAACGGCATGATAGCCATACATATTGATGAGCTCATAGCCCCTATCGATGAGCTTTTGGCGCGTTAGTTTGCGTTTGATTTCCTGGTTCATGGCGTTGGTTTTTCAGGTATTTTCATTATGAGAACAACTTAAACCTTAAGAATCCTAATTTGTCGATTAAAATACTGATTAGTTTGATTTAAAATAAATTAGTTATCAATTAATTATTTGATAATTAATAATTTATGCTAATTCATAACTCTTAAAAATACACTTTAGTATGTTTTGAAATTAAATATTCTGAAATAAATTTTAACAACTATTTATCTCTGCCGCCTCATAAAAGCATTTAATTTTGTTGAAAACCTCCAGATATGAAATCATTGACTTTACAAAAAAGCGTTAGTATCGCAGTGCTGCTATTCGGAATCCATATATATGTCCAGAACACCATCAATCCAAGGGAAGGGTATAGTCCGCAAATCGGCGCTTTAGTCGAAATGCTGGATGATCTTAAAAGCCGGGTAACACGAAGTGTACAAAACCTGAGTCAAAGGCAAACAGACTTCTTATTAGACGATGATGCCAATAGAATCGGAGCGTTGATTCTACATCTGGCCGCTACAGAAAAATACTATCAGGTATATACCTTTGAAAATAGGGGATATAATTCAGAAGAGTCCAAAAAATGGCAAACGCCGATGCGTTTGGGTACCAAAGCGAGAAAAGAGCTTGTTGGTAAACCCATTGATTTCTATTTAAATAGTTGGAATGAGGTACGCGAAGAAACCCTGCGCCTTCTAAAAACCAAAGACGATAAATGGTTCGCTGCTAAGACAAGTGGTGGTAACATGAATAATCATTGGGCCTGGTATCATGTCATGGAACATCAGGCAAATCATATGGGGCAAATACGAATGCTCACGAAGCGCATGAACAATTAATTTAGCTCAATTCATGTCTTCCCGTAAAGAGTCCTCCATCTGTAATCATCTATAACTGCTCAATACGAGATCATATCTCAAGCAACTAAGAGAATTTTTCCCTTTTTCAGCAAAATTAGTTTCTTCCGGCCCTTTCTTAAGAACATTTTTGAATGAACGCTAACACCTTAACAATCTTTAAAATTTAGTACTTTTAAATATCTTTTACCCTGAAAGAAAATTAAAACGTTTCTTATGGCCGATAGCACATTGAAAGAATTCATTGAAAATATTCCAAAAGCTGAACTTCACTTGCATATTGAAGGAACTTTTGAGCCAGAATTAATGATTAAAATTGCGGAGCGCAACAATAAAAAGATCAAATATTCGAGCGTTGAAGAACTCAAAAGAGCCTACAGTTTTAAGAACCTTCAAGAGTTTCTGGACATCTACTATGAAGGTGCTAATGTGTTAATTACTGAAGAAGATTTTTATGACCTAACATGGGCCTATCTTACTAAGATACATCAACAGAATGTGCTGCATGTTGAGATATTTTTTGATCCACAAACACATACAGATAGAGGTGTTTCTTTTAGCACTGTGATTAACGGAATATATAAGGCATTAGAAGATGGAAGACAACGATTAAATATAAGCTACAAGCTTATTATGTCTTTTTTGAGGCACCTAGATGAAGCTTCTGCTTTTAAGACATTAGAAGAAGCACTACCGTATAAAGAATGGATCGACGGTGTAGGACTGGACTCTTCCGAAGTAGGGAATCCTCCTTCAAAATTTGAACGCGTTTTTGCCAAGTCCCGTGAAAAAGGTTTCAAAGTAGTAGCACATGCCGGTGAAGAAGGCCCTCCAGAGTATATTTGGGAAGCTCTAGATTTGTTGAAAGTTGAACGGATTGATCACGGTAACAGGGCAATCGAAGATCACCTTCTTATGAAAAGATTGGCCGAATCACAGATGCCATTAACATTATGCCCATTGTCTAATCTTGAGCTAAAAGTGGTGAAAGACCTTAAAGAACACCCTATAGTTAAAATGATGGATAAAAATTTATTGGTAACGGTAAATTCTGATGATCCCGCCTATTTTGGCGGTTATATGAACGAAAACTATTTAGGTATTGCCAAAGCCCTCAATCTTACCAAAATACAAATCACCGAATTGGTGAAAAATAGCTTTAAAGCGAGCTGGTTGTCCGATAGTGAAAAAGAAGAAAAAATAGATTTGGTCAATCACTATTTTCAAAATGACTGATTCATAATAAGGGGTATTGTCAAATTTATATTCTACAGGTATGATAAGATTCATTCTTAATAACAAAACCATTGAGACTTCCCGTACAACGGGAATGACTTTGTTAGATTTTGTTCGCCATGAAAAACGTCATAACGGAACAAAAATTGGATGTCGCGATCCAATGAGGTGTGCACTACAAGATACTATTAAAATTCCGGTATGGGGGTTAAACAGTCATCACGGTATCCCAAAAAGAATCTTGTACAAATTGACTCAATCAATCTAAATGCAATAAAAAATAGCTTTTTTTGCCGCGTTGCAGCAATACGTACTTATCAGCAATCAGGTCTTTACCAGTGATAAGATAATCTTCTTTTACTTTTTCTTTATTTACAGAAATACTATTTTCTTTCAATGCTCTGCGCGCCTCTCCATTCGAGTTTAAAAAGTTCGTCTTGGCTGCCAAAGCCGCGATCATATCGAGTCCACTTTCAATATCGATAGTAGCAACCTTTGCCTGTGGAACGCCATCGAAAACATCTAAAAAAGTTTGCTCATCCAAGCTTTTTAAATCTTCAGCAGTAGATTTACCGAATAAAATATTCGATGCCGTCACAGCCTTGTCCAATTCCTCTTTGCTATGTACAAAAGTGGTAACCTCTTCGGCTAATTTCTTTTGTAATAAGCGAAAATGTGGAGTCTCTTTGTGTTTTATAATTAAATCATCAATGGTCTCTTTGTCTAGAAACGTAAAAATCTTAATATATTTTTCGGCATCATTATCAGATGTATTGAGCCAGAATTGATAAAATCTATAGACGGAGGTTTTAGCAGCATCAAGCCAAATGTTCCCATCTTCTGATTTTCCAAATTTTGATCCATCGGTTTTTGTGATAAGTGGGCATGTCATTGCATAGGCCTTAGCCTCTTCTGGGGCATTCATCCTCCGAACCAACTCGGTACCTGTGGTGATATTACCCCATTGGTCAGAGCCTCCCATTTGTAGTAGGCAATTGTAGTGTTTATACAGATAATAAAAATCGTACCCCTGAATAAGTTGATAGGTAAATTCCGTAAAGCTCATGCCGGTACCTGATTCACCTGAAATTCGCTTTTTCACAGAATCTTTGGCCATCATATAGTTCACCGTGATTCGCTTCCCTATGTCGCGTGCGAATTCAATAAAGGTAAAGTCCTTCATCCAGTCATAATTATTGACAAGTATCGGGGCGTTCTCTCTATCGGCTTCAAAATCCAGAAAACGCGCTAAGGTCTTTTTGATTCCTTCCACATTTTTTGCCAGCGTTTCTTCGTTTAATAAATTGCGCTCATCAGATTTTCCTGAGGGGTCACCAATCATGCCAGTAGCCCCTCCAATCAAGGCTATGGGTTTATGACCTGCATTGTAAATATGTTTTAGCAGAATAATCGGTACAAGACTACCTATGTGTAATGAATCAGACGTAGGATCGAAGCCGATGTATGCAGTTGTCATTTCTTTTTGCAGTTGCTCTTCGGTGCCCGGCATCATATCTTGAACCATACCTCGCCATCGCAATTCTTCTACTAAATTTTTGGTCATTTCGTTAAGTTTTGGGCAAAGATATATTTATAAGAACTAAGATAAAAGACAAATAGAAAAAAGACTAAATTCGTTCTATGGTTTTAGTCACCGGAGGTACCGGTTTAGTCGGTTCTCATTTACTGTATCAACTCACCCGGCAAAGGAATGATATCGTAGCTATTCATAGAAGATCAAGTGATTTGCAACTTGTAAAACGTATTTTTGGTTATTATACGGATACTGCGGACGCACTTTTTGCTAAAATCACCTGGAAGGAAGCCGATATCACCGATATCACTTCTTTGCAAGAAGTTTTTTTGGACTCCTTTAAGCTGGTTTATCACTGTGCAGCCATGATCTCTTTTGATTCGAAGGATTATTATGAGCTACGAAAGGTCAATATTAAAGGAACGGCCAATTTGGTTAATCTTTCTCTTGAAAACGAAGTGGAAAAGTTCTGTTTTGTCAGTTCTATCGCTACACTGGACGAACTCCCCGGTCAAAAATTTGTTACCGAAGGAAACGAATGGAATGCCGAACTAAAACATCATGGTTATGCGATTACCAAATATGGCGCCGAAATGGAAGTTTGGCGTGCTTCACAAGAAGGTTTGGATGTGATCATCGTTAACCCTGGTGTGATATTAGGGCCCGGATTATGGAATACCGCTGCCGGCAAATTATTTTCTTCTGTAGCTGGCGGATTCAAGTACTACACCGAGGGAATTACTGGTTTTGTCGGTATCGAAGATGTAATAAAAAGTATGCTTCTTTTAATGAAAAGTACTATTAAAAACGAGCGGTTCATTCTTGTTTCTGAAAATTTGCCTTTTAGAGATGTGCTAGACCAAATTGCCGATTGTTTTGCTGTTAAAAAACCATCTATAAAAGTTTCAAAAACACTTACAGAGGTCGCTTGGCGTCTGGATAGCTTGAAAAGTTTGCTCATGGGTAGTCCACGACGGTTGACTAATCATACTGCTCGATCAGGACATCATAAAAACTATTATAGTTCCGAGAAAGTAATAAGTGCCTTGGATTATGATTTTCAACCTGTGGCCGTGACCGTAAGAAATGTCTGTGAAATTTATATGAAAGAAAAAGAGGTCACCTCGTGACCTTTTCTGTGGCTGCTTTTTTCTTGGACGATTCCACTGGATATTTGCCATTCTCTTGTTGCTTACGGGCTCTTCTTATCGAATCGCGTTTCCAAATAGGTAACTTCGGGTCAATGCCGGCCATATCAGGGTCATAAATATCACGCATGTTGGTAATTCTCTCCTCCACTTTTTTAAAAAGCTCCTCATAAACCTCAACCTTAGAAGTGTAGTAAATATTACTTCGCATAAAACGCGCACTATCTATTTGATACTTTTCATAGATAAAGGGCATGTAATTTACCTTGCGTTCCAGGTTACTATTCTTTACAGCACGGGCGGCATGCGCGATGTAAATATCTGTCCACATATCTACCATTTGGTCTTTTGAAATAAGATCATCAGGTTTCTTATAAATGGTTCTGCTCGTACAAGATGCTAGCAGAAAGAATGACACTATGACTAAAATGCGTAGCATTACCTGTTAAATGTTAATCGTTTCCCTTTAATTTCATCATTAAATGTACCTTGATTGAAAATCAAATCGCCATTTATAAAAGTATGAGTAATCGTTGAATGAAATGTTGTGCCCTCAAAAGGTGACCACCCACATTTGTATAAAATTGTATCTTTTGACACCGTTTGGGGTGTTGCTCTATTAACCAATACTAAATCGGCGTAATAACCCTCTCTTATGAAACCTCTTTTCTCAATCTGAAAAAGCTTTGCCGGATTATGACACATTTTTTCCACAAGTTTTTCCAGAGATATCTTTCCTTGTTTGTTGGCTTCGAGCATCACTAACAATGCATGCTGTACCAACGGGCCTCCGCTTGGTGCCTTGGTGTAAACTTGTGCTTTTTCTTCCAAAGTATGCGGTGCATGGTCTGTAGCTAACACATCGATACGATCGTCTAATAGCGCTTTCCATAAGCCTTCTTTATCTCTTTTGGTTTTCACCGCCGGATTCCATTTAATATGCGTTCCTTTTTCTTTGTAATTAGAATCATCGAACCACAAATGATGTGTACAGACCTCAGCAGTAATTTGTTTCTCTTCTAATGGAATATCATTTCTAAAAAGTTCCGTTTCCTTCGCTGTTGACAAATGAAAAACATGCAAGCGAGCGCCGGTTTCCTTAGCCAGGGCAATCGCTTTGGAAGAAGATAAATAACAGGCTTCTTCACTACGAATCTTAGGGTGTAGTTCAATGGGAATATCGTCGCCAAATCGCTCCTTAGCTTCCGCTAAATTTTTGCGAATCGTTGTTTCATCCTCGCAATGGACCGCAATAATCATTTTGGTAGAGGAAAATATTTTTCGCAAGACAACATCATCATCAACCAGCATATTTCCGGTAGAAGAACCTAAAAACAGTTTAATCGCTGCTACTTTCTGAGGGTCCGTTTTTAATAATTCATCTAAATTATCATTTGTACCACCAAACATAAATGAATAATTGGCATAGGACGTTTTTGCGGCAATGTCGAATTTCTGTTCTAATAATTCTTGTGTTGTTGCTTGTGGAACCGTATTGGGCATTTCTATAAAACTGGTAATACCTCCTGCCACGGCCGCCTTGCTTTCGGTTTCAATGGTAGCTTTGTGAGTTAGCCCCGGTTCCCTAAAATGCACTTGGTCATCAATCACACCGGGCATCAGTAATTTGCCGGTAGCATCGAAAGTTTCTGCATCGACGTCATGAATGGAGGGAGCAATCTTCTTTATAAATTCACCTTCAATCAATATATCGCCAACAAAGGTTTTACCTTCATTAACGATAGTAGCATTTCTTATTAATATTTTCTTCATGATGCTTTAGGTAATCCTTTTAATCGCATTTTTATGACTCCAAATACAGCTTCATTGATGATCTTGCTGTTCATTTTTGAAGTACCGAATTCCCTATCTGTAAAGATTACCGGAATTTCTTTGACCTTGAAACCATGTTTCCAGGCCTTGAATTTCATTTCAATCTGAAAAGCATAGCCGATAAACTTTATTTTATCAAGTTGAATGGTTTCAAGCACTTTCCGTTTGTAACACACAAAACCTGCTGTGGTATCATTAATTGGTATACGCGTAATAAACCTCACATAACGCGAGGCAAAATATGAAAGTAACAATCGTTTAATGTCCCAGTTCACTACATTGACCTGGTTATTAACATAACGCGAGCCTACTGATACATCTGCGCCACCTTCCGCGCAAGCGTTATACAATCGTATCAGGTCATTTGGATTGTGAGAAAAATCGGCGTCCATCTCGATAATATATTGATACCCTCTCGCCAGTGCCCAATGAAATCCGTGAATATATGCCGTTCCCAGCCCTTTTTTATCTGTTCTTACTTCTAAAAATAACCGATCTTTATACTCTTTTTGCAGTTCTTGCACAATGACTGAAGTTCCATCTGGTGAATGATCGTCAACGACCAAAACATCAAATTTTTTATCTTCTGAAAAAACCGCTCTTATAATGCGTTCGATAGTATCTTTTTCGTTGTACGTGGGAATAATGACCAGCGTATCTTGCATTCATTGGAATTTAGTTGGCAAAGATAAAACTTTTAATTGCTAATTTTGTGTTAAGATTCCCCAACCTAAAACTTCTAAAATTTGACTCTTGAGGCCACTGAGCGTTTTGTTTTTACCAAAGACTGGATCACACTGATTTTTGTCTTATTGTTCGCCTTATTTGCATTCAC
>JASJDL010000110.1 GCA_030065775.1 Flavobacteriaceae bacterium | reverse complement strand
CCCAGCGATAACGAGACTGTGCATAGCTTAAATACGCCTGTTTCTCTGCCCTGGTTAACGCGACATAGAATAAACGACGCTCTTCTTCAAGTTCACTGCGAGTGTTCATACTCATGGCAGAGGGAAATAAATTCTCTTCCAAACCGACAATATGGACGTGCTTAAATTCCAACCCTTTGGCGAGATGGATAGTCATCAAAGATACTACATCCTGATTGTGCTTTTTCTCATTGTCGAAATCGGTTGCAAGGGCTACATCTTCCAAGAAATAAGATAAAGAAGCATCTTCATTTTTTTCATGCTGCTCTTCTATAAAATCTTTGATACCATTTAAGAGTTCCTGCACGTTTTCTACCCTGCTTATTGCTTCCGGGGTCGCTTCTTTTTCAATATCTTTAACGATGTGCGTTTTTTTGATAACGTGATCAGCTACCTCAAAAGCATTTTTAGTAGCTGCTTCAATTTTGAAGCTTTTGATCATGGTCGCGAAATCGCGCAATTTCGTTTTGGTTCCTGAATTGATCTTGAGGTCGATTTTGTCAAGGTTTTCAATAATTTCGAAAATAGAGCGCTTGTAGTGATTCGCAGCCACGGTGAGCTTATCTATGGTAGTTTGACCGATACCCCGGGTCGGATAATTTATGATACGCTTTAAGGCTTCTTCGTCTTTCTCATTTACCAATAAGCGCAGGTATGAAAGTACGTCTTTTATTTCCTTGCGTTGGTAAAAGGAGAGTCCGCCATAAATTCTATACGTAATGTCTTTTTTGCGGAGCGCATCTTCTATCGCCCGTGATTGCGCATTGGTTCGGTACAGCACGGCGAAATCACTGTTTCTTAATTGATTGTTTAGTTTGGTATCAAAAATAGAATTAGCTACAAAACGGCCTTCTTCGCCATCTGAAACCGTACGCATAACTTTAATCAGATCACCTCGGTCATTGGCCGTCCAGACTTCTTTATCGAGCTTGCTTTTATTTTTTTCAATTACGCTGTTGGCAGCTTCAACAATGGTGCTTGTAGAACGATAGTTTTGCTCTAGTTTAAAAATCTTAACATCGTCATAATCTTTTTGGAAATTCAGAATATTTTGGATGTTGGCCCCACGAAAGGCGTAGATACTTTGTGAATCATCGCCGACTACACAGATATTCTGGAAACGATCTGCTAAAGCCCTGACAATAAGGTACTGTGAATGGTTTGTATCTTGGTACTCATCTACTAAAATATAGCGAAAGCGATCTTGGTATTTGGCCAATACATCCGGAAATCGAGAGAGCAATTCGTTTGTTCGCAGTAAGAGATCATCAAAATCCATGGCGCCTGCTTTAAAACAACGATCGACATATTCCCTGTAAATATCTCCTGTTTTCGGACGGCTGGCCATGAGATCGGCTTCCTGCAATTCAGGAGTATTATAATAGGCTTTTACTGTAATTAAACTGTTCTTGAATTGTGAAATACGTCCTAGTATTTGCTTTGGTTTGTAGCGATCTTTATCCAGATTTAATTCCTTGATAATTGAAGTAAGTAATCGTACTGAATCCTGCGTATCATAAATGGTAAAATTTCTGGGATAACCTAGTTTATCCGCCTCCGAGCGTAATATCCGTGCAAAGACCGAGTGGAATGTACCCATCCATAGATTTTTGGCTTCACTTTCACCTACGATCTGTCCGATTCGCTTTTTCATTTCACGGGCGGCCTTATTGGTAAAAGTCAATGCCAAAATGCTGAATGCATCAACCCCTCCGCTCATTAAATGGGCAATACGGTAGGTCAAAACACGTGTTTTACCTGAACCCGCACCCGCGATAATGATCATAGGTCCGTTTTTATGTAAAACTGCTTGCTTTTGTGCTTCGTTAAGATTGTCTAAATACCTCGACATCATAGGTTGCTAAAGTACAATTGTAATTGGGTAGTCACAATAAAAGTTATTGACAAAATATACGAATTATTAAGTAGAAAAAGGCATCGAAATCTTCTCCAATTGTTCTTAGCAGGAGAAATTCTGTTTGTTCTATACTTCTGGTCATGATTAACTATTCTTCGTTTCATTAAGTTTCGCTACTTTTGAGTAACTAATATCAAATCAATGAGTACAGAAACTTTTATGCAACTTTTGGCCTATACATTACCAGCACTGGTAACCGGACTTGTAGCTTTATACTTTTTTAAATTACATACTGATAATGAAAAGAAGCGGCATATTTATCAATTGCGAAAAGAGAAGCAAAGTATTGCATTGCCGAGTCGCTTTCAAGCCTATGAGCGTATGGCGCTATTTTTAGAGCGTATTTCACCAAATAACCTGGCCGTTCGTATTAAACCAAGTGGCAATGACAAACCCGGTTATTTCAAAAAGCTGTTAGGTACTGTTGAACAGGAATATGAGCATAACCTGGCACAACAGATCTATATGACTAGTGAATGCTGGGATATTATTACCACGGCTAAAAATAATACCTTAAACTTTATACGCGATGTCATGCTTGAGGGAGAAGTTCTGGATGCGAAAGCTATGCGCGAAGCCATTATACAGCGCACAGGTAAAGATGACCTGCCTCCTACCCGCGCCGCTTTAGATTATATTAAGGAAGAAGTACAGTCCATTTTTTAAATGCTATCTATGAAAACTAAAATCCCCTTCTTACTACTCTTATTTTTTACGACACTTAGTTATGCACAGCGCCCTGAATCAGATATCATAAAATCAGATGAAGGCGATATAACTATTCAACCAATTTTACATGGTACCTTGGTCTTGCAATGGGATGGAAAGGCAATTTATGTAGATCCCTATGGCGGTGCCGAACGTTTTAGTGGATTGGCAAAGCCAGATCTGATTTTAATTACAGACATCCATGGTGATCACACGAATCTGGAAACTTTAAAAGGATTGGATACAAAGGATGCCAAATTTATTGTACCGCAGGCTGTAGCAGAGAAGTTAAAAGGTGACTATGAAAAGCAACTGGTAATTGTAAAAAACGGTGGAATACATGTGGAGGATAATGTTTTTATCAATGCGTTGCCAATGTATAACTTACCTGAAGATCGTTCTTCGCGTCATCCTCGTGGGCGTGGGAATGGTTATTTTGTGAATTTGGGTGGTAAGGGTATTTATATTAGTGGTGATACTGAGGATATTAAGGAAATGCGTGAGCTTCGTAATATTGATATTGCCTTTGTATGTATGAATTTACCTTATACTATGGATATTAACCAGGCGGCAAGTGCTGTGTTGGATTTTAAGCCTAAAATCGTTTACCCTTATCATTACCGTGGGAAGCCGGATATGAGCGATACCCAAAAATTCAAGGAATTGGTCAATGCTAAAAATAAGAATATTGAAGTGCGCTTACGAGACTGGTATAAGAACTAATGTGCTTGTATATACATATAGAAAATAAGTGCAATGCACTTATATTATAGTTGTGTAACATTTTATAAAACAATGAAGACTCAAATTTTGATTGCTTTCTTATTGGTTTTATTGAGCTGCAAAAATGAGGTCAAAAAAGAATCAAAAGAAACACCACTAAGAGTTGATTCGACCGAGGCGAAATTTGCTTCCATTTATGATCAAATGGAAAGCATTGAATCGGAATTGGAATTTGAGACAATTTCTCAGACATTAGAATCAACTTTTAAATTTGGCAAACCCGAACTCAAACCAGTATATAAGCCTTTGGTCGCCAATTATTATAGCCTAATAGATTCAAACAAAGTAATAAATTTTAAAAGCTATTTGACCTTTCTGATAATAGAATTCGACAGTCCATTAAATTCAAAAAAAGAATTTGCGAAAATAAAGGCAATTGCCCAGGAATCATTGAATGATAAGAGCGTATTCAAAGAATATGGAGGAATTTTTAGCAAAGGCGGTATAAGTTTTAATCAAATTGATAAATGGATAATCGCACATTATCTTCGCTGCAATATGCTCGCAAAAGATTATGAAACGGATAAAAAATTTACGACTGAACTTGAAAAATTGAACTTTGAATTGGATTGGTTAAGGTCCTATTGTGGATGGGCAAAAATGGAAATAAAATAAAAACTTTATGCAACAACGTTTATAATTAATTGCTGCGGAATATACTCCGTCAGTTCGCCACAAAAAGTGGCTCATGTCACTTTGGAAAATCAATCGCAAAAGAACTATCGCCAGTATTATTTATTAAATTAGTCGCTAAACCAAACGCAGCGCACTATATACATACCGTTGTGCTCAATTAAAATCATTGAGGTTTGCTATCAAATAAACAAAAAAGACTGCTTTTTCAAATTCTTCCCTTTGCTATTATACCGGCAATTTTCAGCGCAGTTCATTTAGCTCTCGAAAAAGGTATCCTGGGCAATCATCCGGTATATCCATCAACCGGAAATCCTGCTGATTCCAATATCATAATATCTGTTTTAACTTCTCTTGTAATAGGATTTTCAGTCGGAATTTTCGAAGTACGCTATGTAAATGCCTGGTTTCAAAATAGAAGCTTTTATGAAAAAATCTTTTTCAAATCTCTTATTTACATACTCGCAATAATAGTTGCATCCTTGATCATTATCGTTCTTGGGCATTCGCTAAGCCAGGGATTAAATCCGTTTAGTGCAACGGTCTGGAGTTTCGTAATGTCATTCTTGATTAACTTTGCGTTTTGGAGTATTATTTTTTACTATTCGTTGGCTATTGTGATTTCCCTGTTTTACAAAGAGGTAAGTGATAATATAGGACATGCCGCTTCATTAAATTTTTTTACAGGAAAATATCATAAACCAAAGTCCGAGAATAGGGTATTTATGTTTCTTGACATGAAGTCTTCAACAGCCTTTGCTGAGAAACTTGGTCATATCAGATATTTTCAGATGCTCAAAGAATATTATGATGATTTATCACAACCTATTTTGAATTATGGTGGAGAAATCTATCAGTATGTAGGAGATGAAATTGTAATCACATGGAACACAAAAAAAGATTTTGCAGAAAATGCGCTGAACTGTTTTTTTGCAATGAAAGATGCTTTAAGTAATCAACATCAGAAGTATTTTTCTAAGTATGGAATTGCTCCCACATTTAAGGCAGGACTCCATTTCGGAAATGTGACCACGGGTGAAATTGGATGGCTCAAAAAAGATATTGTTTTTACCGGTGACACCTTAAACACTACTGCTCGAATTCAAAGTTTGTGCAATCAGTATGGGGTTGATTTGTTGGTTTCCGGAGATTTTTTAAATGCGATGGAATCAAATGGTCATTATAAAATCCGGTCATTGGGGAAAGTTCAGTTACGGGGTCGTAATGAGGGAATGGAGTTGTTCAGTATGAAAAAAATTGAGCACAACGACGTGTAAATCTAATTACTCCGTATTTTACTCCATCAGTTCGCCACTAAAAGTAGCTCGTATCACTTCGAAAAATCACTCGCAGTAATTATCTTAGCCAACAGTAGAAAATGACTATAGCCTGCGCGCCACCTGGCCTATCGCAGTGCGATATCCTCACCGACAATTGTTGAAGCAATGAGCTATTTGACTGGCATTTCTTTAAAATGACACCCTCAAATACGAAATTGAAAAAACAATCAGAGAAGCTAATTATTGAAATGAATAGATTTTTGTTTGGCATTTTGAAAAATGACGTCTACAAAAACGCCCGAAGGAAAATAATCAATGAAGTTAAATCATATACAAACCGTTAGTAATAGTTTTAACTGTAACAATCTTCTAAGAATATCATCTCTAGATTAAAATCTTATTGTGATGAAATTCAAATCTGGAAACAAACAAATTAATATAGCGTTTTTGATATTGATCATTTTAATGTCTTTTGAACAAGGTCAAGCGCAAAAAGAATCAAACGCAAAGGTAATAAACCAATGGTTTCTATCTACTGGTGACTGGGAAAAAGATCCACAAATTTATGTAAAGGAAGTTGGAACCGGAACTGAACCCGTAATTATGCTTCATGGAGGTTGGGGTGCGGAACATACTGGATTAGTAAAGGCCATTGCAGGACTTCAAAATGAATTTAGATTTATCTTTTATGAACAAAGAGGCTCATTGAGATCACCATTTCCGGGTTCACTTATTTCATTTGAGCAGCACATAAATGATTTAGAACTATTAAGAAAAGAGCTCGACCTAGATAAGATGACAATCGTTGGACACTCAATGGGAGCTGTTTTAGCTTCTGCCTATGCTACAAAATACCCCGAACAGATTAAAAAGCTTATACTGGTTAGCCCAGCTCACTTGAAAGAACCATTTCCAGAAGAAGACAAGGAAATTCAGCACCAACAGTTCTTAGCAAATAAAAAATTTCAAAACAGAATTGAAATAAATCAAGAACTTGAAAAATATAATCTAAATAGAGTAGATTCTCTTTTAAATTCAAGAGAAAAAACAATAAAATCAAGAATTAGCTTCGGAAAATTGATGCTATATGATATCTCAAAATGGACTGAACTAAGTAACGGCAAAGCACTGTATAAAGGTATAGTTTACAATTTAACAGCTAAAACTTATCCAAAAAATGGATGGAATTACTTTTCGCAATTCAAAGAGCATAGATATCCTATAAACATTATCATTGGAGATCATGATTGGTTAGATTTCGGAAATGGATTGTATAAAAAATGGATTAAAGAGGTGCCAAGAATACAAATGACCAGTATAAAAAATGCTGGGCATATGCCATGGATAGATCAACCCGAGGAAATGACAAAGGCATTAAGAACTAGTTTGAATTGATATACTATTGCTAGCACCGTTTATAATTCATTGCTGCGGATTTTACTCCGTCAGTTCACCACTGAAAGTGGCTCATGTCACTTCGGAAAATCACTCGCATTAATTATCTTAGCCTACAGCCGAATGATTCTACCGTTGGTCGTAATTAAAATAACAATATAAAAATGAGAAGGTCAATAACTATTCGCACAATTCTGATGATCACTTTGCTAATGGTGATCCCAAAAGCATTCAGTCAAATAGTATCAGAACCATTTGAATTTCAGTTCGAGAATGAGACATTAAGGGGTTTGATTGAAAAACCATATAACCAAAAATCTAATACAATCATTGTTATTATACCCGGATATGGCAGGACGGATTTTGTCAACGGTAACTGGTATGCTAAGCTGAGAAAGGAATTAGTAGCATTTGGACTAAACGTAGTTTTTTGGGATAAAATGGGATGCGGCAATAGTGACGGTGAATTTGATATCAATCAACCTGTGGAAAATTCTGCCGATGAGGCCATTGCAGCAATTCAAGAGATTAAAAGGTTAAAAATTCCCGGCTCTGAAAAAATAGGGTTTTGGGGAATTAGTCGCGCAGGTTGGATTGTTCCGTTAATTAATGAGCAGTTTCCAATTGACTTTTGGATTTCTGTTAGTGGTACAGATGACAAGGAAAATTTTGGTTACCTTCTGAAATCAAATTTAATCATTGAAGGAAAAAATAAGGAAGAAGCTCACAAATTATATGAGGCATGGATGCTTGGGCATAAAATATTCAGTACGCAAGGCAAAATTGAAGATTATGAAAGAGCAATTCGGCCATTAAGACTTGACAGTCTTAGCCGGAGGTTATTTGGATATTCGAAAGTCTCCGAGATTACTGAAAAAGACAAGAGAGTATATCTACAAGAACAGAAGCAATATATAAGTAAAGGACACTTCGATGTAGAAAGCGGTTTATGGGCTTACATAGATAATTTTGACAGAACTTTACTAAAGGTGAATGCCCCTGTTTTAGGGTTATTCGGCGCGAATGATTCACAAGTAGACTGGCGTAAAACGAAAAAGTTATACGAAGAAACTATTGGCGTGAATCCAGACTCAAAATTAACTGTGAAAGTTTTCCAAAACTGCAACCATACTTTAAATAAATGCGTTACATGTGGATGGCGTGAAGACCTGTCAGACTTAAAATGGCAAGCCTGTGATAATTATTATGAAACTATGAAAGCATGGCTAAAAAAGCATAAAATTATAGAATAGCTGCTACCAACAAGATGTGCGGTTCATCGATTCATTAGAACTGACTAGCGCTCTCAATAATCTTTGTATATTTCTATAACCAAGATAAATCCTGCGCAAACCGTTGGCGTCAATAAAGTAAAATGGAATGAACAAAAATATTCGACTTTTGAAACAAAATTTTCTGTGGCTATTATTTATCGCGTTTGCTGTGGTTGCTATTTGGACAAGAGAAGATGAATCTATTTTCTTGAGTCAAAGTCCGTATAGCTTCGGAAAATATAGTATCTGGATCATCTTCCTTGGTTTCTTAAGCTATTCCATTTACTCCAGTTCGAAAGAAAACTTTTTTAAAAGTCTAGATCAGATAAGCAAACTGTTTTGGGGGTGGCAAATCGGAATAGATTTATATATCGGACTACTACTACCCCTACTAATAATTTATTTACATGGTGGGGCTTTAGTCTTTATGGTTTGGTTGATTCCTGTATTAATTTATGCAAATTTGGCAACGCTATTATACCTGGCCCTGAATTATGACTCGTTAATAGATCATTTTATCATTTAAGGCAACTACTCTTCTTAAATAAAATCACTATTTTTAATCGGCTGATCTACTTCCAGATGATTCCTGCGATAGTCGTGTGGCATCTGGCTCATGGGCAGTTCAGTAGCCGATAACAAAATCATAGGAGAATCCTTGGTCCGTACACCAGAATAATGGAACTAACAAAAGAAATAAAAGAATGTATTGACAAAAGTATTTTGTGCTGGCTTGCGACAGCATCTACTGAAAACATACCCAATGTTTCGCCAAAAGAAATTTTTAGCTATTATGGAACCGACAGAATAATTGTTGCGAATATTGCCTCACCTCAAACCGTTAGAAATATCAAGAAGAATGAAAATGTTTGCGTGAGTTTTATCGATATTTTAGTGCAAAAAGGATTCCAAATAAAAGGAAAAGCGAGCATCCTAAAGAAAACCGATTCTGATTTTTTAGAAATGGAAAAAAAATTAACTGAAATGACCGGTGGAAAATTTCCTTTTACAACGATCACCGAAATTACCTTGGAACAAGTTAAACCAATTGTTGCCCCCAGATACATCCTCTATCCGGAAACAACAGAAGCGGAACAGATTAAAAGCGCAAAAAAGACCTATGGCTTTTAGCAATGAACTAAAAGACCAATACATAAAACAGAGTCTAATAAAAATAAAGCGGAAAACATGGCAAATTATATTGATGGATTCGTCCTTCCAATTCCACAAGAGCACCTGAACGATTACAGGCGTGCTGCGGTTACGGTAGCTGAAATATGGAAGGAACACGGCGCACTCGCCTACTATGAGTATATCGGTGACGATTTAACATTGGAAGGTACCCGTTCTTTCCCAGAAGTTCTCGATGCAAAGGAGGATGAAGCCATTGTATTTGGATGGGTGATATTTGATTCACGCGAATCTCGTGATCTCGCTAATGAGCGAGTTGCTGCCGATCCAAGAATGCCCGATCTAATTGCCCCATTAACAGACCCCGCACGAAAGGTATTTGATGCTCAACGCATGGTCTATGGTGGATTTGAACAATTCATCCAATAAACCTGTTATCAATCTAAATAAAATCCAAAACGATGAATATGAAACTATCAACGTCAGCAACGGAGATCACATCTCAGATCAATGAAAATACCAAGCTTGGTGATTTGAGAAAACTGGCAAAAGAAATCAAAAAGGACCATACATTAGCTATGGAATTATGGTCTACCGGTGAGTTCTTACCCAGACAATTAGCGATTCTCATTATGGACAAGAGGATGCTTACACAGGAAGCTATTGATGAACTCGATCAAGACATTCAAAGTCATGATTTTGATGATCGGAATCACTTGATTGATTGGTTGATGGCAAACCAGCTTTCAAAAGAAAAAAAAACGATACAAATGATGGAATCATGGCAACATAGCCCTTCTGTTTTACAGAGAAGGCTCTTCTGGTACTATCAGGCGCGATTGCGATGGATGGGGAATACCGATCATTCGAATACAGAAGACCTCTTAAATTCGATCGAAACGACTATGATAAATGAACAACCCGAAGTACAATGGGCCATGAATTTCACGGCGGGCCAAATCGGAAAATTTCAAGAAGAATACCGTGCCAGATGCATTTCAATCGGCGAAAATACCGGACTCTACAAGGACGAAATAGTTGCCAAAGGATGTACACCGAGTTATTTACCAAAATTTATCCCCATAGAAGTTGCAAAACTGAAATCCTAGCCATTAGGTAAAAGTACAAGCATTAGTTACTTTATGACATTGCTTCAAATTTCAACTGAAAATATCAACACTCATTGGTGATCAGGTTACGACTAAACTCCTCGGCAATTTTTACCAGCAGCGCTTTACTATTTAACATAGCATCATTCAGATTTTCTGCCCTACCGAGCAGTGTGTCTAAATATGTAATTCCGATTTGTGCTGCCTCCTGATTCGTTAATTCGGTTCCTCCGCAAAATGCTGCTACTCTGATATGTTGTTCTTTAGCTTTTTTTACAATACCATGAATGGTCTTACCGGATAATGTTTGCTGATCTAGCTTTCCTTCCCCTGTAATA
>JASJDL010000109.1 GCA_030065775.1 Flavobacteriaceae bacterium | reverse complement strand
CTAAAAGGTTTTTGTCTCAAGTACCAAAGAATTAAAAACGAATACAATGAAAAACAATCTTCTAAGAATTTTCTTTATGCTATGTACAGCAATAATGTTTGCTCAAGCAAATAAAGTTGAAATTGTAAAGAATTCTGACGGAATGAAACTCGTAGTTGACGGGAGAGACTTCATGATTAATGGTATGAATTGGGATTATGTACCTATTGGTACGGATGTAACGAATGCCAATTTTTACGAACAGCCTGATGATATTATCAAAGCAGGCCTTGATCATGAAATGGGACTCTTAAAGAACATGAACGTCAATACTATTAGACAATATGTAGGTGTCCCAAAAAAGTGGGTGACCTACATTTATGAAGAGTATGGAATTTATACCCTACTGAACCATCAATTTGGTCGCTATGGATTAACTATCGACGGTGTTTGGACTCCCGTTACAGACTACTCTGATAAAAGAACCCAAGAGTTATTAATGTCTGAGATGATTCAACTCGTGAAAGACTACAAAGATGTCCCAGGTATCTTGATGTATATGATGGGTAATGAGAATAACTACGGACTTTTTTGGCAAGGTGCGGAAACTGAAGATTTTCCTGAAGGAGAAGAACAAAAAAGAGCGGTGGGAGAACGGCGAGGAAGACCCATGTATCGACTGATGAATGAAGTAGCAATAAAAATGAAAGAAATGGATGCGAACCATCCGGTCTCAATATGTAATGGCGATGTATTATTCATTGATATTATTGCAGAAGAATGTAAGGATGTTGATGTTTATGGTGCCAACACCTACAGAGGAGAATCGTTCGGAGATTTCTTCCAGGTCGTAAAAGATCAATTGGATATGGCTCTGATGTTCACTGAATTCGGTGCAGACGCATATAACGCATTAACAGATAAAGAAGATCAATACTGGCAGACGCACTATAATTTATTGAACTGGAAGGAAATCTATCAGAATGCGGCGGGATTAGGAAAAGTTGGTAACTCGATCGGAGGTTTTACATTTCAATTTAGTGATGGATGGTGGAAATTAGGTTTTGATGATAGAAAAGATGCCGATACGCACGAGACCGGAGCTTCCTGGAGTAACGGCGGTTATTACCATGATACCAAAGACGGCTCCAATAACATGAATGAAGAATGGTTTGGTATTTGCGCAAAAGGCCCTACCGATGTAAACGGATTGTATGAATTGTACCCTCGAGCTTCCTATTATGCATTGAAAGAGGCGCATGCCATAAATCCCTACCAGGAGGGAATCACTTCAGATTTTATAGATCATTATTTCGATAAAATTCAAATAATGGATGCTGTTCTAAAAGCAAGAGGCGATAAGGCAGCTTTAGACGCAAAAAGTGGAAGTGGCGCAAAAATTCGTTTGAGCCAATTAAGAGCGGAAATGACAGGCTATTATACTGGTGGAAAGTTGTTAACTACCCCAGAGACTGCAGACCCTAATGCCAATGTTTTTCCTGATGAGCAAGGTTTTGATCACATGCAGTCCTTCTATGTTGGGGTAGAAGGTAATCCCGCACCTAATGTAAAAGCCAATGTAAATTTTAATATTTTAGGAAATGTTGCCGAGAATCCAATCGATCAGATTTTCTATGAAGATGTTGGTAGACGTATAACGGTGCAAGGAGCTGAAGCAAATAGCGAAGAAGACATAATTGTTAATGATCCACAGAGAGTTAGACTATACCAAGCTGAGTTTGAATGGAAAAACAAACTGGCAGACATTAAATGGTTTTATAGAACCGGTCATTATCATTGGGGATACGAAGGTGATTTCTTTGGGTTATATCCTGAGGCGAATTATGGACCTAACCTAGACATCTACAAAGGAGAAATACAAGGAACTGAGGTACATGGTAAAGGCAAGTTAAAAGGATTGGCTGCTGCGTTTGGTCGCCAGTTATGGTGGGGAGCAAACCCTACAGCTTTACTTAAGTACCAGAAAGAAATACATGGTTTTGAGGTCACCGGTATCTATCATAGAGATTTTGAACAGGATATAGAACTAGATGAAAATGGAAATCGCGTATTGGATAATAATTTAGTTCGAAGCCGTGTAATTCCTGCCTGGCCTATAGAGCGCGCTACAGTAGTTGTAGAAAAGGAGTTAGGTCATTTTGGTTTTACTGTTGGAGGTATTTGGGGCGGTAGTCCGTTAAATGGTATTGGCTATCAGGACGTAAGGGGTGAGCCAGGTAATTATATCGTGTATCAAGACAGAATTAATTCTGATGATAATTGGGGTGCCAAAGCGAAAATCACCTATTCTAAAGGTAAATTTAATTGGTACGCCTTAGGAGCTACTGCTGGGTTGGTTGCCAATGGTGGCGTAGACCAAACTCAAAATTTTTCCGGATGGAAATTAAAAGATAACGGAAGTGGAAATCAAAATAGTTTCTTGACAGGTTTTACCTATACTATTGGAGATTTACAAATTGCTCCGAACTTTTTATGGCAGGAGCCTTTAGTAAAGCCAATTCCATTAGACGCTACAGGTCCTGCTGCACCAAGAAATTTTATCGATGACCCGTTTGCTGTAAGAGCAAATCGTAAAACTACTGCTGGAGAGATCATATTGACTTTTGACCCTACACCGGGTTCATGGTTTTATGCCTGGGACAATGACCGCGCTGAAGATGCAAAGTTTGCCTTTAACTTAGGGTATGTATATCGTCATTTTCCAACTGCTCAAGATGCACATGTTGGTTTTCAAGCTGATGGAAGCTTTTTGATTTTTCCTAATTCCGCTCCCGCGAAGGATCTATGGGAGGTTCATTCACGAATGGTATCTAAAATAAGTCCTGACTTTAAAATAATAGCCAGTTTATACGGAGGTAACGCCCAAGCACTTGGTAGTGATCCGCGCACCATTGAAAGGTTTGGTATAGATGCTAAATCCATTTATAAAAATTGGCATTTTCAAGGAATGTTTAGAGTAAATGATTGGGGACCTTATGATTACCACCGTGATTTTAACTTAACCTTTCCCTTACAAATGGCATTAGACATATCCACTACCGTAGGTAAACCAGATTGGTTCATTTTACCTGATACGAGAATTGGTATTCGTGGTACCTGGAGATCATTGGATGAATTTTCACCAAGATATGCCCCTAATGCAGTTCCTGAGGGATCTTTTGGGCAGGAACCCATTTTAAGTCCGGTAGGTTTCGATGATGGTCAAGAATGGGAGATCAGAACATACATACACATTAATCTAGGAAAATAAAAACGAGTCAAATGAAAATAGTAAATAATATAAAAGTCAAGTTTCTAGGTATAATCGCTGCGATACTTGTATTGGTGAGTTGTGAAAGAGATATTTCAGACGAGGCTGTTTTTGCAACGTTTTCAAATAACCCTGATATTTACACTGATAATCCAGTGGGTTTGACTGATGAGTTTTTTGTGTCATTTGATCCCGCTCTGGGAGCCAATACTGAAGCCTTTGGAACTGATAATAATGTCGCTTATGAAGGTACTTCTTCTATAAGAATTGATGTACCGGCTCCAGATGATCCAAACGGAAGTTTTGTTGGAGGGATATTTTTAGATAGAGGAGCGGGAAGAAATTTAACTGGATATGATGCACTAACCTTTTGGGCGAGAGGATCGACCACAGCTACAGTTGGGTTGGTCGGTTTCGGAACGGATTTTGAAGAGAATAAATTTGCCGTAGCAGGTCCAAGTATCAGATTATCTACAGATTGGAAAAAATATATTATTCCAATACCTGATCCTTCTAAACTTATTCAAGAAAGAGGAATGTTCGTTTTTTCAGCAGGAGGTTTAGATGTAATTGATAATATACCTAATGGTAATGAAATTGGTTTTACCTTTTGGATGGACGAAATACGATTCGAGAATTTGGGTACGGTAGCGCAATTAAGACCAGCCATTTTTTCTGGACAAGATTTAGCACAACAGACGTTCATTGGGTCAACAAGAGTAATAGGTGGCTTAAGAGCAACTTTTAATGGTCCTACTGGTGAAAATATTACTGTAGGTCCTGCACCAAGTTATTTTAATTTTTCCTCTTCAAATCCTAGTGTTGCTTTTGTTAATGAACTTGGGGAAATTCAAGTTATTGGTGAAGGAACTACAACTATTACTGCTCAACTCGATGATGTTTTAGCAGAAGGGTCTTTAGAATTAACTTCGGGAGGAGAATTACCTTTATCACCAACTCCCACACAGGCAGCGGAAGATGTTAGATCTATCTACAGCGATTCTTATACTTCAGTTACTAATAGTGATTTCAACCCTGGTTTTGGAGGATCAACAACTCAAACTACTGAAGCTAGTTTAAATGGAAATAATGTACAGATTTATGCCAATAATAACTTTACAGGCATTTTGTTTGATAACACGGTTGATGGATCAGAAATGACGCATTTACATGTAGATGTGTACACACAATCACCTGGTACTAGTGTAGAAATTCAAATAAGAGATGTCGGGGCAAATGGAGAGCTTGAAACGAATGTTTTCAATGGTTTCCCTGATGGTGATGATAAAGATTTTAGATTTACTGCTGATGGTTTACAAGTAGGTCAATGGACTTCTTTTGAAATTCCTCTAGGAGGTGATATTGCAACTCAAAAGAACAATTTAGGAGCTCTTATATTAGTTGGAGGTCCAGATTTCATCCTAGATAACATTTACTTCTATAAAGAATAGGTTCGATAACTAAAATTTTAAAAAAAAGAAGATGAACAATTTTAATAATAAAATAAGGGTTAAAGAGTTACTATTTCCTTGTCTCTTATTAATTACTCTGTTTTTCGCAACAGGCTGTGAAACTGATGAAACACAGACAGTTGCCACATTCAATAATTTAGTGGCAGAAGACAATTTTGATGTCGATGGCCAAATTGACACCTCTTTTTGGAACTTTGATATTGGTGATGGTACAGATCAAGGTATCCCTGGATGGGGTAATAACGAACTACAATACTATACAGATAGGTCAGAGAATGTTACTGTTGAAAATGGATTTTTATTGATAACTGCACGAGAAGAAGCTTTTAATGGTGCACAGTATACCTCTGCCAGATTGCAGACTAAAGGAAAAATTCAACAACAGTATGGTCGTTTTGAAGCCCGAATTAGATTGCCTTATGGTAAAGGTATGTTTCCTGCCTTTTGGTTATTAGGTGACGATAGTGATGGTGCCATTTGGCCACAAATAGGTGAGATAGATATTATGGAAAATACTGGTGATAAGCCAACTGAAATTTTTGGAACTATTCATGGGCCGGGGTATTCTGGTGGAGAATCCATTTCAAAAGAATTTACCTTAGAAAATAGCAGGGTAGACACTGAATTTCACGTATATGGCATTGAGTGGGGGCCAAACTACATAAATTATTATTTTGATGATAAGTTGTACAATCAGATTACCCCAGAGGATATAGAAGAAGAAACAGATGGTGAGGGTGAATGGGTTTTTAACGATAGACCATTTTATATTATTATAAACCTTGCGGTTGGAGGTAACCTACCCGGGGCGCCTAATGCAGAAACCGTTTTTCCACAAACCATGATCGTAGATTATGTGCGTGTATATCAATAAAATAGAACAAGCTTAATTTAACTAATAAGAATAATTATGAAAGAATTGATCAAAAAAACTAAAATAGTATGGCTTCTCATTCTTGCCATTTCATTTTTTGGCTGTGAAGATGATGACGATGCCAACTTGCCAGAAATAGTAGCAAGTTTTGTGCAGGCTATTAATGAGGATACCGGGGTGGTAACTTTTATAAATTTATCTGAAAATGCTGACAGTTATACATGGGATTTTGGGGATGGTACAACATCTACCGAAATTAACCCAACAAAGGTGTATCCAACAGGTAACTATACAGTAGTGCTTACAGCAAAAAATACCGCTGGCGCATCGAATACGTTTGAAGACCAAATAGTAATCAACATCCCGTTGCCTATTAATTTCCCTGTTAATTTTGATGATCCTAACGTAAATTATGATGTCACAACATTTAATGGTGCTTCTTTCCAAATTGTAGCTAATCCGGATCCTTCTGGTTCGAATACGAGCGCCTCCAATGTAGGAGCGATTACAAATAGTGGAGCAGCATTCGAAGGTATTTTCTTTAATCTGGGAATGCCTTTAGACTTATCAGGGTTAAAGTCCATTAAGGTCAATTTTTGGTCAAACACACCAATAGATGTGCTATTAAAACTTGAGGAAGGCACTGGTGGTCCCGTAGAAACTACCGCCAGTCACGGCGGAACAGGATGGGAAGAAATTTATTTTACTTTTGATACCTCTAACGCTTTTTCGAGATTCACTATATTTATTGATGGTCCTGGCACGACATCGGGGACCTTCTATTTAGATGATATTTCGCAAATTGACACTGCTGATATTCCTTGTCAGGAGACCGAATTAAAATTCCCTATCGATTTTGATTGTGAAGGTATTGATTACGCGGCTAAGATTGTTGGAAATGTGTCTTTCACAGTAGTAGATAATCCGCAGCAATCCGGTATTAACGATGAAGAAACAAAAGTAGGGCAAATAACCAATTCTGGCGAGCAGTGGGAAAACGCGTTCTTTAACTTAGATGTCCCAATTGATTTTGCGACAGATAAAGGTGTGAAAATGAAGTTATTCTCAGACCAAGCACTGCCTATTCTATTAAAATTTGAAGATGGAACCGAAGCACCTGTTGAGAATGGAGTAACTCACGGAGGTACAGGCTGGGAAGAATTAACATTTGTTTTTGACTCATCGGCATCCTATAATGACATGGTTCTATTTGTTGATGGACCGGGAACTGCTGCAGGAACATTCTATATTGATGATTTAGAGCAAGTATTTATTGAACCAACAGAACCGTTTGACAGTGGTTTATTGGTTAATGGTGATTTTGAAGATGGTGCTACAGGTTGGATTCAAGGAGTTGATGATAATAATCCGGCACCCGTCAAAACAGAAGGGGGTAATAGCTTTTATTCCATAGATATAGCAGCACCGGATCCTAATGGAAACGCATTTACTATAAATTTAAGTCAAAAGTTTGAAATTATGGATGGTAGCTCATATAAGCTAGTCTTTGACGCTTGGTCAGATGGTAACAGGTCTATCATTGCTGGTTTAGGAAGGAGCGGTACGCCAGATTTTGCCAATGTAAATGAGGTTGTAAATATTACCGCAACGAGAACTACCTATGAGCTAACCTTTGACGCTGTACCTGGGGCTGCAGACGGGCGCGTATTATTTGACTTAGCGGCAGAAGCAGGTCAGGTTAATATTGATAATGTAGCTGTATTCTTGGAAAGTGGTTCCGGAGGTGGTTCCAATGCTACCGTGCTTTTAGATTTTGAAAATAATTTGGCTGGAGTGACGGCAGCTGAATTTGAAACCTCAGGCGCATTAGTTGATAATCCTTCTTCAGGAGGCATAAATACAAGTGCAAAAGTATATGAAGCAGCATATACCAGTGGAAACCAGTGGTGGGGAGGTGTAGGATTCGTCTTTGATGCTGGTCTGGATCAGGCAACCACTGTTTATAAAGGAAAATTCTATTCTACGGTAGCGCCGACCAATGTATTATTTCAAGTAGAAGTAGATGGAACGGGTCCTACAGTAGGGCAGGTTCAAGAAATTACCACCGCTAATGAGTGGGTAGAACTCACGTTTACCTTAGAAAATATTCCTGCTGGGGTTAACAGAATTTTGGTTCGTCCAGATGTTGGAAATCAGGACGGTACTAAGCCGAATACGGGTTCTTTGTATATAGATGACATTGCCAAAGTAGATGGCGGCTCCGGTGGCGGAGGTGGTTCCGGAGGTTGTTCCGGAGGCCCAACAACTGATGTGGCTTCATTCCCGGTTGATTTTGAAAATTGTCAAGGGTTCAATGTTTCTTTTGGTTCAAACCAATCACGGGAGATTGTAGACAACCCTGTTTCCGGAGGAATTAACACATCCGATAAGGTGTATCAATTTATTAAATTAGCGGGCGCAGATGGTTTTGGTGGTTTTCAGAATATTTTTGATACGGGAAGTTTTACAAACAACTCCACGATTACCTTTAAGATTTATTCAACGCAGCCCAACCAGGAAGTGCGTTTAGAGATCGTTGCTATTCCTAATGATGGCTCCATTGGTAATCCTGCACCGTATACCCAAACCCTGACAACAGCAAATGAATGGGTGGAAATGTCATTTGATTTATCGGCGAATGGATTCCCGAATGCTTCTGACGAATCAGTATATACCATGTTGGTTGTAAAACCAGGAAATGTAGATCCTGGAACAACACCTGCAGACGTTACTTTTTATATTGATGATTTCAATATTACGCCAAATTAATATTGAATAGTAATTAGTGCATAAGTTCATATTGATAGAAAAGTTGAATAATTAGTTTGTTGATGGGCCGGGATAACACCCGGCCTTTACAACCAAGACTTGAAAATTCGATAGATCCGTTTCTTAAATAATTAAGAAAATGCAACAGCAACCAACCGAAATAAAAATGAATAAATCATATACGGTACTTATTAGTTTGATAGTAGCGTTAGGAGGCTTTTTATTAGGTTTTGACAGTGCGGTATTCTCAGGCTCCGTTAAAGGGATAACTTCTTACTTTAATATGACGGACACAATGCTAGGACTTGCTGGTAGTTGTGTGATTTTAGGGGCAATGTTCGGAAATTTATTAGCAGGCCCACTTTCTGATTATTTTGGACGAAAGAAGATATTGATTCTTATAGCAGCCCTATTTGCCATTTCTGCTACTTGGTCGGCTTTGGCAACCGGTTATATCGAGTTTATTATAGCAAGAATTATTGGTGGCGTTGGCATTGGGGGTGCCATTTTAATTGCTCCCATTTATATCGCAGAGATCGCTCCACCAAAACTCCGAGGAAGTTTGGTCTCCTTTAATCAACTTAATATCGTAATTGGAATATCAGTAGCCTATTTTTCTAATTATTTTCTGGTGAATTATGGCGATGAAAGCTGGCGATGGATGTTAGGGGTAGAAGCCATTCCCGCGGTCATTTATTTTATATCATTATTTACGGTACCAAGAAGCCCGAGATGGTTGATTCAGAAACTAAACAAGGTAAAAGTAGCTCGCAAAATCTTGCAAAAAATTGGAGGCGAAGACTATGCCAAAATTACCTTAGCTGAAATTCAACGAGGTGTTGAAAAGAAAGAAGAGAAAGGTAAGTTGAGCGATCTTTTTAGTAATAAATATGCCACTATTATGATTATAGCATTAGGTATAGCTTTCTTTCAGCAGATTACCGGAATAAATGCAATTTTTTACTATGCTCCTACAATTTTTGAGCAAGCTGGTGGAAGCACAGATTCGTCATTTTTGCAGGCAATTGTCGTAGGTTTAACGAATCTTATATTTACAATAGTGGCAATTTGGTTAATCGATAAATTAGGTAGAAAACCCTTATTGCTCATAGGTACTGGTTTTATGACAATTGCCCTGTTTATGGCTACCTTTGCCTTTAACAATGCTACCTATGATTTCAATGATAAAGCAATAAAGAAGGTGACTGCCGTGCAAATGCAAGAGACTCTGGCAGGTTTTGAAGGCAAATCATTTAATAGTCAGTCTGAATTATTTGGAGCGATAAAAGAAAAACTGAATAACGAACAGTTTGTAGACTTCAAACGCAATCAAATAACCAACTTTATTACTATTAATGCTACCTTGGTTTTAATAGCTATCTTACTATATGTGGCTGCTTTTGCTATTTCATTGGGGCCAGTGATGTGGACTTTAATTTCAGAAGTATTTCCTAGCAAAATCAAGGGGATAGCCATTTCGGTGGTCGGCTTCTTTAATTCATTGGTAAGTTTTTCTGTAACACAGGTTTTTCCATGGGAGCTTTCTAATTTGGGCCCAACAATAACATTTGCAATTTACGCAGCATTATCTTTATTAGCTGTTTTCTTTGTATATAAGTATGTAATTGAAACTAAAGGCAAGACTTTAGAACAAGTCGAAGAATTATTAATAAGAACATAAAATTTTAAGAAAAAAAGTGATTAATGACTTAGAATTAATGGAAGAAGAGCGTACCATAATCAATACAACTAGTGCTATTGAACAGATCCAAATTCAAAATGAAAACTTCTATAAGATTTCGAATAGTGATGCGATGCGTCCATTTTTTATGAGTATCGTTAGTGATTCCGATCACTGGATGTTCATTTCAAGCAATGGAGGCCTGACAGCAGGTCGTAAAAATTCGGAATTTTCATTGTTTCCTTATTACACGGATGATAAAATCACCGAGTCGGTAGAAATAACAGGTAGTAAATCTATTTTTCAAGTAAAAAAGAATGGCAAGGTCCACGTATGGGAACCATTTTCTGATCGTTATGAAGGTTATTATGAAATTACAAGAAACTTATATAAGAGCAGCTATGGGAGCAAAGTATTATTTGAAGAAATAAATCATGATTTGGAACTCACTTTTAGATACCAATG
>JASJDL010000108.1 GCA_030065775.1 Flavobacteriaceae bacterium | reverse complement strand
GAGTTTGCGGCTAAAAGATTTCCGTCTTCGTCTCTCCACTCATAGATATTATACCCGTCATCTCCCGTAATAGTTAAGTTATTATTACAGAATTCTAAAACCGTATCAAACTGACAAGAGCTTGTATCTACGAATAAATCCATAGAACCGGGGTTTCCTAATCCACAGCCGTTAATTCCGTTCAAGCCAGGTTGCCCTGAAACATTTGTTCCTGAGGTCTCTCCATCATAATAAGACTCTAAGCTGTTTACCAGGATATTCGTGCAGGCATCGGTATAGTCAAAACAATTATTAGACGCCGTTACTTGGTATCTAATATTATAAGATGCATTCGCAGGGTCAGATTCTCTAAGTAGTAACGAGTCATCAATATCGAAACGTACGACTCTTGTAACCGGATTATAAGTTTGCGTAATTAAACCTGCGGGTAGCGGATTACCTATATCATCTAAAAACTCAAAAGTGGTATCATCTAGAGTAACATTTATGGGTAAGGTATTCAAGATATACGCATTTTGTGCATTATCTGTACCAACATTTTGGAAGTTTAAATTGTACCAAACAGTCGCGCCAAGTGGTACTGGCGAATTCAGTGTGATTGGATTACCTAAGTCATCCTCGACGCTCGTAAGCACTTGTAATACAGGCTCTATGATATTCACAGAAAACGTATTCAAAAAGGTGTAAATCCAATCGCCACCGACATCATTTCTCACACGTACGGTTGCACCTGTTTCATTATTTCCTATTAAACTGTTGCCGGCGTTTAAGGCCGTAAGATCCAGTAACTTTTGATCCCAACCTAACGTATTTTCACTGCTTAAGTTGCGATCATAAACGATAGCCCCATCGCTAGTAATTCTACTATTAAAGAAATTATCGACCGGATTGGCTGCATCATATAAATCTGTAAACGTTGCATTAGCATCTGCCCGGAACTGCATTCTATCACCCTGCCATCCATAATCTCCTTCTAAAGCAGCAACACCTACCTTGCCTTCAACAGGTCCCGATGGTGGCGTCACAAAGCCTGAATAACTAAACGAAACGACTTCGTTTGGCGCATTATTCACCGCAGAAAAACCATCAAATGTAGAAATAAACTTTCGCGGCTCATTCGGATCTTCATAAACGATTACCAAAGACCATCCGGCAGAAGAACTTGTACCTTCACTTGAATTGATATTTGCAACGAAATACTCTCCGGAAGGATTTCCAGAAGTATTCATAAGGTTTGTTACGTCTTTATAATATATTCTATCTAAATCTTCTCTTGCTGCAGCATTTGTAATATCTGCCACTACATTCTGATACGATCCCCCGGGTACTCGAAACCATACTTCATTCGGTGCTGATGTAGACCCTGGAACTGTAGTCGGAGTGATGACCGCCCCCCAGTACAAACCGGCATAAACCACGCGATTACAGGCATTGGTGTTGAAAGTAGCACTACTCGAATTAAATGTATTAGCATTGTTATCGATATCAACAAAGACCATATCGATGAAATTATTTTGAGTCAGGCCGTTGTAAGGGATTTCAGTAGGGTGGCCCAAAATGGAATTACCAATAATATATAATTCACCATTAATCCCGGTATTTTCATACCGCTTTTCAAATGGAACGGTTGTTTGTGCATAAATTGCACTTGAAGTCAGTAAAGAAATTGCTACCACTAATAACTTTACTCTTGTAAGAAAGGCTTGCTTAGGCATAAATAAATGTTTAGCGATTACCTACTCTAAACGTATAAATACCGCAAATTATTTTCTCACAAGAGGATCTAGGAATGAAATTTAGTAGTAAACAATTACAAAGCTCTGAATATTAGTGCGTTAATTATTTCTTTTAAATAAAGAAATTAACACGTAAAGTATAATTATGATAGGAATAGCCACAAATTTCACTGTTAGTACCAGCAGCAACGCTATCACCAAAAAAATAATTTCTGTGAGGTATTTGTTAAAAGAAAAGTCTTTAAATTTTAACGAAAATAAGGGCAGTTCCAGGTTCATTAAAATAGCTAATGCAATTGTAGAAATGAGTAGAAAGTATTTATCACTGATAAGACCGACAGCTAAATCCTGTCCACCATAGGCAATAATAAGCGGTAATGAGATGACGTACAAAGCCATAGCGGGTGTTGGTAATCCTATAAAAGCATCTGTTTGTCGCGTATCTAAATTGAATTTAGCCAGTCGATAGGCGGCGGCTAGCGGTAATAGTAATCCAACATAAGGTAGCAAATCAAGTTCTTTCATTGATTGAAATAGTGACTGCTCTCCCCAGTCACCCAGGGTTCTGCTCAGTAACTGAAACATCACGATTCCCGGTGCGACCCCTGATGTCACTACATCGGCTAATGAATCGAGCTCTAAACCCAAGTCGCTTTGCGCTTTTAAAAGCCGGGCTGCCAGTCCGTCAAAAAAATCAAAGAAGATCCCTAGCAATACAAAAAAAGCAGCTTCAATCAGATGATCGGTTGCTGCAAACAATACGGCTATTACACCTGATAACGAATTCAGTAGCGTAATAATATTTGGCAGGTGTTTTTTAATGTGATTCTGGTTTAGATGGGGTAAATTTAAAGAAATAAATCGTATTTGAAATTCTTAATTTCACTGTTGATAAATTCTCGGCAATCCATTTCTTTTTTTTATATGAAGTAGTATTTTAGCAAATCCGCATAAATTATGACGATAGATGGCAAAACAGGCGACTTACACTGAAGAAAATATACGCTCCCTAGACTGGAAAGAACATATCAGAATGCGCCCCGGTATGTATATCGGTAAGCTCGGTGATGGTTCTTCACCCGATGATGGGATCTATATCTTGATCAAGGAAGTTTTAGACAATTCCATTGATGAATATGTCATGGGCGCAGGTAAGACTATTGAAATCTCAGTAAAAGACAAGACGGTTACCGTTCGGGATTATGGACGTGGTATTCCACTTGGTAAAGTCGTTGACGTCGTTTCTAAAATGAATACCGGCGGTAAATACGATTCTAGGGCCTTCAAGAAGTCAGTCGGCTTGAACGGGGTCGGTACAAAAGCGGTGAACGCGCTTTCGACCTATTTTAAGGTGCAGTCGGTTCGTGAGGAAAAAACGAATATAGCCGAATTTGAAAAAGGTGAACTGACCGTCAATGACGGCCCGCAGCCTTCTTCGCTTCGTAAAGGTACTAAAGTGAGTTTTGTACCTGATGAATCGATTTTCCACAATTATAAATTCAGGAATGAGTATATCATCAAAATGGTGAAGAACTATGTCTACCTCAATCCTGGTTTGACGATCCTGTTTAACGGTGAGAAATATTTTTCTGAAAACGGACTCAAAGATTTACTGGAAGAAAATATCGCTGAATCAGACATGCTATATCCGATCGTTCACTTAAAGGGTGACGATATCGAGCTCGCCCTGACCCATAGCAAAACACAATATAGCGAGGAATATCATTCATTCGTCAATGGTCAGAATACAACACAAGGTGGTACGCATCAAAATGCGTTTCGGGAAGCGGTGGTCAAGACGGTTCGTGAATTTTTTGGTAAAAATTACGAAGCCTCAGATATCAGAAAATCAATTGTTTCTGCTATCTCAGTTAAAGTAATGGAACCGGTATTTGAAAGTCAAACGAAAACCAAATTAGGCTCTACCGAAATGGGTGGAGGCCTACCGACGGTTCGTACTTTTATCAATGATTTTATAAAGACAAATCTCGATAATTACCTCCATAAAAATCCTGAGACCGCCGAAGCGCTGCAGCGTAAGATTTTACAGGCAGAACGCGAACGCAAAGACTTGTCAGGTATTCGAAAATTGGCAAGAGAACGCGCTAAAAAAGCAAGCTTGCATAATAAAAAGTTACGCGATTGCCGTATTCATCTCAATGATATGAAGAAAGACAATCGTCTGGATAGTACTTTGTTTATTACTGAAGGTGATTCTGCGAGTGGTTCAATTACGAAGTCAAGAAATGTAAATACGCAAGCAGTCTTCAGCTTACGCGGAAAGCCTTTGAATTCCTTTGGAATGAGCAAAAAGATCGTTTATGAAAATGAGGAGTTCAACTTGCTTCAGGCCGCGTTGAATATTGAGGACGGTATCGAGAATTTACGCTATAACAATATTGTAATTGCTACGGATGCCGATGTTGACGGTATGCATATTCGCCTCTTATTAATCACTTTCTTTTTACAATTCTTTCCTGAATTGATTAAAGAAGGGCATCTCTATATCCTGGAAACACCGCTATTTAGGGTCCGGGATAAAAAAGAAACCCATTATTGCTATTCTGAAGAGGAAAAGCAGGAAGCCATCAAAAAATTAAAAGGAAAGCCTGAAATTACGCGATTTAAAGGATTAGGGGAAATTTCACCTGATGAATTTGCGCATTTTATCGGCGAAGATATGCGTTTAGATCCTGTAATGCTGGACCGTGAAATGTCTATTGAGCAATTGCTTACGTTTTACATGGGTAAAAATACCCCCGACAGACAGAAATTCATCATCGAAAACCTGAAAGTAGAGTTAGATTTAGTGGAGGAAGGTGTATAAGGCCAAAAACGTAAGAAAACTGCAGAAATTCGAGACCAAAATGATTAGACTCTATGTGTTGGCAGATACCAATTGGAAACACTTGAAAGACCTAAGAGAAAGGAGAGCGTTTTTTCAAAGCCATTTGCCAGGAAATGGGGCAGTTATTTGTCACTATTGCGCAAGCGGATACAGATGACCTCTACGAATAAAATGCTGAGTATATAAAAGTAAAGTGAGCACGAAATAGCATATGCAAGAAGACAATAACCAAGAAGAACATTTAGAACATAACGAGGAAATCAACCAAACCGAAGATGCTGCATCACAAGAAACCATTACCCGTGTAACGGGTATGTATAAAGATTGGTTTCTTGATTACGCCTCCTATGTAATTCTCGAACGCGCTGTTCCCGCTATAGATGACGGATTTAAGCCTGTGCAACGCAGGATCATGCAGTCTATGAAAGACCTGGATGACGGCCGCTATAACAAAGTGGCGAACCTTGTAGGACATACCATGCAATACCACCCGCATGGCGATGCCAGTATTGCAGATGCTATGGTACAGTTAGGCCAGAAGGAATTGTTAATCGATATGCAGGGAAACTGGGGTAATATTTTGACTGGTGACCGTGCGGCAGCTTCACGTTACATTGAAGCACGCCTCTCTAAATTCGCTCTGGAAGTTGTCTTTAACCCAAAAACAACAGAATGGCAGGCTTCCTATGACGGAAGAAAGAAAGAACCGATAGATCTGCCGGTAAAATTCCCATTATTGCTTGCCCAGGGAGCTGAAGGTATTGCAGTAGGTTTGTCGACGAAGATCTTACCTCATAATTTTAATGAACTGATCGATGCCTCTATCAAGTATCTAAAAGGCAGGAGTTTTAAGATCGTTCCTGATTTCCTTACGGGAGGTATCGCCGACTTCACCAATTATAATGACGGTAAGCGTGGCGGCAAGGTAAGAGTACGTGCTAAAATTTCTCAATTGGATAAAAAAACATTAGTTATCAATGAGATACCATATTCTACCACAACTTCTTCTTTAATTGATTCTATTATTAAAGCGAATGAAAAAGGAAAGATAAAAATCAAGCGTATCGAAGATAATACAGCTGCCGAAGTTGAGATATTGGTCCACTTGCCGTCAGGAGTATCCCCCGATAAAACCATAGATGCACTCTATGCTTTTACGAATTGCGAGCAGTCGATTTCACCTTTGTGCTGTGTCATTGAAAACCACAAACCTATCTTTATTGGCGTAAGCGAAGTTTTAAAACGTTCTGCAGACCATACAGTTGATTTACTCAAGCAGGAGCTCGAAATTCAGCTCAATGAACTCCAGGAACAATGGCATTTTGCCTCGTTGGAACGCATCTTTATTGAAAATAGGATCTACCGCGATATCGAAGAGGAAGAAACCTGGGAAGGGGTCTTAGCCGCTATTGATAAAGGCTTAAAGCCTCATACCAAGCATTTAAAACGCGCTGTGACACAAGAAGATATTATCCGCCTGACGGAAATACGCATCAAAAAGATCTCAAAGTTCGATATTGACAAGGCCAAGCAGCATATTGAGGCGCTGGAAGAAAAAATAGCAGAAGTCAAGAATCACCTTGAAAACCTCATTGATTATGCAATAGATTACTTCAAAAACCTGAAAACCAAATATGGCAAGGGTAAAAAGCGCAAAACTGAAATTCGCGTATTTGAAGATATCGTAGCCAGTAAAGTGGCCATGAAAAATGCGAAATTGTACGTGAATCGTGAAGAAGGTTTTGTAGGTACGTCCATGCGACGTGATGAGTTTGTGGCTGATTGCTCCGATATCGACGATATCATCGTATTCCGTGAAGATGGGAAAATGATCGTTACCCGCCTGGATTCCAAGACTTTCGTTGGAAAAGGTATCATACACGTAGCGGTATTCAAGAAGAAAGACAAGCGCACGGTATACAATATGATCTATCGTGACGGGCGGTCAGGACCCACCTATATGAAGCGTTTTTCCGTGACCGGAATTACGCGCGACAAGGAATACGACCTTACAGCGGGCAATAAACAATCTAAAGTGTGGTATTTTTCAGCGAATCCGAATGGAGAAGCTGAGATCGTCACGGTGCATTTACGGGCCGTAGGCAGCATTAAAAAGCTGAAATGGGATGTAGATTTTGCAGATTTAGCTATCAAAGGACGCGGCGTACGCGGCAATACAGTGACCAAATACTCCGTAAAACGTATTGAACTCAAAGAAAAGGGAATTTCTACCCTGAAACCCCGAAAGATATGGTTTGACGATACCGTGCAGCGCTTAAATGTGGACGAACGTGGTGAGTTATTAGGTGAATTTACCGCTGAAGACAGGCTTTTGATCATTACCCAGCGCGGCGTTGTAAAAACAATCCGACCTGAATTAACGACGCATTTTGATCATGATATGATCGTTTTGGAAAAATGGATTCCGAATAAACCGATCTCAGCAGTGCATTATGATGGCGATAAACAGCGTTATTTTGTGAAGCGTTTTATGATCGACAACCCAAATAAAGAGGAAAGATTTATTTCGGAGCATCCAAAATCACAATTGGAGATTGTGGCTACAGATTTCAGGCCCATGGCCGAAGTCGTCTTTTCAAAACGCAGTTTGGAACCGGTACGATTAAATTTTGAAGAATTTATTTCGGTAAAAGGAATTAAAGCTATTGGAAATCAATTGACTACAGAAAAAATAAAACAGGTCAATTTACTGGAACCACTCCCCTATGAAGCACCACAGGAAGAAGAAATAGAAGTTGTCGATGCAGCACAGGTCAATTCAGAGAAGACTACTGAAAATCCGTCTCAGGAAGGTGAAAATCCTGGCAATGGAAATGAGGATGAAGGGCAAATAACCTTATTCTAATATGGTACTATTCGGATATGAATTTCCGTTAAATTCCTTTTGGAGTATATTGCTCTATTGCATTCTAGTGCTTCTGGTTGCTTGGGTGATCGCACGCATCGTTAGATTTCTACTGATTGCATATATCAACAGAAAAGGCGCTAAGGAGCAATATAGCATCACGCGATTGAAATTTATTAAGAATTCAGTCACCTTTTTTATTGGTTTACTCACCTTTTCATTTATCATTTACACTGTACCACAGTTTAAGAGCCGCGCTACGCTCATCTTTTCAGGGGCAGGTATATTAGCAGCTATCATAGGTTTCGCGGCCCAGGCGGCCGTTTCTAACCTCATAGCGGGGGCCTTTATCGTTATATTCAGGCCATTTCGCGTAGGCGACTTTATAAAATTGGATGATTCCCGCGTAGGCATTGTAAATGATATCACCCTAAGACACACTGTTATCAATACCTTTGACAATAAACGCCTTATCATTCCAAATTCTGTCATCAGTACAGAATCTATCTTTAACCACTCTATTGATGATGAGTATGTATTGACCTTTAATAACTTTATTATTGGTTTGAATGCTGATATTGACGCCGCTATTGCGATCATTCGGGAGGAGGCATTGAAACTCGATTATATCATTGATAACCGTACCCCGGAGCAGTTGGAGCAGGGCGAAGAACAAATACGCATTCGTGTAAAAGATATGAATGAAATTGGTGTGTACCTGCGTGCATTTGTCTGGGTTGCTGAGCCCTGGGATGAGTTTCGTGTGAAATCTGACCTCTTGCAGGCCGTCCACAGGCGTTTTAAGGACGAAGGCATAGACTTACCTGTGCCCATGCGCCGAATTGTGAATTAGTTAAGCATGCGATCATTTGTAATAGATTCCGCATCAGGTGCGGAATGACAAAAGAGTCCTTGTCATTCTGAACTCGCTTGCGTCTTTGCGAGCGAAATGTAATGGAGCGCGGCAATCTGTTGATAGCTTACTCCTATTTAACAGATTACTTCGTCGTCCCTCCTCGTAAAGACCGAAAAAAGAAAAACGTCTTTGCGAACATTACCAAGAATCAAAATATATTTTGATTCGAAAGTACTAGTGTGGCAATCTGCCTAATGGTAACTCCGATTCAGGAGACTACTTCGTCGAACTGCCAGCATAGTTCTCCTGGTAAAGACGGAATTAATTATATTTGATATATGGACAAATCCATCGTCTACTTCATGTCCAACAAAAACAACACTGTTATCTATATTGGTGTAACGAGTAACTTGCTTAAAAGAGTCTTCCAACATAAATCAAAGGCGTATAAGGGATTTACTTCGAAGTACAATTGTAATAAACTTGTTTACTTCGATGAATTCACTAATATCAAAGAGGCCATTGAACGTGAAAAGCAATTAAAAGCTGGGAATAGAGCACGAAAAGAAAAATTGATAAATAGTAAAAATCCTAATTGGGATGACCTTTCTGACGGCTGGGTATTCTCATTCAATTAAGAACTGAATTGCATCTTTGTGCCCCAGCGCTTGAGGAGTAGCATTCTGACCTCGCTTACGTCTTTGCGAGCGAAATGTAATGGAGCGCAGCAATCTGTTGATAGCTTACTCCTATTTGACAGATTACTTCGTCGTTCCTCCTCGTAAAGACCAAAAAAAGAGGAACGTCTTTGCGAACATTGCCAAAAATCAAAATATATTTTGATTCGAAAGTACTAGTGTAGCAATCTGTTTAATTGTAATTCCGATTCAGGAGATTACTTCGTCGAACTGCCAGCATAGTTCTCCTCGTAAATACGGATGGTTTTTCTTATGGTCCAACCTTTAATGACCAGAGGAACGCCACCAATTGCGCCACTGCCCTACCACGATGGCTAATTTTACCTTTTTCCTCCATCGACATCTCCGCAAAGGATTCCTTGAACCCATCGGGCACAAAAATCGGATCATAACCAAAGCCCGCCGAACCGCGTTTTTCATACAATATCTCACCTTTACAAACTCCTTCAAACAAATATTGTTTTCCGTTAAGGTTTAAGGCAATAACCGTTTTAAATTGGGCACTTCTATCGGTTTTATCCTTGAGATTAGAGAGTAATTTTCGCATATTCGCATCAGCATCCCTAGGTAATCCGCCATAACGTGCTGAGTAGACTCCGGGTGCCCCATTTAGCGCCGCCACTTCCAGCCCCGTATCATCCGCAAAGCAGTTATAACCGTAGTTTTTGGTCACAAAATCTGCTTTTATCCGGGCATTACCTGCGAGCGTTTCTGCCGTTTCAGGAATCTCCTCATGGCAGTGGATGTCTGTTAAACTCAATACTTGAATGCTTTCAGGTAGTAATTGTTGTACTTCTTTGAGCTTATTCTGGTTGTGGGTAGCGAATACGATTTTCATCTGCCAAAAATAACAAAACAAAAACTCGAAAACCTGTGCCTGCTTTTTCCTTGGCTAATTTCGTTGCTGTGGTAAAGCCAATACCAGTGGTCGAACGCTTATAAAAGCGGTTTTTCCGGTCAATTTTAAATCCATTTATAAATACTGGTTACCAATCTTTTAATCCCAATAGTTGCTCACCCAAAGTAGTCAATTTTGCGGTCTTATATTTTGTTTGCTCCCAGTTACGTGGGTCGCCAGGAAACGCATAACCTTCAGGCGCGACTCGATTTTTCCAGGAGTTAATACGCCATGAGCGTAATGCTTTATCATCTTCCTGAGCCGGCATCATGGAGATATACTGCGCGATCCGAACTTTATCTTTTGAATGGTTCGGACGTATACCATGGGGTTCTGAGCTATTAAAAATTAGCAAATCACCTGCCTTCAGAGGAACTTTCACGAGTTTATCTTCAAGTCCTGTAATATCGGGTTGAAAGCGATTTCGGTCTTCGGGTTGTGTTAGTTTCCAGGTATCATAATTTCTAAATAGCCAGGGAATGCATTGAAAACCACCCATATTTGTATCCGTTTGATCGGCTAATGCCAGGACCCCCTGAACGTTTTGTGGTTTGGTTTCCGGGTCATAATCCCAATGAATAAACCCTTTGTATTCATGGCCCGGGCGTATAGGAAAATTT
>JASJDL010000107.1 GCA_030065775.1 Flavobacteriaceae bacterium | reverse complement strand
TAGCATCGAATAGTATAATCATCAAAAATGACCAATAACACCATGAGAACTTTCATCATCATCATAATCGCAACAATCTCTTTAGCAGGAAACGCACAGGGCGCAACGAATTCTTTGACGATCGAATTCGTGGGTATTAAAAAGGCTAAAGGAACCAAAGTGTATGTTGCCTTGTACCAGAATGAAGAAAGTTTTCTAAAAAAAGCTTTAAAAGGAACCATTTCAGAAGTCAAGGATGGAAAGGCAACAAGTGTTTTTATGGATTTGAAGCCGGGTGTCTATGCAGTTTCAGCTTTTTATGATAAAAATGCCAATGGTAAGATGGATACCAATTTTTTAGGGATACCTAAAGAGCCAACCGCTATGAGTAACAATGCAAAAGCGCGTTTCGGTCCTCCAAAATATAAAGATGCCAAATTTGAACTGAGAACTGATACCACCATTCAGATTAATTTTTAAGGAAGTTTATGAATCGATTTTTAAAAATATTTGCATTAGGTTTCGCAATTGGTTTAGTGATCTTTATTCTCAATATCCTGTTTTACTTTTTTGGGGCAGGTACTATGCCAAAAACAGCCACGCTGCTAGACTATTTTACTGATAGCCAGTTGTATTCCATTTCCCTGACTTTAGTGAATGCCTATTTTTTCGATTATCTGAATGAACGAAGATGGAAGAAGTATGCGAGTTACCGCATCGCCATAGGGGTTTTCGGAAGTATTTTGCTAACGATGTTCGCAATTTTTTGTGTCCGTGTAATTGAACGGGTAGCGATCAATGGGATTTCGTATAGCCAATTCATTGAAAGAGAACAGTCTAATGGTAACTTTTACCTGACCTCACTTCTGATTACAATTTTGATCTCTGGTTTTTTTCATGCAGCCTACTTTTATAAAGAATTGCAAAAGAGAAGGGTTACTGAGCAAAAGGTGATCGCTGGTACGGCAAGCGCGAAATTTGACGCACTAAAAAATCAACTTGATCCCCACTTTTTATTCAATAGCCTGAATGTATTGACGAGTCTAATTGATGAAGATCCTGATAATGCACAACGTTTTACTACTTCTTTATCAAAGGTATATAGATATGTTCTGGAGCAGAAAAATAAAGAACTGGTAACGGTGGAAGATGAATTGAATTTTGCCAGGACCTACATGTCTTTATTAAAAATGCGTTTTGAAGACAGTATTATTTTTGACATCCCGGAAACTGTGGCGAATCCTGAAGCCAAAGTCGTTCCATTGTCATTGCAGCTTTTATTGGAAAACGCGGTAAAACATAATACCGTGGCTGAGAATAAGCCCTTGCACATTAAAATTTATGAGCGCGATAATGCACTGGTGGTTGAAAATAATCTCCAAACAAAACAAGTTGTGAAAAAGAGTAGTGGAGTAGGCTTAGCGAATATCGTACAACGCTATGCTTTATTGACGAAGCGCAATATGACCATTGATGAATCCGGAGGTTCGTTTAAAGTAGCCATTCCAATGCTTACCAAGCAGGTTACGACCGCATTAGAGATCCAACAAGACTATATAGAAGACAAGCGCTACTTTAGGGCCAAAGAACGCGTAAAAAAAGTGAAAGAATTTTATGGCAACTTGACGTCGTACCTTATTGTCATTCCTATTTTGGCCTTTATAAATTACCGTACGACCGACTTTCCATGGGTGATCTTTCCGACCTTAGGTTGGGGTTTCGGTGTGTTGGCACATTGGTTGGAAGCAACTGGAAGAACGCCCTTTTTAGGAAAGAATTGGGAAGAACGTAAAATCAAAGAATTGATGCAGGAAGATGAAAAAGAACAAAAACAATTGTATAGCTAGAAACTATGGAACAACTATCAGAAAACGAACGATATTTAAAGGCTAAAGCCCGTATGGAGCAGATCAAAGGCTTTTACTGGCACCTGTTTACCTATATTTTAATCATACCTATTCTTGGTGTTGTCAATTATTTAACAACCGATTTCCCGTGGGTCATTTTTCCGGCACTGGGCTGGGGAATAGGGCTGGCCATTCATTGGTTCGCCATTTTTATGAGGCATTCTATGTTTGGTAAGCAGTGGGAAGAACGCAAGATTCGGGAATTTATGCAGGAAGATGAAGATCAACAGAGGCAATTGTATCAATGAATAAAGCATTATTATAAGTTATTAATGAGCAGGTAATCTTTTTAAAGATCCCGCAAGCGCCAGAGGTGCATTGAAATAATAAAACCATGAAACTATGGAAAATTTTGACAGAGAAAACAAATATATACGTGCTAAAGAGCGTGTAGAAGAACTGAAGAAATTCTATGCAAGTTTGTTTTGGTATATCGTAGTGAATGCCTTCCTGGCCTGGTTAAATTACTATACTAACGGTTGGACTTATATGTGGTTTCTATGGGTGGTGTTTGGCTGGGGTATCGGTCTCGTGTTTCAAGCCATCAGCGCGTTTAGATTGAGTCCGTTTATGAACAAAGACTGGGAAGAGCGTAAGATACGCGAGTTTATGGAAGAAGAAGATCGCGATGGTACCGATGTGAAACGCCTTGACAGATGGGAATAATAGTATGAGTAGCAACGAAAATTCATATGAACGGGCAAGGGCCAGGGTCAAAAGTATCAAGGGATTTTATAATCACTTGTTCATATACATAGTATTCTTGATACTCTGGATCATTTTCGCGGGAAAGTTTTTCAATTTATTGGAAAATAGCATTGGAAACGGCAACGAAGGTTTTTTACATTGGGCGAATATAAATTTTTGGCTAAATCCGCTTATCTGGGGAGTCGTTGTACTCGTACATGGGCTCTATATTTTTGCGTTTAAGTCATCAGCATTAAAAAAGTGGGAGGAGCGCAAAATACAACGGTATATAGACGAAGAGGCTGCCAAATCAAACAAACAATACGAATAAATATAATAATGAATTTGAAGGAGCAAATAGAAAGCGAACAGTATTTACAGGCTAAAAAGCAGGTAAAAGACATCAAAGGGTTTTACACGCATTTGTTAATCTATATAGTTGTGAACCTAACGGTTTCGACCGTAAACATGCTATGGAATCATGATATCACGGATCGTAAAACGTTCTTTGCGGCACTCACGCATTTCAGCACCTATATGAATTGGATTTTCTGGGGTATCGGTCTGCTGATTCACGGCTTAAATGTTTTTTGGTTGAAATCATCATTTTTTAAGGCTTGGGAAGCGCGTAAAGTTCAGGAATATATGAAGGAAGAAGCCAGCAAAAAAGGCATTCGTAATAAATAAAAGACTGTAGTATGAATTTTGAAGACAGACAAAGAAGTGACAGCTATTTAAAGGCTAAGAAACTAGTACAAGATCGCAAGGCCTTCTTCATTCATTTAGCGATCTATTTAGTTGTGAATATTTTTATCTCTTCATTTCTAATATTCGGAAGTTTAAAAGATGGAGATACCTTGCGCGAGGCTTTATTCGATTTTCCAACCTTCGCCGTTTGGATTTTTTGGGGCGTCGGTATTTTCTTTCATTTCTGGAGAATATTCGGACAAAACATTTTTTTCGGTAAAGACTGGGAAGCGCGTAAAGTTCAGGAATATATGAAGGAAGAAGCTATTGAAAAAGGCACTTATAATGAATAAAAGACTGCAGTATGAATTTTGAAGACAGACAAAAAAGTGACAGTTATTTGAAGGCTAAAAAGCGTGTCGATGAGATAAAGGGATTTTACATGCATTTAATAGTCTATATATTGGTAAACCTATTTATTTCAATATCGATAATTATTGGTAATCTTAACAGTGGCGAGTCATTAGCGGATATCTTATCGAGCTTTGGAGTCTACTCCGTATGGCTATTTTGGGGTATTGGTATTTTTTTTCATGCGATAGGCGTATTAAAGACCAATGTATTTTTTGGAAAGAAATGGGAAGAGAGAAAAATAAAACAATATATGGGCGAGGATAAAGAACAGTCTAAGAAATTGTTAAACTAACTGAGGCCCTGTAATAATGCTCAATAATATTATACATAGCCACACTGGATGGTTCCATACTATTTCTGCGTTGATTGCAATGATCACTGGCGTTGTAGTTGTTCTAAATACGAAAGGAACGATATTTCACAAGAGGGTGGGCTATATTTATGTTATAGCCATGCTTTTATTGAATGGTAGTTCTTTTTTCATCATTAATTTTGGTGGTTTTAGTGTTTTTCACTTTTTTGCAATCCTCAGTTTAGCCACGGTACTCGGAGGTATTATTCCAGCTATTCGAAGAACTAAGAATTGGTATAGCTATCATTATTATTTTATGAGCTGGTCAGTAGTCGGCTTATACTGTGCCTTTTGGGCCGAAGTTGGAACACGCTTCGTAAAAAACATGCAACAATTCTGGTGGGCAGTGGCATTAGCCACTTTTATAACAGCCATGATTGGAAATATAATCATCAAAAAACAAGCTAAAAAATTGAATTTTAAAAAATGAACGTAATCATTATAGAAGACGAAAAACCGGCAGCACGTCGCCTATCCAGAATGTTGGATAAAGTTGGGGTTGAAGTAAATACCATGTTACATTGTGTTGAAGATGCGATATTATGGTTTCATGAAAATGAGCATCCTGATCTCATTTTTCTAGATATTCAGTTGTCTGACGGCTTGTCGTTTGAAATTTTTGAAGAAATTGATATTGATAGTTCCATAATTTTCACGACCGCTTACGATGAATATGCACTACAGGCATTTAAATTAAATAGTATTGATTATATACTCAAACCCATAGATGCTGATGATCTGGAACGCGCAGTAAAGAAATACAAGAATCTGGCACCCAAATCTCAGAATGTACAGGTAAATTTTGAAGACATTAAAAGGCTATTAACGAATCCGCTGGAGCGGGATTACAAAAAAAGATTTACAGTAAAGGTGGGCCAACATTTAAAGATGATCACTATCGATACGATAGAATGCATTTACAGTGAAAATAAGGGTACATATCTGCATACGAATGAAAGCAGGGATTATTTGATTGACATGACCCTGGAGCAATTGGAGAATGAGCTCGACCCAAAAACCTTTTTCAGGATCAGCCGTAAATTCTACGTAAATATTAATGCCATCAAAGACATGGTGTCATATACCAACTCGCGATTACAGATTAAATTAAATAACTTCAAAGAACAAGATGTGATCGTTGCCCGTGAACGGGTACGTGATTTTAAAGACTGGTTGGAATAGTTTATGAAAAAGCATTGGCCTACGATTGCTGTATTATGTCTTATAAAGTTTGTTATTCATGCCTTAGCCAACGCTAATTATGGTTATCACCGCGATGAATTATTACACTTATCGGTAAGCGAACATTTAAGTTGGGGCTATTTTGAATTTCCTCCTTTTATCGCTTTTTTAGGCAAGCTGTCCAGTTTATTTTTTGATTACTCATTATGGGGTACACGATTATTTCCCACATTAGCGGGAATAGCAATCCTTATCATATGTTGCCTAACGGTTATTGAATTAGGTGGAAAGAAAAAAGCCGTATTGCTAGCAGGAGTCTGTGTATTGGCGTTTTTACCTTTCTATAGAAACCATACATTGTTTCAACCGGTAGCATTTGATCAATTATTCTGGACATTAGGCTTTTACTTCATAATAAGATTTATCAATTCAGAGCGCAAAAAATATCTCGTCTTCGTAGCCGTAGTATTGGGAATTGGTATATTGAATAAATATACCATGTTAATATGGGCGTTTGGAGTTTTTATTGGTTTGCTATTTTACAACAAAGGCAAGTTGTTCAAGAACAAGTGGTTGTATATTTCGGGAGGTATGGCATTTCTAATCGTCCTACCTAATTTAATATGGCAGATCCAACATGACTTTCCATTAGTACAACATGTGAGTGCCTTGAATGAAAATCAATTGGATGACATTTCACCTTTCGATTTTCTGACGGATCAATTTCATCTCCCAATAACTCTTGTTGTAAGCCTGATGGGCCTGGTTGCAGCTTTTAGAGATGAGCAGTTAAAAAAGTATAGGTCGATTGCTATTTCTGCCATTGCCATATTTTTGACCATGTGGGCCTTAAGATCTAAATCCTATTATATATTTGCTATTTACCCTGTATTATTTGCCTTAGGGGCGGTGAAAATAGAAAGTCTCTTACAGCATAAAGCAAAGCTGATCTACGCTTTAACGGGGATTTTATTTTTACTGGCTTTACCATTTATTCCAATGTCGACGCCCATATTACCAATTGATCAGTATGTCTCAATCTATAAAAAGGACACTCAGAATGGTCGTGTACAATTAACTGGTGATTATGCAGATATGTTTGGTTGGAAGGAACAAGTTGAATTGGTTGATAGCGTATATAAGTCGCTACCGGAAATCGAAAGGAGAAATGCTGTATTGTGGGCAGAAAATTATGGGGAAGCTGGTGCCTTAAATATAATAGGAAAGAAATACGATCTTCCAGCTCCCATAAGCAGACATGGCAGTTTTTGGTTTCGGGGTTACGGTAACAAGAATGCGGATGTTTGGATTAGTATTGGCAATGAGCAATCATCAGTTAATTATGTTTTTGAAGAAGTAGAATTAGTAAAAGTGATCACCCATAAATATGCTATTGACGAAGAGGTAAATATTCCACTATACATATGTCGAAAGCCAAAAATAGATATTGAACAATGGTGGCTTGATTATCGCGAACATGTTTTTGATTAAATATTCTAATTCGCTATTTCTTTAGATTTTCTTTAGAATCTTTTTGTTGGTTTGAGGTATTAGTTAACTCCGAACATTCTCCTCTTATGAGAAAAGTATTTTTCTTTTTGATCTTAATGAGCTTTTTAAGTTTTGTACAGGCACAATCTACACACCCAATATATATCATAGAAGCTCCGGATGGCTCAACAGCAATGACGCTCACAACCATAGATGATGAAACCCTTGAATTAGTATCTGAATTAGATTTTTACAAGTACGAACTGCTTGATATGCACACAAGTGAAGCAGTACTTTCTGGAAAAGCCCGAAACAAGCAATGCTTTATGAATACAACCCATATTTCTCCAGGTACTTATAACTTAAGATTTTTCACTAAAAATTTTATTGTCACCACAAAAATAACTTTGGGCAGATTGAGGGATAGGAGAGCTTTTGAACAACAAACTGTCGCTTCGAATGATTGATGCTAGTGATCTACGCGATGCCTTCTGGATATTGAAAAAAGCTAAACGTACTACCTCCATATTTCTTTGAGTAGCTGTAATGCTCTACATCTGATAGGTCGGTATGCTTCGAGTGCTCTATAATTAATAAGCCTCCATCATTCAGCAATTCTCTATCAAAAATTAATTTAGAAATGGCTGCAAATTGCTTTGTTTCGAACGTATAAGGTGGGTCGGCGAAAATAATATCCGCTTTAAGCGATGTTCGCTCTAAAAACTTAAATACGTCACTTTTAATAGTAGTAATATTTGCATTAAACTCTTTGGATACCGAGTTGATATAGCGAATACATCCTGCATGGTTATCCACACTGACAATTTGCGCTGCTCCGCGTGAAGCGAATTCTAAGCTAATACTGCCAATACCTGCAAAGAGGTCCAATACAGAAAGTTCATCGAAATAATAAGTGTTGTTTAAAATATTAAATAAGGCCTCTTTGGCCATATCGGTAGTAGGGCGTGCTGGCAGATTCTTGGGAGCATTGAACCTACGGCCTTTATATTTACCTGAAATAATTCGCATTAAAATTGATGAAAGAGCATAAAATAGTGCCTTTTCATGGTTTCAGTAATGGCTGCGTCATACTTATGCTCAGATCGATTTTCTAACAAACTTACATTTCTGATGTATTTAAAAGCGATTGTATAGAGTTCATCGTCTTTTTCTATGTTACCCAGTAGTTTTAATTCAAGTTTTTCAGGATTCATCTTCAGTTGTTCAGCAGTGAAAAGGATATAATAAATGAAGTCCTCTTTTGTGGTGTACTTAAATGTATTATAGAGCTGCAATTTTTTATCGAAAATCGCAATAATCTCAAAATGTGATTCGCAAATATTGGCAAATATCTGAGGTGTTAGACTGTACTTGTAAATACTAAACAAGGTTTCTACCAGTGTTGTAGAAAAATGCTTATACTCAAAACCGCCAAACTGATCAATAAAGAAGTTATTAACGTTTACATATGGTACATAAACATTTACCATGTCATGACTTTTAAGCTCGTCAAAGGCAAAGAAATCATGCTTGAAAATTTTATTATTAAATTCTATGTAGCTGGAAAGCTTGTCCTCATCGAATAACGGACTTGGTACGAATGATGATAGGTCATTGACGTGACTTACGGTGACAGAATTGAATTTGTTTTTGAGCAACGAATTACTATCAAAAACATCGGCGATATTGGTCAATAAATTTTGAGGGGTATAGGCTGTTTTTTCCTTAAACAGATAATCGCCTAAAGCAATAAATGTATTTAGTTCTTTATCTAGAATACAAAAAGAAAATCCATCCAAACTAAATTGGATGGATAAATGTGTATTAACAAGATCTTTGAGATCTAAATTATCCTTCTGAATCTTTGCTTTCTCCTGTATCATAAAATGGTGGCCAATTACCATTTACTTTTACGTCATCTAAAGATCCTACAGAAATAAACTCACCGCTTACTTCGGGGCCTCCAAATGCCTCTTTTTCCTGCTTAATTAGATTTCTGTCTAATCCTACTAAGATAACACCTTTATCAACCTTCGCTTGAAAAACAGGTGATTTGATACCTTGTACTTTTTCGACATACCCTGTTTCCAGTGAGAAATTAATATCTGCTTCAGGCACTTTAGCCATATTTTTATAGTCTCTTTCGGCATACGAATCTTTAACAGCCTTAAAACCAATGGTATCTACCTGTCGCTCCTCTACCTCAATCATAATAGGACTATAGGTCGTACCTTTGTTTACAGTTTTGATAATGTTTTTAGTTTCGGTAACAGCAAATTTTGCCGTATCGATAAAGGCGACGAGCTGATCGAATTTCTTAGCATAATCACCCGTCACTGTTTTGTGATCTACCTGAGCGTCTCTAATAATTTTTAAACGATCAATAACTTTAGCATAACGTGCTTTCTTTTCTTTATTGAATTCTATCGGTGACATAATACCATCATAGATCTTGTAGCCAAGAAAAGCAATAACTAACCATAACAAAACAGAAACGATAAGTCGGGTTCCCTTGTTAGTTTTATTAACGATAAAATATGCTAAACCAGCAGCTATTAATATGGCTACGATGATGATTAATACTGTTAACATTTTAGAAGTAAATTTTTTAGGTTATAGGCAAATCTACAAAAATTTTTCATTGCTAAAAATTTTATGGCTAAATCAATTTGTACCTTTGCCTTTTTAGTTTAATAGCTTCATGATTAAAGATTCCAAGTCATTTTATAAACTTTTAGCTACGAAGTTTCCGTTTACTCCCACGCCTGCTCAGGATAAATTATTACGGCAGCTATCAGATTTCATTTTTGATGACAATGCTCAGAAGCTTTTTTTATTAAAGGGCTATGCGGGTACCGGTAAAACTACTACCATTAGTACGGTGGTAAATTGTTTGTGGCAAGCCGGTAAGAAGTCCGTCTTATTAGCGCCAACGGGCAGGGCGGCTAAAGTGATCGGAGGTTATGCCGGCCGACAGGCTTTCACCATCCATAAAAAAATATACCATCCACGAAAGAAAAGCAATGGAAGTGTTTCTTTTGTACTTCAAAAAAATAAGCACACCAATACTGTTTTTATTGTCGATGAAGCTTCTATGATTCCTGACCGGGCTGCCGATGCACGATTGTTTGAAAACGGTTCTTTATTAGATGATCTTTTGTTTTATGTATATTCTGGTAAGAATTGCAAATTGGTAATGATTGGTGATACTGCGCAATTACCGCCTGTAAAACTGGAACTGAGTCCAGCTCTGGATGCCGAAACGCTTGAAGCGCAGTATAATAAAGATGTTAAGGAATTAGAATTGGATGAGGTGATGCGTCAGCATGAGAATTCAGGTATTTTAAATAATGCCACTTCGTTGCGGATCAACTTAGACGACGGTGGCTTTGACACGTTCAAATTCAACCTGGATTTTCCTGATATTATACGGCTGACAGATGGCTATGACATACAAGATGCTATACAAACTGCCTATGACAACGATGCAGGTGTTGAAGAAACGGCGTTTATCGTACGCTCAAATAAACGTGCGAATCAATACAATCAACAAATTCGCAGCAAGATACGTGGGCAGGAAAATGAAATCGCCACCGGTGACTATGTTATGGTGGTCAAAAACAATTATTTCTGGTTAAATGATAGTTCAGAGGCCGGGTTTATAGCAAATGGTGATATCTGTGAATTACTAGAAATCCGCGGTTTTAAGGATTTGTACGGATTTCGTTTTGCGGAAGTAAAATTACGTATGATTGATTACCCGAATCAACGGCCCTTCGAAACGGTATTGTTACTAGATACCTTGACTTCAGAATCACCCTCATTACCC
>JASJDL010000106.1 GCA_030065775.1 Flavobacteriaceae bacterium | reverse complement strand
AATCCGTTTGAAAATGGAGTCAACCGGTATCCTGATCCACAGCAAATTACACTAAAAGAAGCGTTATCAGCAAGTAAAGGAGTTGATACAGAGCAATTACTATTGGGCAATGGCAGTGATGAAGTTTTGGATTTAATAGTCCGAACATTTTGTTATCCCGAAAGGGACAATATTATTACCTTACCTCCAACATACGGTATGTACAAAGTCTTAGCGGGGACCAATGCGATTGAAAACAGGGAAGTCTTACTTTTAAAAAATTTCCAGCCTGATGTTGTTAAGATCATAAATACGGCTGATCAAAATACGAAGCTATTGTTCTTGTGTTCGCCTAATAACCCTACCGCAAATTCATTTAAAACGGAAATCATTGAAGAATTATTGGAAAAATTTCAAGGGATAGTAATCATTGATGAAGCCTATATTGATTTTTCCAACCGGCCTTCATGGATTTCAAGATTGAATGAATACCCAAATTTAATTATCACACAAACCTTGTCAAAAGCATATGGCATGGCGGGTATCCGTTTGGGTACCTGCTATGCTTCGAAAGAAATTATTGCGCTGTTGAATAAAATTAAACCTCCTTATAATGTCAACGAATTGACACAAAGAAAGGCTTTAGACCGCGTTATGGATCAGGCCGTCCTGAAAAAAGAGGTGAAACGAATTTTAGCTGAAAGAGAGCGCTTGTTCGAAAAATTGTCTGAAATTGAATTTGTAAAAAGAGTTTTTCCTACTGATGCCAACTTCATATTGGCAGAAGTTGACAATGCTGAGAAGCGATATAATGAGCTGCTGGAGCATAACATCGTTGTAAGAAATCGCTCCAACCAGCCCTTGTGCAAAAATACCCTGAGATTCACTATAGGAACCCCTGAGGAAAATAGAAATTTGATCACAACATTGAATAATTTAAGTACATGAAAAAAGTATTATTTATAGATAGAGACGGTACGATTATTAAAGAAACAGCTGATGAACAGATTGATTCTTTTGAAAAACTCGTGTTCTACCCAAAGGTATTTACATATTTAAGTAAAGTAACAAAAGAGCTTGATTTCGAATTAGTTATGATTACGAATCAAGACGGTTTAGGGACCGGTAGTTTTCCCGAAGACACCTTCTGGCCAGTGCATAATTTCATCTTAAAATCTTTCGAAAATGAAGCGGTGATATTTGACAATGTCTTTATCGATCGCACCTTTCCGCATGAAAATGCAGCTACCAGAAAACCTGGTACGGCAATGTTGACCGAATACTTTTCTGAAGAATACGATTTAGCGAATTCTTTTGTCATAGGTGATCGACTCACTGACATAGAATTGGCAAAGAATCTTGGATCACAGGGGATATTTATCAATGACAATACGAATTTGGGAACAGGGGAGATTAGTGTTAAAAGAGAAGAATTAGATCCGTTTATCGCGTTGGAAAGCAATGACTGGGAGCAAATCTATGAGTTTTTAAAATTAAAAGATCGTACCGGAGAGATTTCTCGTAAAACCAACGAAACCGATATTGAGATCAAATTGAATCTCGATGGAGCAGGTAAAAGCAGCGTTGATACGGGAATCGCATTCTTCGATCACATGTTGGATCAATTGGCGCGTCACGGCCAAATGGATTTAGAGATTAAAGTTAAAGGAGATCTAGAAGTTGATGAACATCATACCATTGAGGATACAGCTATTGCCCTGGGTGAAGTTTTTAGCGAGGCTTTAGGAAATAAGCTGGGTATCGAACGTTATGGTTTTTGTTTACCTATGGATGACTGCCTGGCTCAAGTAAGTATTGATTTTGGAGGCCGCAATTGGCTAGTTTGGGAGGCAGATTTTAAAAGGGAATTCGTTGGTAAAATGCCCACGGAAATGTTTATGCACTTTTTTAAATCGTTTACTGATGGTGCAAAAGCGAATCTCAATATCAAGGCTGAAGGCACGAACGAACATCATAAAATAGAAGCTATTTTTAAAGCGTTTGCCAAGGCGATCAAGGCTGCCGTGAAGCGCGACTCAGAGAAAATGATTTTACCTTCAACAAAAGGTGTTTTATAATAATTGTCATTCCGTCCCGAGTACTCGGACATGCGGAATCCATAGTGAAATAAAAAAGATTCAATTAAAACTGTCCTGAATAAAGTTCAGGATGATATTTAAAATGAAAATAGTAATTATTAATTACGGCGCAGGTAATATACAATCACTAAAGTTTGCGATTAAAAGGCTCGGTTATGAAGCCGTGCTAAGTGATAATGCCGAAGAGATCAAAAATGCCGATAAAGTAATATTTCCAGGTGTTGGGGAGGCAAGTAGTGCAATGGAGAAATTAAAAGCGACCGGATTGGATCAATTGATCCCTCAACTCAAACAACCTGTTTTAGGTATTTGCTTGGGTATGCAGCTCATGTGTTCGTATTGCGAGGAGGGAGATACCGAAGGCCTGGGTATTTTTAATGATAATGTCGTAAAGTTTAATCATGGCGTAAAAGTCCCGCAAATTGGTTGGAATCAAATTTCTGAATTGAAAAGCAAGTTATTTGAGGGCATTGTTGAAAATGAGTTTATGTACCTGGTGCACAGCTATTATGCACCATTATGTAATGAAACCATTGCCCAAAGCACTTATGGAATTTCCTATTCTACAGCTTTGCAAAAAGACAATTTTTACGGCGTGCAATTTCACCCTGAAAAAAGCAGTAATGCTGGTGAACATATTCTAAAAAACTTTTTAGAGCTATGAGGATTATTCCTGCAATAGATATCATCGATGGCAAGTGCGTACGACTGTCCAAAGGCGATTATGCTACGAAAAAAGTATATAATGAAAGCCCTTTGGAGGTAGCCAAGGAGTTTGAAGCCCATGGAATTCAATATCTGCACCTGGTCGATTTAGACGGGGCGAAATCAAAACACATCGTTAATTATAAGATCTTAGAGAAAATAGCCATAAAAACTAGTTTAAAAATTGATTTTGGTGGCGGCTTGAAGACCAATGACGACCTACGAATAGCTTTTGAAAGTGGTGCCCATCAGATTACGGGTGGCAGTATTGCCGTGAAGAACCCCGAGATCTTTAAGTCATGGTTGCACAAGTACGGCCCAGATAAAATCATCTTAGGCGCGGATGCCACTAATGAAAAAGTAGCGATAAGTGGCTGGCTGGAAGAAAGTGATCAAGAACTAATACCATTTATATCCAGTTATCAGAAAGAAGGGGTTCGCTATGTGATCTGTACAGATATCAGTAAAGATGGGATGTTACAAGGTCCTTCTTTTGAATTATACAAAAGAATCTTAGCTGATTGTCATTCTGATCCCGAGCACTCGGGAGAAGAATCTCTTAAGTTAGTAGCCTCTGGCGGGATATCCTCATTTGATGAATTACCGAAACTAGCCTCGATCGGTTGTGAGGGAACCATCATTGGTAAAGCCATTTATGAAAATAAAATAAGTTTAAAACAATTAGAAAACTATATACTCAATGCTAACTAAGCGCATAGTACCTTGTCTAGATATTAAAAACGGACGCACTGTAAAAGGTATTAATTTTGTGGATTTACGAGATGCAGGAGACCCTGTTGAATTAGCTGATGCCTATTCAAAAGCGGGGGCGGATGAACTGGTATTTTTAGATATTACTGCCACGGAGGAAAAAAGAAGAACGTTACACGATCTGGTGCTAAAAGTGGCGGAACGAATTAACATACCTTTTACAGTAGGTGGAGGCATTTCGTCAATTGAAGATGTTGATGATTTGTTACATTGTGGAGCCGACAAAGTATCTATTAATTCATCGGCTGTGAAAAATCCTGATTTGATTAATCAATTGTCAGCAAAATTTGGGAATCAGTGCATCGTAGTGGCTATCGATGCCAAGCAAATCAATGGTCAATGGAAAGTTCATTTGGTGGGGGGAAAGGTCCCTACAGATATTGACCTTTTTGAATGGGCTAAAGAGGTTCAAGAGCGTGGTGCCGGAGAAATACTATTTACCTCTATGGATCATGATGGTACTAAGAACGGATTTGCGAATGAGGCTTTGTCCAGATTATCAGAAGAGCTCACAATTCCCATTATTGCATCAGGAGGTGCAGGCACTATGCAACATTTTGTTGATACTTTTAAAGAGGGCAAGGCAGATGCCGCGTTGGCAGCGAGCGTTTTTCACTTTGGTGAACTAGAAATTAAAGATTTAAAAGAAGAATTACGAAAGAGCGATATTCCTGTACGCCTGTAAGCAATTGTCATTCCGTCCCGAGTACCCGGGAATGCGGAATCGAGAAATGAAAGGAACAATGAATAGATTTCTTCGAATGAAGGAAAATTAAATAACACTTATGAAAATAGATTTTGATAAAAACCCCGATGGACTGGTTCCAGCGATCATTCAAGATAGCGTAACTAAAAACGTACTGATGCTAGGTTATATGAATGCAGAAGCCTATCAGAAAACAATTGAATCCAAAAAAGTCACATTTTACAGCCGGTCAAAACAACGGCTATGGACAAAAGGAGAAGAGAGCAGTAATTTTTTGAACTTAAAAGACATAAAGGTTGATTGTGACTATGACACCTTATTAGTAAGCGCACAACCCCAAGGCCCGACCTGCCATAAAGGAAGTGATACCTGTTGGAATGATGTCAATAATACGTCTTACGGATTTCTATCTGAACTCGAGAGTATCATTCAAAACAGGAAAGAAAATCAAGATGATCAGAACTCTTATGTTGCCTCTTTGTTTCGAAAAGGTATCAATAAAATAGCGCAAAAAGTAGGCGAGGAGGCCGTAGAAACGGTTATTGAAGCAAAAGATACGAATGATGAACTCTTCTTAAATGAAGCCGCAGACCTCTTATTTCATTATTTGATTTTATTGAAAGCAAAAGGATTTTCACTCGACCAAATCGTTACGATTTTGCAAAAGAGACATTAACGTTTCTTTACAATTTGTCTTTATATTTTGTCGTATTTTTATACAATGAGAAACAGTAGCAGAAAAGGATTTAGATTTGAGACGTATGTCGCACCAGAGCAGTCTCCCTTTGATAAGCTGTTTGATATATTCAAAGAACTTATTGTACATACTTCGGGTGATGTTGATGAGGCCCTTGATTGGCTCCAACAGCTAGATGAAGAATATGGCCTTACGACCCCTGACTACACTTTGGATGATTTTGTAGAAGACCTTAAAAATAAAGGATACTTACGCCAAGAACTAAAGCCAGATGGTGAAGGTAGTGGTGATGGAAACACTCTTAAAATTACGGCAAAAACCGAACGTGCCATCCGAAAGCAAGCCCTTGAGCAACTTTTCGGGAAATTGAAGAAAAGCAGGGCCGGAAACCATCGTACCAAGGCAACTGGAGTTGGTGATGAGCAGACCGGTGAATTCAGGGATTATCAATTTGGTGATACCTTAGACCGCATCTCCATGACAGAAAGTATCAAAAATGCACAGATCAATCATGGCATTGGTAACTTTGCCATGAATGAACGTGACCTGGTTGTTGAGGAAACCAACTTTAAGGCTCAAATGAGTACAGTACTTATGATCGATATCAGCCATAGCATGATCTTATATGGTGAAGATCGTATTACACCCGCCAAGAAAGTAGCGATGGCGCTAACGGAATTGATCACCACACGTTATCCGAAAGATACGATTGATATCATCGTATTCGGTAATGATGCATGGCCTATTTCCATTAAAGATTTACCTTATTTAAATGTAGGGCCTTATCATACCAATACTGTCGCCGGATTACAATTAGCTATGGACATCTTAAGAAGGAAACGAAATACCAATAAACAAATATTTATGATTACCGATGGTAAGCCCAGTTGTCTGCGTTTACCGGACGGGACTTATTACAAAAACAGTGTCGGACTTGACAAGCATATTGTCGAGCGATGCTATACCATGGCTGCACAGGCTAGAAAATTACACATACCAATTACCACCTTTATGATTGCCCAAGACCCCTATTTAATGCAATTTGTACAACATTTTTCTGCTGCGAATCGCGGAAAGGCATTTTACACAGGCTTAAAAGGACTGGGCGGAATGGTCTTTGAAGACTACGAAAACAACAGAAAGAAGAATATTAAAGGATAATTGTATTTATGGATCACAACAGTATTAGAACATTAGGAGCATTAAAGAAAGCTGGTTATCAGTCGAAATCAATAAAAGATGAGTTGCGCGATAATCTTATCGCCAATATTAAGGAAGGAAAGCAAGTCTTTGAAGGTGTTTGGGGTTATGAGAACTCTGTCATACCTGAATTGGAAACAGCCATTTTATCGCGTCATAATATTAATTTATTGGGTTTACGGGGCCAGGCAAAAACTCGATTAGCGCGTTTAATGGTAAAGCTGCTTGATGAGTATATACCTGTTGTGGAAGGCTCTGAAATTAACGATGATCCGTTCAATCCTTTATCAAGGTATGCGGTTAATTTGATTGAGGAAAAAGGTGATGATACACCTATTTCCTGGTTGCATCGCGATGAGCGCTTCTCTGAAAAATTGGCGACTCCAGATGTAACGGTGGCTGATTTGATTGGGGATGTAGATCCAATAAAGGCGGCGAATTTGCGATTGAGTTATGCCGACGACCGTGTGATACATTTTGGGATGATCCCCAGAGCAAACCGCTCTATTTTCGTTATCAACGAGCTTCCTGACCTACAGGCGCGTATCCAGGTGTCTCTATTCAATATTTTACAGGAAGGAGATATTCAGATTCGTGGTTTCAAACTAAGACTGCCGTTAGATATGCAGTTTGTTTTCACCGCGAACCCTGAGGATTACACCAACAGAGGAAGTATTGTAACTCCGTTAAAAGACCGTATTGGTTCGCAAATATTAACCCATTACCCAGAGGATGTCACCACTGCTCAACAGATTACTGAGCAAGAAGCTACGTTGGATTCAGAGCAAGAGCAAAATATTTATGTTCCTGACCTGGCTAAGAAACTGTTAGAGCAGATAAGTTTTCAGGCACGGAAAAGTCCGTATATCGATACAAAAAGCGGAGTCAGTGCACGGATGAGTATCACAGGCTATGAGAATCTATTGAGTACGGCTGAGCGAAGAAGTATCTTAAGCGGTGATATAAAAACAAAGGTTCGTTTATCGGATTTTGTTGGGGTGACACCGGCAATTATCGGTAAAGTGGAGTTAGTATATGAAGGCGAGCAGGAAGGCTCCGTTTTTGTAGCAAGAACATTATTAGGGGAAAGTATAAAAGCTTTATTTTCAGAATATTTTCCTGAAATACCTAAATTAGAACATAAGGATGCTGAGACCCCCTATGATGGTATTATCGAGTGGTTTTTCGAAGAAGGGAATTTTGAATTATTAGATGATATGAATGATGCTGAATACCAGAATGCATTGAAAGATATTCGGCCCTTGACAAAATTAGTGGATAAATATCAAAACGGAACTCCTGATGCTGACAAAGATTTTTTAAAGGAGTTTGTATTATGGGCATTGGTCGAGCATAAGAAGCTAGATAAAAAGCGCTTTACTCAGGGCTTTAAGTTTAATGACCCTTACGGAAGTTATATTCGGAATATTAATCAGTCATAGACTAGGAATAGAATTTTCTATTTATTTTATTTTCTTCCTTAGATTCACGTAATACCCATAGTAGTATTCCTTTATCGCTCGTGCTTGATTTTCGGCATCAACATCAAAAATGACACGATCGGTGGGCCATCGCTCTATCCAGAATTCCCCGTTGCCAAGATGATACATTTTCTCACCTTTTGAGTCATTACCTGCATATTTGTAATATAAATGATCGTCTTCTTTATTGAGATAAATGGAAATATATCGATCTTCCGTATCATCTGGCCTTCGATAGAGACCCGTATATTTTGATAGGTCTTCACTATTTCGTGTAATATTGGTGTAATCGGGCATTTCCTTTTCTAATAAGGCCAATGATAAAAGCCCCGATAGCTTAAATGCATTAGAAGAAGTGTTGTCTGTATTTACAAATACGACCAAAACCATATCTTTATCAGGAAAATAAATCAGTCGAGACCAGGTAGAATTATGACCACCGGTATGCCCTAAAACCGTTTCTCCTTCAAAAATACCTGTTCGGGTCCCCAATCCATATCCCGTTTTAATACCATCATTCAAGACCACGGGAGTAATCATTTGCTGATATGATTTTTTGGAGATCAAAGTACCATCAGACCATTTATAAGGAAATTGTGCTAAGTCAATGGCTGTAGCCGTTAGGCCACCATCCCCTTTTATCCATTTCCAATGAGACATATCATGAAAAATAGTATCTTTTAATTCAAAGAATTTTGTCGTTTTAGGATTGTTCGTTGCTTCTCTGATTAGTTTAATACTAATATCCAAAGGCCTATTAATTATTCTGTCAATTTCACTTTGAAAACTAGTGCCACTTACTTTTTCTACAATCATAGCCATGAGAATAAATCCTGAATTATTATAGCGATAGTTATCTCCCGGTTCGAATAATGAAGGTGTTTCCTTAAAGAAATCAAAGTAATCATCTCTCGTGGGCTCTTTTCCTTCTCGTACGTAAATAGTATCAATAACCTTTGAATATTCTGGTAGGCCCGAGGTATGGGAAATCAAATGACGTAATATTATTTTTTCGGCTTGTTCACGATTAGGATAGTCGGGTAGGAGTTCATACAAAGTTTGATCTAAAGATAACTTGCCTTCATCAACCAGTTTCATGACAACAGTAGCCCCAATTAACTTGGAAATAGACGCCATTAAAAAGATATGGTCGTTCTGCACAGGCTTCGCTTTCGCAGAATCGACATAACCAAAACCTTTGTTATAAAATGTCTCACCTTTTTTCAATACAGCAATGGACAAGCCCATCACCTTACCGCTTTCTATAAAACTGTTAGCAATAGAATCTATCTTAGAGATTATTCGTTCGTCCGAATTATTTTTAGTAGTACTTGGTTCGCCATTCTTTTTACAGGTTACGATCGCTAAAATTGTAAAGACGAGAGAAATATATCTTATTTTCATGGCAACAGTTTTTAGTTGATTTGAATATACTCACCATAGTATTCTGAAGACAAGTTCTTAAAAGATGCAATACGATAAAAGAACTATTTTATAGTTAGTTCATTTTAGTATGTAATTGGCGAAATATGAAGGCCTTAAACGAAAAGTATCATTTCAACCATCCTTTACTCATTGCTTTTTTGGAAAACCAAACGAGCCCAACACCTATTAGTATGAGGACAATTGGCATGATTACTCCGGTTGGTCCATAGACTTCTAAGGCTTTGCTTATGAAGAGTTGATAGGTCATCTGAACGAGAATCGCTAATAATGAAATCACAAAGATTGGCTGCGCCCATTTTTTTCTCATTAGCAAAGCAAAACAACCTAATGCGCCCCCAAAATAAGCTATGGCAAAGACTACCATAACCCATAAGGGAACGTTTGTATATAGTATTCTTTGCGCTTCAGGTATAGTATTTAGACTTTGCTCGTTCATGTTGACTTGTTTGAGAAAAGCCATAATTCCCAAGCCATTCCATACCAAGGCTAAAAGGCTCATAATCCAGTACCAAATTGGGGGCTTTATGGTGGTTTCTTCAGTCATAAATTATAACAAATATGGGCAAATTAGTCGAGGTTCGGCCACTATCAAAATATTTAATGCCATAATAGCACTAAGGAACATAAAAAAAGATGCTAAACAGCACCTTTTTAATTTCTTAAATTGAACCTTTTATTTCAACCAGGTTTTGGTAACACCTTTTCTCGCCATCCAGACCAACAAAAGAGCAAAGAGTACAACTACTATTGGTATAATAGCACCTGAAGCCTGATCAGATAAAGAAGGCCCGTCTGTCATAAACCACCAAATTTGCGTCAATAAAGCAGTAATAAACGAAATAATCAGAAGTGGGGAAGCAAACCTCTTCCTTAAAAGTAATAGCAAGCTCCCTAATAGGCCGCTAAAGACTGCGATAGCAAAGGCAGCGGTAGCCCAGGCGGGCCTGGTCTCTATTATTGCCAGTTGTTCAGGAGTAACTTGGGCTATAAACCCTTCTGTTCGATAGGCTTGTTGGATGTAGTTGTTGACGCCCATGCCATTCCATAATAAGGCAACAACACTAACAATCCAAAACCACACAGGTGGTTTTGTTGTCGTTTGATCAGTCATAACTTGTAGTAATTAGTGGGTTAATAATCAGCAAGTTAATTAAATTAAAGGTATTAACAAAATGTTAAGTAGTAAGTGTTGGAAGTTTTTTATCTTTAAACTTAGTAAAAATTAGATGATATGCAATTTGAAAAATCAAGCCTACAATTTTTAAAAGACTTAAAGAAAAACAACAATAGAGAGTGGTTTACTGAGCATAAACCGAAATTTAAAGAAGCGCAAGATAATGCGAAAGCCTTTTATGCTGCTATACAAGATAATTTGAATAAACATGATGAAATCGATAAGTTCAAATTATTCAGAATTTACCGTGATGTGCGTTTTTCTAAAGATAAGACTCCGTATCAACCACATTTCGCAGGGTCATTTTCGCGCCAAGGAAAACACTTGCGTGGAGGCTATTATTTGCGTATCAGGCCCGGTGAAAGTTTTTTAGCAGGTGGCTTTTGGGAGCCTAATAAAGATGATTTGTTTAGAATCCGTAAAGAATTTGAAATAGATGATACCGAGATTCGAAAAATTCTAAAGGAAAAGAATTATGTCAAATACTTCGGAGGCAAGTTTGAAGGCGAAGAAGTGAAAACAGCACCAAAAGGCTTTGATAAAGAACATCCGGCCATTGACCTCATACGAAAGAAAGGCTTTATTGCAGTCCGTAAATTTTCTGATAAGGAGGTATTAGCTCCTGATTTTTTGAAAGAACTTGACGCCACGTATAAAGCACTGCGTCCTTTCTTTGACTACATGAGTGAGGTTTTAACTACCGATTTGAACGGTGTATCCTTACTAGATTGATTTATCAGTCTGCAAGCTGATATTTATCAATTATCAGTCTACAAACTGATATTTATCGATTATCAGTCTA
>JASJDL010000105.1 GCA_030065775.1 Flavobacteriaceae bacterium | reverse complement strand
AATTCAAGCCCTACATTAACAGTGGTTTTATTGCAGAAACGCTTTCTGATAAGTATCAATATATCCCTACAGATTATGTGGATGCCATTAACCACATGGCTACGAAAGCCGTACCTGTAGTAATGGCATCCACATAATCTGTAGGGATATATTGATACTTATCAGAAAGCGTTTCTGCAATAAAACCACTGTTAATGTAGGGCTTGAATTTGTAGATGATCAATATACCCGTGAAAGTGATTAAGAAGATTATAACAGCAAAAAAATGATCCTTTTTTGTCATTTGAGTTATAGGTGTAAAGTGTGTGGCATCTACTTTTCTCGTCCAAATATACCATCCTACGATACTCATAAGAAAATAGTATACATTAATGATCATATCGCCATACAGCTGCCAGCCGAATAATAAATAGGCGTATAATCCTGTACTTATAATTCCGGTGGGATATACCAGTATATTCTCTTTTCGTGCATACCAAACACTCGATATTCCTAAAATAGCAGCAATGCTCTCCAGTACAATTTGAGTAGCAGAATATGATTGATAGGGTTCAATGAAAAAATTTAGTAATTCACTCATATTTTTAATTCATTGAAAAAATCCTCATTTTCCTCAAAAGCAGTGCCTATTACCACTAAGTCGGCTCCGGCTTGATAGGCATTTTCTAATTGTTGTTTTGTTCTGATACCACCACCTACGATTAGTGGTATTTTCAATTCTTCTTTCACAGCACTTATAATTTCTGGACCTACAGCCTGAATGGCTCCAGAACCGGCTTCAAGATAAATAAGCTGTTTGCCTGAGAATTGTCCCGCCAATGCGGTATTTACGATCAATTCAACATCAGCTTGCGCAATGGGCCTTGTTTCGCTAATCCGTTCCACTGCTGTTTGCGAACCACCGTCGATCAACAAATAGCCGGTAGGAATGATTTCCAAGCCACTGTTTTTTAAAGTAGGAATTGATTTTATCTGTTGTTCAATTAAGTATTCCGGATTACGGCCAGAGAGAAGACTTAGAAATAAAATCCCATCAGATTTATCGGTAATCTGTGAATAATCCCCTGGAAAGAGCAATACAGGTAAATCTGTTTGTGCTTTGACCGCTGTAACGACATTTTCAGTATTTCCATTTGCATCGGTACTCCCTCCAATAAAAATATGAGTAGTGATAGAAGCGTGAATTTTCTGAAAGAGTATTGGAAGCTGTCTTACATCAATTTTTTCGGGATCAATTAGAACCGCAAGCATTCTCTTACCGGAATTGGCTGTTATAATAATGTTTTGATAAATACTCTGCATATTATTGTAAAGCGTATACGCAGGTAAAACCTTCGAACTCTAAAAATTTGATGGAGTAATCTGTTGTGTTTCCATTCCAGCGGACTTTTCCGGTGGTTTGAGCGTCTTCAAACGCAAAATCTTCTATGTAGATATTGTGTAAAAAGCTCAAGCCCTCAGCAGGATGGATCTTAAACAGCGACTCTTTAGCCCCCCAGACGATCGTTAATTTACTTACCAAAGCTTCATGATTAGCGATGATCTTATACTCTCGTAATGGCGTAAACTTATTGGCGATCTTAACTATTTTATCACGTTGCTTTTCAATATCTATTCCGACCGGAATGTCGCTACTGACGATAATAGCCGAAAAGTGAAATGAATGCGTGATCGAGATATGATTACCATCTTTTAAATGGGGTTTGCCCAGGTCATCATAGTATAAATCAGCATCGATATATCCAGCGGCCGCCAATAAATGACGTACACTCATAAATCCACGTTGATGTAGTTCAGATCTCATTCCATCAACCCGTTCCTGGCAGGGTTTGGTTAAGGTAATACCTTTGGAAAGTACTTCAAGAGATTCTTCAATCTTCCAGATATAGACTTTTGTGGTAGTATTGACTTCAATTGTCTTGTAAAGAGGCATATTAAAAAGTTATTCCGTAACTTTGCACACGAAATTTAGATAATCAAAGATACAAATATGAGTACAAAAACAGCGACCTATGTTCCTTTTAAAGTCAAAGATATTTCTTTGGCCGACTGGGGAAGAAAAGAAATTGAATTAGCTGAGGCCGAAATGCCCGGCTTAATGTCGTTACGTGAAGAATATAAGGATGAGCAACCTTTAAAAGGAGCCCGTATTGCAGGATGTTTACATATGACCATTCAAACGGCTGTTTTAATTGAAACTTTATTGGCCTTGGGGGCTGAAGTGACCTGGAGTTCATGTAATATATTTTCAACACAAGACCAGGCTGCTGCTGCCATGGCTGAAGCCGGAATTCCTGTTTACGCCTGGAAAGGAATGACTGAAGAGGAGTTTGATTGGTGTATTGAACAAACGCTGTTCTTTGGTGAAGATAGGAAACCGCTGAACATGATCTTAGATGATGGAGGTGATTTAACAAACATGGTGCTGGATAAATATCCCGAGCTGGCTTCAGGTATCAAAGGACTTTCTGAGGAAACTACCACTGGGGTACACCGGTTATACGATCGAGTAAAAAATGGTACGTTGCCAATGCCGGCTATTAATGTGAATGATTCTGTTACAAAATCGAAATTCGACAATAAATACGGCTGTAGAGAATCTGCGGTTGATGCTATCAAACGCGCTACCGATATCATGATTGCAGGAAAGCGTGTAGTAGTTTGTGGTTATGGCGATGTTGGTAAAGGTACTGCTGCTTCTTTTCGAGGTGCAGGCGCTATTGTGACAGTAACTGAAATCGACCCGATTTGTGCATTGCAAGCGGCCATGGATGGTTATGAAGTAAAAAAATTAGATACGGTTGTTGGAAATGCTGATATTGTGATTACCACAACTGGAAACAAAGACATCGTGGTGGGTCGTCATTTTGAGGCTGTTAAAGATAAAACGATCATATGTAATATTGGCCACTTTGATAATGAGATCGACATGGCCTGGTTGAACAAAAAATATGGTACTACTAAAGTTGAGATTAAGCCACAAGTCGATAAATATACCGTTAACGGAAAAGATGTTATTGTTCTTGCAGAGGGCCGCTTGGTAAATCTGGGATGTGCAACGGGTCATCCAAGCTTTGTAATGAGTAACTCCTTTACAAATCAAACCTTAGCGCAAATCGAACTTTGGAATCATTCTGATAAGTACGAAAATAAGGTGTATATGCTGCCGAAGCATTTAGATGAAAAAGTGGCGCGATTACACTTGGAAAAAATTGGTGTAGAACTGGAAACTTTAAATCAAGAGCAAGCCGATTATATTGGTGTAACGGTTGAAGGCCCTTACAAACCTGAATATTATAGGTATTAACTTTGGTTCTGACACACCAGGAAAGTTATGATAAAAACCCTTACCGACTGCTGGTGAGGGTTTTTAATTCTAATTCAATTATCTTTGCGAAAATTTTATGCTGATGAAAAATTTATTAGTACCAATAGGTTCGAGTGGAAATGGACCAAACACCTTGCAATATGCGATAGATTTAGCTGAGAAATTCGGTGCGAAGATTTATGTGGCCCAGGTATATGAAAGTACGCGAATTTCAGGTTCGTTAAAGAATCTTGATGCCATTTTAGAAGAAGATAGTACTAATGAATTGAATGACATTCTTTCAAAAGTTGACAGAAAGGGTGTTGAAATCGCTAGTGCTTCAATAAAAGGGAAGGTCATTGATAGTATTGAAGCTTTGGCTGAATATATCAATGCTGATCTTATTGTGTCTTCGGCAAAACCACTTTCCAAAGATGAGACGCTCTATTTAGGTAAAGTACCGGGGAGCTTGGTAAAAGATACTAGTATTCCGGTGCTAATCGTACCTTCTCAGTACAGGTATAAGGATTTCACGAAGGTACTCATGGCTTTGAAGGTTTGTAAAGTACAATCAGAGTCATCCTTGAATCCGTTGAAAAGTATATTAAACAGATATGCAACATCAAAGCTTGATTTAATTCAAATCATTACACCTGACTGTTCAGATAGCGACAAAGAAGTTAGCCAAGACTTAAAGGCGATGGCCTCGACGTTTAAAACTAGTGAAAATGCTACGGTTTTTCAAGGAGTTCTTGAACATTTGCATGTTACGGAACCTGATTTATTATGCGTAATTCGAAGAAAAAGAGGCTTCTTTACTAGATTATGGCAAGAAGATGCTGTGAAGAAAAAAGATTTTGAAAGCAGGATACCCTTACTTGTCTTAAAAGATGTATCTTAGCGCCCGTTTGGGGCATTAGCTCAGCTGGCTAGAGCGCTACGCTGGCAGCGTAGAGGTCATCGGTTCGACTCCGATATGCTCCACAAAAAAGAGCTGGTGAAAACCAGCTCTTTTTATAATTTAAACCATTCTTTTACACTTTCGATCATTTCGGTATCTCCTCCAACACACTCAAATTCATTATTTTTTGAATTGTAGGTATAACCTGTTTTCCAATCATTGATATTTTCGACTATCTGTCTGATTGCATCACAAATAAACAACACTTCTTTATCTGTTGTGACGGGATGCAGCGATAAACGAACCCATCCTGGTTTAATGGTCAAGTCTTTTTTAGATATTCCCTCAGTTATTTGTTTCGAAGAACCCTCAGAAAGATCGAACAAATGATGACTGTAGGTGCTCGCACATGACCAGCCTCCACGCACCTGAATACCAAAACGATCATTTAATAATCGAACAATTAAGTTATAATGGATATTTTCAATACCAAAAGACACGCAACCGATCCGTTTTTCGTCATTATATCCCAGAAGATACAATCCTGGAATTTTCTTAAGCTCATTAAAGCACAGTTTCAAGAGTTCTTCTTCGCGTTTTGCCATATTTTCCTCACCCATTTTTTCTTTTAAGCGGATGGCTAACGCAGTGCGCATAACCTGTAAAAACCCAGGTGTTCCGCCATCCTCTTTGGTCTCGATATCGTCATGATAGCCATACTCTCCCCAAGGATTGGTCCATTTCACATTACCTCCACCAGGCACGTCCGGACAATCGGTGTTGTACAAGTCTTTGTTAAATACCAGAACACCGCATGTTCCCGGGCCACCCAAAAATTTGTGTGGTGAAAAGTAAATGGCATCCAATCGTTCATCTGGGTCTTTAGGATGCATATTGATCTTTACATAGGGCGCCGATGCCGCCAGATCTATAAAACAATAGCCACCGTGTTGGTGCATGATCTTAGCCAATTGATGGTATGGAGTAATGATTCCGGTCACATTGGAGCACGCTGTGAAGGCTCCAATTTTGAGTGGTCTTTCTTTATAGTTTTCTAAAGTTTCCTCCAGCTTATCAGGGCACACCAATTTATGCTCATTGCATTCTAAGATGACTACGTCGGCGATGGTTTCCATCCATGGTACCTGATTGGAATGATGCTCCATATGCGTAATAAAAACTACCGGGCGGTCATTTTCAGGGATGGCTATTTTATCTTTTACAACGTCAGGCCAACGCAATCCCATAACACGTTGAAGTCGAGACAGCACGTCTGTCATACCTGTTCCTGCGGTTACCAGAACATCATTTTCGTCTGCATTTACGTGCTCTTTGATGATCTGTCTTGCATATTGATAGGCATAGGTAGAAGCTTTACCTGTTTCACTCGAAAATGAATGTGTGTTCGCTACCATGGGGCCGATGATATCACGCATGGTATCTTCAATGGGCCTGTATAGGCGGCCACTAGCGATCCAATCGGCATAAAGTACCTTTTTGGCTCCATTCAATGATCGGAAAGTATGTGTATCGCCAATGATATCTTTTCTGAATTCCTGAAAGTAGGTTTCCAGATTATCAATCGCGACTTTGGGGTTATTTTTAGCTAAAGTCTTCATTCTATACTAGCTTAGAAAGCAAAAAACACTTCGGTAAAAGTAACCAAAGTGTTTTTAATATGATGAAAATTCAGCTATTTTCTACTTATTCGAATACAGAGGCATTCGCTTTTTCATTTTTTAATATCTCTAAACCGCACTCTAAGAATTGTGCATATTGGTCTTCATCGGGAGTATAAGCTACGGGTCGGTTTAAGATCGTCTTGCCATCGGGGCTCAATAATACATAAAAGGGTTGTGAATTATTTTGAAAGAACTGCGTTTGAAAATTTGCCCATTTATCGCCATAGTCCTCCAACTTTCTGGTACCACCATTAATACGTTTTACGCGAACCTGCTGGTCATTAGGAAGAGCTTTTTTATCATCCACATACAAGGAAATCAATACGAAATCATTGCGTAAATAGTTATCGATCTTTTCCAGTGGCCATACATGCTCTTCCATTTTTCTACAATTTACGCAGCCATATCCTGTGAAATCCAACATGATTGGCTTATTGACTGATGTAGCATGGGCAATTCCTGTTTTAAGGTCTTTGAAACAATCTAAATTATTCGGGCATGAATTCGGATAGATAAAACTATATCCAACAGGAGGTGCTAGCCCGCTCAGAAGTGTTAATGGTGTAAACGTTTGTGTTTCTTTGTTTACTCGAAATCCTGAAGCCAGGTAAACGGTAAATGCAGCAATAAGTATAGCGAAGGAAATCCTTGAAAAGGATATTTTTTTGATCGGGGAGTCATGTGGAAATTTGATCTTTCCGAACAGATACAATGCCAATCCTCCAAAAATGATAATCCAAATAATGAGGAACGGTTCTATTTTTAGGATACCCCAGTGCTGTACGAGATCAGCAACAGATAAGAATTTAAAAGCCAGTGCAAGTTCTAAAAAGCCTAATACTACTTTAGTGGTATTTAACCATCCACCTGATTTTGGCAACGAATTCAACCATCCCGGAAAGGCAGCAAATAAAGCAAAAGGTAATCCCAGAGCTAATCCGAAACCACCCATACCTGCGGTTAATTGCCAGGCGCCACCGTCAGAAGTCAAAGAACCGGCAAGTAATGAGCCTAAAATAGGGCCCGTACATGAGAACGAAACGATGGCTAGGGTGAGTGCCATAAAAAAGACACCAATAATACCGCCCACATTTTCACCTTGAGTTGTCTTATTCGTCCAGCTGGCAGGCAAGGTCAGTTCATAATAGCCGAAGAATGAAAACGCGAAGAATACAAAAATGACAAAGAATAATACGTTCAACCAAACATTGGTGGAGATATCATTTAAAATATCCGGATTGATAGAGTCTAATAGGTGAAAGGGAATGCTCAATACCAGGTATACGGCCAGGATAAAAAAACCGTATAAAATTGCTTTTGATAGACCCGAACTTTTCTTTTGATCACCTTTTTTTGTGAAAAAACTCACGGTAAGGGGAATCATAGGGAATACACATGGAGTTAATAATGCCAGTAAACCGCCTAAAATACCCAATCCGAAAATGTTCCATAGTGAGGTTCCTTTTTCTTGTACTGCCGAGGCATTTGATGTAGCTCCATTGGTGCAGTTTTTATCAGATTTTTGGATATCAGAAGGTGAGAGCCCATATAATAATTCATTCACGGCATTTTCATCCACTTCAATACCTTCACCTAGATCTCCTTGGGAAGCACTCACGCCTGAAGCCGAAAAGTTAAATTCAAAGGGCTCGTCAGTAGGGGGCAAACACTGCTCGTCATCACAGGTCATATAAGTGAGTGAACCTTTTATGACGGCATCCTTATTTTTGAGCTTTATTTTTTGTGTAAAAACAGCTTTTTTAAAGAACTTGGAAAGTTCCATATCAAAAACAGGATCATACTTCGTAACCTTATTTTCATTACTCTCTGTGACACTTCCGACAAGTTCTATATTGCTATTATCTTCAAAAGTGAACGTCGTTGGTATGGGGCCGTCATCGCCAATAAATTGTGAATAGACAGCCCAGTTTTCGTCAATGGTGGCGGTGAATATCAATTCATACTCCTGATCTGAATTTTTTTTGGACTCATACGACCATTTTACCGGTTCCAGTATCTGGGCAAAAGACGAAACTGTGCTTATTAAAAAGAATATGGCAACGATTGCTTTCTTCATTGAAGGTAATTTTACTTTAAATTACACCATTAGGCGTTCTTCAGTCAAGAACATTACAAAAAAGATGTAAAATCTAAGATACCAGAAGCCAAAAGTAGCTGATTTTTAGATAAAACTGATTGTTTTTTCAACCACTTTTTGCAAATGAACTGTTAAACTTTTCTCATACCACGGATGCCTGGCACCAAATGTATGATTGGCATCTTTAACAATTAGGAGTTTGCTTTTTGGGTTCCATTTATGGAGTGATAATGCCTCCTGTATATCAATTGCTTCGTCGGTATCACCATGAATAATTAAATGAGGGATTCTTAATTTTTCTACTGCTGTTTTTATCGTTAACCTTTTTTCATTGGCGGCAAAATCTTCATAAAACTGGTAGTTATGTGGCATTAATTGTTTGGTTCTTCCATTTAAGACATATTTAACGCCTTCTTCTTTCCATTCTTTTAAATTGCCAATGGTCGCTGTTCGTTTTCCAAAATCGCAGACACTCGCCCAAGTGATGAGCTTGCTGACTCTGGCATCTTCAGAAGCTTTTATGGTTACAATTCCACCACCTCTTGAATGCCCTATTAAAGTAATATTTTTTGCATCTAACTCTTCAGTAAACGTGTTTTGGTCAGTCAACCAATGAATGACAGACTCTAAATCATCTAATTCTTTAGAATAATTATTCTCAGCAAAAGCCTGAAGATCGGGAAAGTCAATCGGTTGCTCAGCGGTACCGCCATTGTGTGAAAAATTGAATTTCACGAAGAAGAAGTTATTCGTAGCAAAATTTTCTGCAACGAGGTTCCAGCAACCCCAATCTTTAAACCCTTTATAGCCATGGGCAAAAATAACAATAGGTTTTTGCGACCCATTCTTTGTAAAAAAGAAATCGGTTACAATAGGTCTCTGGTGCTTACCTTGTATCAAATGATTTTTGATGACTTCCATACGTTAAAAATAAGCATTTTCATTTTCAGTAAATGGTATTTTCGCATTGTAGATCTCTGCAATCAATTGTTTTAGTTCTAGCGAAAAATTATAGATATCTTTCGCACTGATACTTCTTCTGTTCACTTTTTGGAAGCCTGCCTTAAGGTTCTTAAAGGAAATAATACCGCTTTCAACCGACTGTGAATCGAATTCTAAGGCGTTCATTTTACCATATAGCAACGCATAGAGCAGTACCTGAAAACTTTTACTGTATTTATAATCTGAAGTAATTAGTGGCCAGTCTGAAACTATCAGATCTTTTTGCTCGACTTTTCCTGTTTTGTAATCGATAATTCTTATGATGCCGTTGACTTCATCAATTCTATCGGCCTGTCCAATGAGTTTTATTGGAAAATCGAGGCCATCAACTGTAATCTCAGCTTCAAGGTCATATTCAAGCTCCAGAATTTTTAATTCATCGCCATTTTCTATCAACCGTAACTCCTGGTCTAAAAAATTAGAAACAAATTGTTGGGCCACATTATAAATAAGTAAATTCTTTCCTGAAGATAAATCTCCGTTTTTATAGGCTTCAGAAAACCATTTATGTACTTCACTTTTTGTCTTTCCTTTCATGGACATGAGTGCCTCTTTCTTTAGAATTTTCCCTTTATGGGGAAGATAAAGAGTTTCTAATGTTTTATGAATTACAGTACCTAAGGTATTCGCGGCGATTGTTTCTTCAGCCTCTTCGGTCTCCTTAATACCGAGGACTTTCCGCTCATAAAAACCAACGGGATCATTCATATAGTTTGTAAGTGAAGTAGGTGAAAGTCCTTCTACTGCCAATTCTTTTAAACGGTCAATAACAGTTTGGGTTTTAATAATTTGCTTCAGTTCTATTTTTTGAGGAGCCACTTTCGGGCTCACTATATATTTGCGAACATCTTCAGCTTTATTAATCTCCAGTTCTGTTAAGAACCGGCTTTGCTCTCCGGATCCATAATGGTCATTTTCCGTGTTGTACAACAAATACACATTTTTAGCACGCTGAATTAATCTGTAAAAGTGATAGGAAAATATTGCGTCACGTTCTTGATAAGTGGGCAGGCCGACTTCTTTTTTTACATCAAAAGGAATGAATGAATTCGTTGATTTTCCTGCAGGAAGAATCCCTTCATTAGCGGAAGTAAGGATCACATTTTCAAAATCGAGTACGCGCGTTTCGAGCATACCCATTAATTGTAATCCCGATAAAGGTTCTCCTTGAAAGGAAAGTTTTTCGGTTTTTATGAGTTGCTTATAGAGCTGATGCAGTGTTTTAATATCTTTTATATAATTTGTTTTGGTATTTAATTGTTGGAGCTGGGTTAGCACGGTCAAATTCTTGAATAAAAACTCTTTTTGAAGTGTATCATCAGTTTTTTCTCTGAGTAAATCAATAAGGTCGATACAGTTGTTGATGGCGAGCTTCGCATTATTATGCCAGTTTTCGAATATAAATAGAATGCTATCAAATTGTAAAGCTAATTTTTCGACAAGGCCTTTCAAGGTAGCAGTGGTCAAATAGATAAAATTATTTCTAAGTATCTCGCTATTTAATACACCTGAATTGATTATTTTGTTCATACCCGGATGGTTGAGTATTTGGATGATATATTTATAGTAAAAAGCGTTCCCTGAATTTTTCGAATTTGTATGGAGCTGAAAGAGTGTTTCCAGTAACGACGATATGGGCATATTTACAAGATCATAGCCCATTGTGATATTAATTTGTTCAACAGCCTTGGGCATTGAACTTAAGACGGCCGGTAATAAAGACTCATCTGCCAGTACCATTGCTGTATTCTCATAAGACAAATCATTTCTTTTTAATTCAGATAGAAGCTCCCCGACATATTTTATTTGTGAACTATTCTTTGGTGCGCCAATTATTTTTATATTCTTTTTTTGGGTCAAGTTATTTTCAACCCAATTGAAGGCG
>JASJDL010000104.1 GCA_030065775.1 Flavobacteriaceae bacterium | reverse complement strand
GTAACACTTATCGATGCCAAAATGGGTGTTGAAATTGGTACGGAGATCATATGGAACTATATAGATAAATATCATAAGCCAACACTTTTCGTGATCAACCAGATAGATCATCCAAAAGCCAATTTTGAGCAGAGTTATAACAGTCTGAAAGGTTTAGTCGGTAATAAAGCAGTAATGATTCAATATCCATTAGTACTGGATGGTGCACAATGCATACTTGATGTGCTTAAGATGAAACTCTATAAGTTTAAACCTGAAGGGGGAAAGCCTGAAAAACTAGAAATCCCTGAAGACCAATTAGAGCGCGCGAATGCCTTGCATAATGAATTGGTGGAAAAAGCTGCTGAAAATGATGAAGAACTGTTAGAATTATATTTTGAAAAAGGAACGCTCAATGAAGATGAAATGCGGCAAGGTATTAAAGCGGGAATGCTCAATCACGACCTTTTTCCGGTTTTCTGTGTTTCTGCACTCTATGATATGGGAAGTGGCAGATTGATGGGCTTTATTGATAATGTGGCTCCCGCCGCTGCCGACCTGAAAGCAGAACAAAGTGTTGAAGGAGAAGACATTGACCCTGCAAATGACCAACCTACGGTATTATTTATTTTTAAAACGCTTTTCTTGCCAAACGTAGGGCAGATCAACTTCTTTAAAGTAAAGTCAGGCGAGATAAAGGTCAACGACAAGCTCACCAATTCAAGAACGAATGAAACCCAAACGATTAACCAGCTATTTATTATGGATGGTAAAAAGAGAGGCTATGTAAATAAATTAAGTACAGGAGATATTGGAGCAACAATTAAACTGAAAAATGTTCAAACGAATGATACATTATATGCCAGAAAACGGGTAGTCACAATTAAACCTATCCAGTATCCGCAACCGAGAATGTATAAGGCAGTGATTGCCGAGAATAAGAACCACGAAGAAAAGCTATCCGAAGCTTTAAAGAAAATACACCAACAAGACCCTACGCTGGTCTTAAAATATTCAAAGGAATTCGGTCAACAGATTGTGGGTTGCCAGGGCGATTTACATCTTTCCATTATCAACTGGCTTCTAAAGAACGTATACAATGTTGAGGTCACTTTTGAAAACCCTAAGATCAATTACAGAGAGACTATTCAGCGCTCAAGTACCGCGAATTACAGGCATAAAAAGCAATCGGGTGGGGCCGGACAATTTGCGCAGGTACACATGAAGATAGAGCCCTATCATGAAGGAATGCCTGAGCCTGAAGGTTTCAGCATACGGGGAAAAGAAGATATCGACTTACCTTGGGGTGGAAAACTCATATTTTATAATTGCATCGTAGGAGGTGTGATCGATGCACGTTATTTGCCTTCGGTGATGAAGGGGGTACTTGAAGTGATGCGATCGGGCCCGCTTACCGGATCTTTTATACGTGATGTAAGGGTATTAGTATATGATGGTAAAATGCATTCAGTAGATTCCAACGACATTTCATTTAAGATAGCGGGCGCTCATGCGTTTAGGGAAGCTTTTTTAAATGCAAATCCTAAATTGCTGGAGCCGACCATGCTATTGAAAGTAAAGGTTCCGGAAGATATGGTTGGCAATGTAATGACCGATTTACAATCGCGTAGATCAGTGATTCAAAATATTGAAAGCATTGGTAGTTATCAAATACTGAAATGCTTGACACCAGAAGCAGAATTATTTGATTTTTCCACTGAATTACGTTCTTTAACCCACGGTAAAGGCACTTTCGAGTCAGAATTCGCTTCCTATGAACCTGTTCCACAGCACGTACAAAAAGAATTGGTTTAGTTAAAGTAATAAGTTGGCAATTTCCTGCCAGTTATTGACACGTTCGAATCCGTTTTGCTTCATATTGTGAGGTGAACTGAATAGCAATGAACGTCCTTGAAATGTTTCCAGGTTATAAGCTCTGTCGTCTATTAATAGATCACCATGGAGTATATGCTTATCGCCGCATAAAATACGTCGCTTCCAATGAATAAATGGAAAATATTCATCGAGCCAATCATTTTTCTCGCTTAAAGAATGAGGAAATTGCATAGCTGCCGAGGCTACATAAACCCGGTATTTTTGATCCAGTTCCTTTAACACATCCTGGCTATCTTTGATCGGATTTAAATTTCTAAAAAAACCTTTGGTGTAAACTTGTCGAAAAAAGCTTTCTTTTCGCTCTTCCGGCACCGCGTTCCAAACCTCAATACCGTAACAATCCTCATAGGTGAGGTTCTCATTAAATTCTTCATTATAAAGCTCTAGGTGCATTCCAAAGGTATCCGCCAAGACTTCATCCATATCCACAAATAAGATCATACTATCGAATTTTTAAACAAAGTAAATGAACAAAGGCCATTTTAAAAACCTTTCTAGATAAGAATAATGATTTTTTAACATTTCCGTAAAGAAATCTTTGACTGGAAGAGATGGTATTTCATCGAAACAAGCGTACCGTTTATCGAATTTCAAGAAAAAAAGTCCATCAATACCGTACCTTTAGGTAAGTAAATGAAACATAAAGTAAATCTATTACAGATCCCTAAAAAGAAACATTTACTAAATACATAGCAGAAAATATACCGAAGCTATGTCGCTAAACATTTTAAAGTACGCTTGTCATACTGTTATTTAAACATCCTCTATGTAGAGGATGTTTTTCGTGTTCGAATCAAGAATCAGCATTCTACCGGGCTGTAATGGCATTAGAATTTAAAAATTCTAAGTAGCTGATATACTTTTTAATAGCAATAACCGTTTCAACTAATACCTACATGTTCAACCGAAAATTAGTCCTATGATAAGACTTCGTCAAATACTTATGCTTGCTGGTTTATTTATAGCAACGTTTTCCATGTTATCTGTTACTCAAAAAAATGAGCATGTTCTTGTCAGAGGATGGGTCCAATTGGGTAAACAATCTGTAAGTGAAGGGGTACATCAAGATGAATTGGTCATTGAAGGCGAAAAGAGTAATGTGCAGAACATCAAGATCAAAGTTCGTAAAGCTTCTATTAATTTACACAGTATTAAAGTTTTTTATACAGACGGTACTTCAGAAAGTCACACCGTTTCACGACGTCTTGAGAAAGGGGACGCGACTCGTGTCTTTACATTGATGGGCTACCATCGTACGTTGGAGAAAATTGTCTTCTATTATAACAATAGTTCTTCGAGAGGAGGTGCCGAGCTTATGGTCATGGGTAAAGTCTAATTGTGATCTTAATTTATCGTACATTTAAGCACTTAAATCTCTCTAAAATTGAGTGTTCCCACTTGCAAAAATTGCGAGCAGCAGCTACAGGGCAAAATTTGTCATGTCTGTGGCCAGAAACATTATGTGCGAAGGTGGACCCTGTCTGAATTAGGCGGGCAGTTTTTCGCCCAATTAACTAATTTAGAAAAAGGCTTTTTATACACGGCCAAAATGCTCTTTGTCGATCCAGGGCAATTGATTCATGATTATTGGAACGGAAAAACGATACCGTATTACAATCCGTTTCGTTATATGATCATACTTATTACTATAAATATTATCATCAGTGCTTCATTAGGCATTGACGATCTGCTACAAAAGCAATTGCAACCAGCGGCTGTAGAAGAATCGGTTTCGTCTGAACGCATTGATTATGCAGATGAGCAATTGGGTAATTGGATGAATTTTTTGGTGCTGCTTTTAGTTCCTGTGACAAGTTTATTGACCTTCTTTTTATTTAAGAAATCTAAGAAAAATTATGCAGAACATCTCATCATGAATTCGTTCATTTTTGGGCATCAGGGGTTATACTCATCGTTTACACAATTTATTTTTTATACGTTTCCATCATTGATGAAAGGATATTTAATTTTTAATTTCCTGATTGGACTCATCTATAATACGTATGCATATACTAAGACATTTAAAGAAACCTGGTGGCGTGTGCTGCTCAAGTCATTGTTAATTGGAATCACTGGAATTATTGTATTCTTTACCCTTATCGGCGCTTTCTCGGCTGCAGTATTATGGATATCGGGAGACTAATCTTTAAACTGTAACAAATAAATAGTTTAAACGTCTTTTAAATAGTATTTACTATTTAACAAAGAGAAGATTTGGTGATTACCGCTTATCTTTGATAGCGATATATCGTCTTATAATTTAAAAACAACTCAACTTAAATTATATGAACAATAGCTCTAAAATCAAATCTTATGAAAATTTTACTATCCCTGGTGACTTGTTTACTTTTCTTACAAGTACCATCTCAGACCACCATCTCTAGTAGCGAATGGCAAAATGACCTTAAATTTCTTCAGGAAACCGTGCATAATGACTATCCGTTTCTTTTCAAAAAAGTAAGCCAGAAGGACTTTGATACCGCCATAGAAAAATTTTACACCGAAATTCCTAAGATGCAAGACCATGAGGTGCTTATTGGTTTTGCCAAAATCATTGGATTATTCAAATATGGTCATACACGGGTCGGGTTTAGTGAAGGGCCTGTGCCTCTGCACCGGCTTCCAATAAGTTTGTACCAGTTTCCTGACGGATTATATATTACGGCTGCTCATAAAGATTATGCCGCTGTAGTTGGGGCCAAGGTAACAGCAGTTGAAGATATCTCTACTTTCAACGTTTTAAAGGCGGTACATCCCGTTGTTCCCGTTGAAAATGAACAATTTTTCAAGGCGTATGCAGGTCTTTACGTAACAGTGCCTGAAGTATTACACGCGCAGGCTATTACCGAAAGTTTACAACAAAAAATTAAGCTAACACTTGAAAAAGATGGTAAGACCTTTAGTTCCGTAATTTCGGCCAATGATAGTTTACGTATTCCTACACATTACGGCGAACTAAAGCCTGAAAGCGATTGGATAGGGGTACGCAATCAATCGATGAATCCTTTGTACCTTAAGAATTTAGACAAAATATACTATTTCGAATATTTACCAGAACACAAAACAGTCTATGTGAGACAGAGCCAGATTCAAGATGACCCATCTGAGGATATCCCAACATTTTATAAACGTGTTTTTAATTTTATTGAAGAAAATGACGTAGAAAAACTGGTTTTGGACGTTCGTTTGAACGGAGGTGGGAATAACTATAAAAATAAACCTGTTGTCACTGGAATAATTGAACAAAAAAAGATCAATCAAAAAGGCAAATTTTTTGTCATCATTGGCCGAAGGACCTTTTCTGCCTGTCAGAATTTAGTAAATGAACTGAGCAATTATACCAATGTTATTTTTGTAGGAGAGCCTACTGCAGAGAATATTAATTTCTATGGTGATAACCGGCGTGTTGAGTTACCTAATAGCAAGCTACCTGTCTACTTATCTTTTGCTTGGTGGCAAGACAAACCACAATGGGAAAACGCCGATTATACAAGCCCGCATCTGGCGGTTGAAATGACCTTCGAAGATTACAAGTCAAATCACGACCCGGTTCTTGAAAAAGTATTGAACTTTAAAGATTCAAATTTCATTACGAATCCGATGGGCTACTTGACTGAGTTTTTTATGGCCCAGAAATTTCAGGAATTGGAGGCTGAGGCGGCACGTATGGTCAAAGATCCTAATTATAGTTTTTTTGACTTCGAGGATGAATTCAATAGAGCCGGGTATCGTTTATTGAATCAAGGGAATAAAGAAGGGGCCCTTTATGCGTTTCAACTAAACGCAAAACTATTTCCTGAATCTGCCAATGCATGGGATTCTTTAGCCGAGGCACACTGGAAATCAGGAAACATGGAAAAAGCGAAAGAACTATACAATAAAGCCATTACAATGGACCCTAAAGGACCTGTAGGCGATAATGCCAGAAGGATGCTTTTGGAAATGACCAAACCAGGTAAGCATTAAATAGGATAGTTTCCACTTAAATTTTAAAGAAATTTCAAGGCATATTCGCTGTTGAGTAAAGATTAGTGACAACTCAGCCTTCTTTAATGACGGTTAATCACTAGTTTGTTTTCTTTTTCATATTGCTTTAGTAGCTTTGAACTAATGAATTCAATTAATTTCATTTAAACTAACTCATTATGACTCCTTCAGAAGTTTTTTCAATTGCAAATATGACGGTAATGCCCATGTGGCTTTTAATGATCATTTTACCAAAGTGGAAAGCCACACGATTCTTAATTGATTTTAAAGTAATACCGCTGGCCCTTTCAGTGATTTACGCTATCTATATCATTCAGGCGATCCAAATTGGTGGAGGAATGGATTTTGGTAGCTTGAGTTCTGTAATGGCATTGTTCACAGAAGAAAATGCCGTTTTGGCCGGATGGGTGCACTATCTCGCCTTTGACCTGTTGGTTGGTATGTGGATGCTAAACCAAAATAAAGAATTAGGTATTCATCAAATACTAATGGCGCCTTGCCTTCTAGGAACTTTTATGGCTGGCCCTATTGGATTCCTACTTTTCATGATCTTAAGAACTGCTAAAAAGAAACAAGTATGGACAAGTTAAAGCACGTTTTTACTACCGTTCGTTCAAACAGCCCAATATTGTACAGCATCGTCATGATCCATTTCATAATGGCCGCTGGATGTATCATCGGACTTTTAGTAGATGATAGAATGCTTATGGGCGTTAATGTGTGGATCAAACCCTTGAAATTCTGCATCTCAGGAGGAATTTATATACTAACCTTTGGCTATTTAATAACGCTATATCCATTTTCAAAACGAAAAACCAACATTATTAACAATATCGTCTCCTGGACACTCCTTATTGAAATAGGCATTATTGTGGTGCAGGGTGCCCGGGGCGTACAATCACATTACAATCAATCTTCTTTGTTGGACGGATTACTTTTTGCAGCAATGGGTATACTAATTGCCATTAACGTACTGGTGATGGTATTCTTCGTTATTGAGACCATCCGTTTAAAGTTAAAGACTTCAAGAGCAGTTCAAATAGCCATTTTAATGGGCTGGATTATTATTATTGGCGGTAGCTGGGTAGGAGGGCAGATGATTGGTCAGATGGCGCACAACGTAGGCGTTCCTGATGGTGGTGCCGGTTTGCCATTGGTGAATTGGAGTACTATAGCAGGAGATTTGCGGGTTGCTCATTTTTTCGGTTTACATGGCCTGCAAGTCATTCCCCTATTTGCGGTATGGGTATCCACGAAATGGAAAACACCAACGAGAAACCAGCTTATTGTCGTTACTATTTTTGGGCTGCTATATGCGGGCTGGATCGCTTTCACATTTTACCAGGCCAGGCAAGGAATGCCCTTTATTACAATGTGAATTTCTAATAGTATTAATGTCTGAATTCAAGATATACAATCTAAGAATTGTACCTCCAAACCCTGTTTTCGATGAGGTAACTTATTTCAAAAGTCAATTTATTGAGCAATTTGGAAAGCAGCGGTACTCCAAATCAAAACCGCATATTACGCTGGCACACTTCACTTCAGACATTCAATATCAAGATATTTTGATAAACGCATTTAGCGAGCTGTCAAACTTTAAAAGATTCAAACTGGCCCTTCAGGGCTTTGATATATTTAAACAAGGCAAAGTATTACTCCTCAGAGTGGAAATGGTCGAAGAGATAAAGAATATCCATAAACAAATTCAGTACCTCTGGCCCAAAGAATCACTTAAAGAACAGAAACTCCCTTATATTTCCAAAACACCACATATGACCATTTCGAAGACCAAGAATGATTCTATGTTGAATGACAGCTTGGCCTTTTTTCAGAAAATTGACTATCAAAAACAATTCGAGGTAAGTCATTTAACGCTCGTCTCGAGAGCCTACTACAAGACCTGGGATTGGCACTATGAAATTGAATTGGAGTGAGCCAAGTGAATCATTAAGACGCACACAAGGGCCTTAATTACTGATAAGATATTTTTACTCTGGCGGAATTATTAATTAATAGCGCTTTCAAGAAATTTGAGGGAACCATACCTTCCATCTACAGAAAAATAGGAGAAGATTAGGACACTTCTTCAGTGCCGATGCCTATATTAAGAAAGATTTGTGACTAGGGCACTAGATTTTAGCCTACTTTTAGATGCAGTCTGACTGTACTTTAGCACAACCCATGACACGTCACAAGAATAACAGGACAAACTCTATTGGCTTTCTTACCGCTACTGCTATTGTAATAGCCAATATGATCGGCGCGGGTATTTTTACCAGTCTTGGGTTTCAATTAGTCGAAACAACAAATACGTGGTCTATTCTAATCCTATGGACATTGGGTGCATTAATGGCCTTATGCGGGGCCTTGAGTTATGCGGAACTTGGGACCTATTGGAATCGGTCAGGAGGCGAGTATCATTTTCTTTCAAAGGCATTTCATCCGTTGCTTGGTTATTTGTCTGGTTGGGTCTCACTTACAATTGGTTTTTCAGCGCCCATTGCGCTGTCTGCCATGGCATTGGGTGCGTATATTGCACCATACAGTAAGGCATCAAGCTTTCTCCTCGCAGTTGCAGCCGTTGTGCTTATTAGTTTCTTGCATTCACTGAGTATTCGAAGAAGTAGTGTGTTGCAAAATACTACCACCTTATTAAAGCTATTCCTGATTTTGGTTTTGATCTATTTTGGTTTGACTGCATCGGCTCCGGTATCAGCATATCAATGGGACCAAAGCTGGAAAACAGAACTTCTCTTACCTGCTTTTGCCGTGTCATTTGTTTATGTAACTTTTTCATATTCAGGATGGAATGCAGCGGCATATGTAGTAGATGAAATACGTGATAGTCGCAAAAATTTACCCAAAGCTCTGGTAGTCGGTACTGCAGTTGTAAGTGCGCTATACTTGGTGTTGAATTTTGTATTCTTAAAGCATAATCCCTTGGACGCAATTCAAGGTCAGCTTGAAATCGGACAAATTACAGCGATCTCAATTTTTGGTGACCAGGGCGGTAAGTTGATAAGTTATGGTATAGGGCTGATGCTTTTGTCGAGCATTAGTGCCATGGTATGGGCTGGCCCGCGGGTAACACAGGTCATGGCAGAAGACCATCAACTCTGGCAATGGTTTTCAAAGAAGACAACAACTAAGATCCCTTTAAGGGCAATTTGGCTTCAAACAACCATCACCTTGCTGTTATTGCTCAGCGGGACCTTTGAACAAGTACTTATTTACAGCGGATTTGTATTGCAACTATTTGCCGCCTTGGCAGTAGCAGGAGTATTTGTAGCCAGAATAAAGAATAAAGACGATAAAGGTTTTAGGAGTCCTCTTTTTCCTATCCCCCAGGTAATTTTCTTGATCTGTAGCATCTGGGTATTGATGTACTTGCTGTTTGCACAACCGCTCGAAACGGGGCTGGGACTACTCAATCTTGTAGTAGGCTTCTTGGCGTATAAGTTTGATCGATTTTACAGTAAAAGAGCAGTAAAATAAGTTCCCTCCAAAGATTGACAGATATCATTGACTATAGCCTTCTTGTATCGTAACTTCTGCGTTGAAAATTCTAAAACATAGTATGATGATGACCATAGCAGACATATACGAAACCAGTAGACACCGGGTGAATATTGCACATTTTACAGCCATCGTACACCTCGCAGCTATTGATGGTGAAATTAATCAGGCGGAAGAGCGTGTATTAATACGCTTCGCGAGAAAATTAGATATTACACCTAAAGAATACAAAGAGATTCTGAAAAACCATGACGAATTTCCTTGTATAGCTATTAATTCCTATGAAGAACGTCTGAAGCATATTTTTGACCTGTTTCAACTTATTTATGCGGATCAAGCTATTGATGAGCCAGAGCGTGCACTAGTAGTCAAATATGTGATCGCGCTAGGTGTTCCAGTTGATCGGGCGGAAGAAATTGTCAAAAAATCCATAAATATTTTTGAGGGCAACATTAGCTTTACCCAATACCAGTACCTGTTGGATATGTAAGTGTCCTTTTTATACCAATTTATAATAAGTCTCGTACGCTCAGACATGATTTTTATCATTGAATGGGTTACACGATCGTACTATTTTCACTGAAACAAAACCATTATTATGAATCGATTTCAATATTCCTCAAAGATGTCGCTCTTAGCAACTATGGTGCTAACTCTATTTATAGTTGCCATTGGTTTCGCCCAGGATCCTGATCATTACAAATTCGAACAGCAGGACAAAGAACTCATACGTAGCAACCCAGATATTATAATTTGGAATGTAAAGGCCTTACTGCCAAGTGGCAAGTTGTATTACGTAAAGGCCATTGACAAAGAGGGCACCATGCATCCTGTAAAGGCCATCCAGGACTTTGAGCAAACACAACTATTGGATTTCAAGGCATTTCTAAATGGTAGAATAATACCCATAAAGTTACTTCTAAAGAACAACGAACAATATTATCCCCTAAAGGCTCTTAATACCGATGGAACCATTCTTGATATCAAAGCGATCACCGATAAAGGTGAGCAGCTGGATATTAAGGGGGTAAGCCAATCTGGTAACATTATACAAATAGAAGTCGTGCTGGAAGATGGTGATTTTTATAACGTTATAGCGATCTCACCAAAAGGCGAAATGAATATTGTAAAGGGTATTAAAATGATGAAAGATAGCGTAGAAACTACGATACATGGTGTAAAAATATTCGCGCATGTCAAAGCAATAAAACAATAATGTCATCGCATCTAGCTAGCGACACGAAGTGCTTAAATCGCATGTTCGTTTTACAGGCAAAAGGTTGCAGAAAAATTTAAGCGAGTAGAATTAAATTCAGCAGTTAAGCATATATTTATACAATATTTGTAAGTGAAGCCCTTATAATAATGTCAGGGAGCTTACCGAGTTATTTACATAGTGACCATCAATAAGCTATTTATTTTTTATCAATTTTGTTTCTGATATAAATTGATGTATTAGAGTTTTAACAATCCGTTGCCATTATGCATGCATACATATTCCCTGGTCAAGGCACTCAGTTTCCGGGTATGGGAAAAGAGCTATTCGAAACTTCGAAACTGGCGCAAGAATATTTTGAAAGAGGTAATGAAATTTTAGGGTTTTCAATTACTGATATAATGTTTGGTGGATCAGCCGATGATTTGAAGCAGACAAAGTTCGCACAACCTGCAATTTTTTTATATTCCTTTATTCTGGCAAAAACGCTAGGTACTGCTTTTAAACCCGATATGGTTGCCGGGCATTCGTTGGGCGAGATATCTGCTTTAGCGGCCATAGGATCGCTAGATTTCGAAGCAGCTCTCAGGCTTATCTCTAAGCGCGCTGCTGCGATGCAAAAAGTTTGTGAAGGAGAGGATACGGGCATGGCAGTTG
>JASJDL010000103.1 GCA_030065775.1 Flavobacteriaceae bacterium | reverse complement strand
TTTATAGGATTAAAAAAGATCGCGCATTGGCATTTTACCTCTTTCGGATATCTTGCCTCAACATTTCCTGATCTTTTTGATAGGGAAAAATTTTCTAAGGATGGCTATGATACCATAGTAGAAATTACCATTGACTATTTAAATGTGAAACTGAAAAACCCGGTTGCACCTCACAACTTAGACAATAATAAGTTTAAATTAATAAGTAAAATTGAAAATTTCGAACCTGTTAAATTAGACTAATTAACATAAAATAAAAGGTGCCCTGTTCGGTAACCTTTTTTATTTATCAAGAGGTCACCAATTCGGTTGCAATTTCTTTGCTTTGCATTATAAGTTGCACATAATAAGTTACTTAAATGATAGATGTCATTTTTTGTAACCAACAACTACAATATTTTTGAAAGTAATTTTAAAGTGGTTAAAGTTTAAAGGAAATCAAGAAATAGGATTTTCTAATTGCAATTAATCATTATTTATGATAAAAGTATTCTCCATATTGGTCTCTGGCTTGATCTTGATACAAAGCCTTCAAATTGATTTAAGCGATATTGCTAGACTTGATGATTTGGTGAAGCATGCAAATATGCATTCGAAAAAATATGGAGATAATTTTTTAACGTTTATTTCTAAGCACTATGGCGAGTTAAAACTAGATCATAGTAAGAAGCATAAAGAAGAACAAAAAGATCATGAGCGATTACCTTTTGATCATCAATCGGGTTCACAGTATTCAGGCATTACCTTTGTTTTGATGCCTACCCATAAAGAATTAGTAAAACCTGAAACCATCCTGAATACAACAGTAAGTTTCTACTATCAGGAAACAAATTCTTTGTTTGAAAAATCAAAGATTTTTCAGCCCCCTAAGCAAGCATAATTCAAGGTCAATTGTTTAAAGTATTCCGTCTACGCGGAAAAAGTCTCAAAAATAATGTTGATGAATTATGCTATCCCATATTATAAATTTCAGTATCAAGAATAAGTTCGTTATTCTACTATTTACCTTGTTCGTAATAGGTTTCGGTTTGTACTCGTTATCTCATATTTCGATAGGCGCGGTTCCCGATGTTACAAACAATCAGGTACAGGTGATTACCACTTCACGTAACCTGTCAACTCAAGATATGGAACAATTTATTACCTATCCCGTAGAGTTAGAAATGGCGAATCTGCCAAACGTAAAAGAAATTCGTTCCATAACTAAGTTTGGTTTATCGGTGGTTACCATAGTCTTTGATGATCATATAGGTACTTATTTACCCAGACAATTAATCGCCGAAAAGATCAAATCTGCTTCAGAAAAAATTCCGGAAGGATTCGGTTCCCCAGAAATGGGTCCGATCACCACCGGCTTAGGTGAGATCTACCAATACATTTTAGATGTAAAACCAGCCTATAAAGACAGGTATTCAACCACAGATTTACGAACAATACAAGATTGGATTGTTAAACGCCAACTTTCTGGAATACCGGGTGTTGTTGAGGTAAATACCTGGGGCGGGCACCTCAAACAATATGAAGTAGCCATCAGTACACAAAAGCTAAACGCTATGAATATTACCACATCAGAGGTATTCACGGCATTAGAAAATAATAATAGTGTGGCCGGCGGTGGTTATATAGAAAAAACGAATCAAGCCTATTTTATTCGTGGTGATGGACTGATTAGCAGCATTGACGATATTAAGAATATTGTTGTTAAAACGGTACAGGGATCTCCAGTTTATATTAAAGACATTGGGGAAGTTGGTTTTGGAAGTGCTACACGCTTTGGAGCTATTACAGGCAATGGAGAGGGTGAAAAAGTACTGGGTCAGGTAATGATGTTAAAAAATGCCAACTCAAAGGAGGTAATTAATGCAGTTAAAGACCGTGTTGGTTCCATTGCAAAATCACTTCCCGAAGGTGTATATATTAATGCCTTTTTAGACAGAAGTGAACTCATTGGTAAAACAACGCTTACTGTTTCTGAAAATTTAATATTAGGATGTTTGATCGTAATTTTTGTAGTTATTCTTTTATTAGGTAACCTCAGGTCAGGATTAGTAGTCGCCTCAGTCATCCCCTTGTCCTTATTATTTGCCCTTTCACTCATGAATATTTTTGGCGTGGATGCCAACCTCATGAGCTTAGGCGCTATTGACTTTGGTATTATCATCGATGGTGCGGTCATCATCGTGGAGTATATCACATTTCAAATGACGAGAAAAAGAGAAGAGCTGATTGCTTTAACCAGTGATGAACAGAAGATACTTAAGAATGAACTCACCGGCGAAGGGGCTTCGAAAATGATGAATTCCGCCATTTTTGGGCAATTGATCATACTCATAGTATTCATTCCTATACTTTCGTTGAGTGGCGTTGAGGGCAAAATGTTTAGACCTATGGCACTGACTTTTAGTTTTGCGCTCATAGGGGCCATTATTATGTGTTTTACGTATGTGCCGGTTATGGCATCCCTATTTTTAAGTCCTTCCAAACATTCTGAAAAAACACTATCCTTTCGGTTGATCAGCTGGTTGAATAAAATGTATGCACCGGTTTTACATTGGGCACTGCATAAAAGAAAATTGGTGCTAGGCTTTTCAGCGATATTATTAGCTTTTTCCGCGTTTTTATATGCCACTATTGGCGGTGAATTTGTACCTACTCTTGATGAAGGAGATTTTGTAATTCAACCTGTTTTCAAAACAGGAACATCCTTGAGTAAAACCATTGAAAAGACCACTCAAATTGAGCGAATTTTACTGAATAAATTTCCAGAGGTAAAGCAGGTGGTTACTAGAATAGGTGCAGCTGAGGTGCCAACTGACCCGATGTCTATGGAAGAAAGTGATGTGATCATTACCCTTAAGAAAAAAAGCAAGTGGACATCCGCCAAAACCAAAGATGGTCTAGCTGATCAATTTAAAGAGGCTCTTGCGGTAATTCCGGGTATGGAATTAGAATTTACGCAGCCTATTGAAATGCGTTTTAATGAGCTCATCACAGGTGTACGCGCAGACATAGCGGTTAAAATTTTTGGGGATGATTTAGAAATCCTTTCTCAAATGGGAAATGAGGTGAAAGAGTTTATTAAGGATGTGAAGGGAGCAGCAGATATCACTGTTGAAAAGATTGAAGGACTCCCACAGATGAATGTACACTATGACCGCTCTAAAATAGCGCGCTACGGTTTGAATATTAAAGATGTCAATGAAGTTTTGGCCATGGCCTTTGCCGGAAAAACAGTAGGAAGCATCTATGAAGGTGAAAAACGCTTTGATTTGGTCATACGACTAAATAAAGAAAACCGTAAAGACATTGATCATATTAAAAACTTATATGTTGATGTAGCTAACGGTGGAAAAATACCTTTAAGTGAACTGGCCAGTATTACGTATCAAAAAGGTGCTGCCAAGATAGCTCGTGATGATACCAAGCGACGTATAGTAGTGGGTATTAACGTACGTAATCGTGATTTACAATCAGTGGTTCATGATGTTCAAGAAATTATAGAGGATGAATTACGACTTCCGGTAGGTTATTCGATCAGCTATGGTGGTCAATTCGAAAATTTACAAAGTGCTTCAAAGCGATTGATATTAGCGGTACCTATCGCATTGATTCTCATTTTTGTGCTGCTTTATTTCGCGTTCAGGTCCATAAGAGAAGCACTGATTATCTACTCTGCAATTCCTCTGGCTGCGGTTGGAGGCGTATTGTTTCTCTGGCTGCGGGGCTTGCCTTTTAGTATTTCAGCCGGAGTAGGTTTTATAGCCTTATTTGGTATCGCTGTCCTTAACGGAATTGTATTGATTGAACATTTTAAAGAATTAAAAAATGACTATGACGATATGGAAACGCTTATTAAAAAAGGTGCTGCCGATAGAATGCGTGCAGTACTTCTAACGGCTACTGCCGCAGCACTGGGATTTCTACCAATGGCTATTTCTACAAATGTAGGTGCCGAAGTGCAGCGGCCACTGGCTACGGTTGTTATTGGTGGTTTGGTTACGTCCACCTTACTAACACTCGTAGTGCTGCCAGTTTTGTATGCATATTTTGGAAGAAAATCCAAAGTCCGGATACCCAAAAAAACGATCCTAAGTCTGATACTTATTTGTTTCACATTGGGGCTCCAGGCGCAGAAAAAAGAACATTCTTTAGACGAACTCATTCAATTAGCCATGAAGAATAATAAAGCTTTACAGGCATCAGAATTAAAAGTGAAACAGGCTAAAACAACTAAAACAACAGCTTTCGATCTTGACAAAACATACCTGTACTATAATTACGATCAGAATAATTTTGCTACCAACAACAGGCCTTTGGAAGTATTTGGAGTACAACAAGACTTCCTGTTTCCTACGGTATATTTTGCTAATAAACGTGTAAAAAAACAGCAACATTTACTTGAAATAAAATCGTACGAAATTGAGAAAAAATCCATTCAGCGCGAAGTCACTGCCGCTTATTATAACTACCAGGTAGAAAAAGAAAAAGAACGCATATATCTGAAGTTAGACAGTTTGTACAGTAAGTATGCCTATGTTGCCCAACGTCGTTTTGAATTGGGTGAAACCAATTATCTCGAAAAAATTACGGCAGCTGCAAAACAACGGCAGATACGTATGCAATATGAACAGTCTCGAGCGAATGTAAACATTGCTTATAAGGAGTTACTAAAATTGATGCAGGTAAGTGATAACTTGTTAATTGTCAATGAGCCTCTGGGTAAACTATCTTTAGAATCCAGAAACCTTAGTACGATAACAGAAGTAGCGTATTATCGTAAGCGAAACGACCTGTTTGATGCCAAAAGTGCGTTGGAAAAGCAGCGATTATTACCCGATCTAAATTTGGAATATTTTCAAGGAACAAATTCAACCTTGAATGAACAGCTTTACGGTTATCAGCTGGGTCTGAAGATCCCCTTATTTTTCTGGGGGAAAACATCCAGGATTAGGGCCTCAAAAATTGGACGAGCTATTGCCGAGAAGGAAACCCAAGATTACGAAATGAGGTTAAAACTGCACTACGAACAACTGGTGTCTCGGTTAGGGAAGTACAACAACACGCTTGATTATTATCATGAAGAAGGCTTAGGGCTTTCTAATGAAATTTTAGAGACAACAGAAAGTAGTTTTAAAAATGGTGAAATAGACTTTTTTCAGTATTTGCAAAGTCTGGAAAACGGTTATACGCTTCAATTAGACTATTTAGACAGCCTTAATCTGTATAACCAAACTATCATCTCTCTAAATTACATAACACTTTAAACTAACACCAATGAAATATCTATTAAATAAAATAATCCTTACTTCAGCACTTTTAATACTGGTTGCCTGTAGTGAACAAGAAAGCAAATCCGAAGAAAACGGTGTAATAAATCAAGATCAGGAGAAACCAGATAGTGAACAACTTATCACTGTGACAAGAGCGCAGTTTGAACACGAAAAAATGGAATTGGCAGGTATAGCAATGAAACCATTCTTTACGACGGTTCAGACTACAGGTATCATTGATGTTCCACCTAAGAACCGGGCAGTAGTCAGTGCTACCATGGGTGGATATGTCAAGAATACGACCTTACTTGTGGGTGACAAAGTTAAAGAAGGACAAGCTTTGCTAACTCTTGAAAACCCTGAATTTGTGAGTATGCAGCAAAATTATCTGGAAGTGCGACAGCAATTGAATTACCTGAAATCAGAATTTGAACGCCAAAAGACCTTATTAGAAGAAAACATCACCTCAAAAAAGCGCTTTTTAAAAGCTGAAAGTGATTATAAGACGGCTTTGGCCACCTATCACGGGTTAAGAAAACAATTGACTTTACTTAAGATTTCCCCTAGTAAAGTTGAATCTGGTAAACTGACAACAGTAGTAACAATTTTTGCACCTATTGCCGGAAGTATTACGAAAATCAATATTGTAAAAGGTATGTATGTTTCACCGGCTACGGAAATGCTGGAGATTATAGATAATGACCACATTCATGTCGAGCTTTCGGTTTTTGAAAAGGACATAATGAAGGTCAAAGTAGGGCAGAAAATACTTTTCAAACTACCTGAGGTCTCCGATAAAATCTACGAAGCAGTTATTTATTTAATAGGTACTTCCATAGATGAACAGCGTAAAATACAGATTCATGGACATTTAGATGACAACGAAAAAAGTAACTTCTTAACCGGAATGTTTGTTGATGCTACCATTATTCTGGACAGTACGGAAGGAATGGCACTTCCTGAAACTGCATTCATAGAAAAAGATGATGGTTTTTACATTCTAAAGCTCATAAACGAGACCGAAAAAGAATACTCTTTTCAAAAAATAAAAGTTAAACCTACCGGAGCCTTCAATAAATACGTTAAAATTGAAGCCCCCAGTATTAAAAGTTCAGATACATTTTTAATAAAAGGAGCTTTTCATTTAATTGTTAATGATTTATAGGAGGTGGTAACTCAAACAACTATCAATTATCAGATTTGAATGATCAATACAAATGAAGGTAAATGGCTACAGATTAGAAGAGCGCATTACGTTGCGTATGTAATGGCATAATTGATAAACTATCGCTATTTATTCAATTTTGAAAAAATTAGCGATTATCCTCTAAAGGCTCGACATCATACATTAAATTTAATGAAAGTGTATCATATCGATCTTTGATTTCTGCACTAATTGCATACGTGTAATTGCCATTTTCTAACGGAGTTTCCCCAACATAATCTATAGGTTGCAGCGTGTAGACTTCACCATCAATCAGTAATTCAACAAAAGCATAACTATAAGCTAATTCAAAAGATTGATATTCTGATAGTACCCCTGAGTTTAAGCTTCCAAAATCGACTAAGCCGGTTGAGGTATCTACTTTGATATCTTGATAATCAAATAGGCTGGCATTTAAAATACGAATGTTTATGGTCTCTACAGTATCAGTAGTATCACTACTACAATTTGTAAGAAGAAGGAGTACGAAGAGTAATTTAACTAGTTTCATACGATGGTTTTATAGTTGAGATGTAAATTGTGACCATAGGTTGCTCTTTCTGATGGCGAACTACGGAGTTTCTGTTATCATTTTAAGGTTCCAGCTGCACCCTATACACTTCTGAAAAAAATTAAAATATTTCAGGACTTTAGGCGTTTGAGTTGTTATTAAATAAAGTTTAAACCGAATTTTAATCAAGAAATAAGAATTATGAAATTTTTTAGAACTAGTGTATTAGCCTTAATCGTCGTAGCGTCAACAGCCTTTGTATCATGCAGTGATGACGATACTGCACCGATGGTAGAAGTTAAAGTGAATAATATTGTGTTTGACAACGGTGATGATTTTAACGGAGATGTTGATGGCGATTTTACAGGCGATGGAGGCACAGCCACAAGAATATTTGACTGGCAAAACAACTTAAGTACCGCTGATTATAACGCGGACATTACTGCAACTACAGATGGTACTTTTAAAATGGTTGTCAAAGATGCGGATGGAACAGTAGTTTTGGACAAGTCGTTAAGTGGTGCCGTTGAGCCCGATTCATATTCTGGTGTTACCGCTTCTGGAACATCAGGACTTTGGACCGTAGAGATTACATTGACATCTTTTAATGGCGATGGAAGTTTTTCACTAAGTGAAGGAAATTAATTAAACTATCATAGTCGCTAGACCGCTAAAAACCCTAACAGGAAACTGTTAGGGTTTATTTTTGCCTCACTATCAAATAAGTAGTCTTAACTATTACCATTTGGGCCAAATCAAGTTTAGAATACCTTAAGAATCCTTTAAAAGTTCCTTCATATTTCCTCAAGAGAAACCTAAGAACCCCCATATACATTCGAGTAAAAATCGAATGTTATGCACATTAAAAGAATTATTTCAGCACTTCTTATTGTTTGTTTTTCTTACGGCTCTCAAAGTCAAGTCATACCCCTTGACAACAAGGATTTCAAAAAAGAAAAAACACTTTTTAAGAAGAGCATCTTACCTGTTAGTATTATAATTGGAGGGGCCTTAATGAGTAACAGTATTTTTGAAAAGAACCTTCAAAGAGATATCAGAAATTTTACGGGTAATAACTATCACTTTCCTATTGATGATTACACACGTTATGTACCCATAGTAGAATTATATGCTGCCGACTTGCTAGGAGTGAAAGCCAAAAACCACTGGTTCGACCAAACTAAAAATTTGGCCATGGCTGTTTTTATTACTGATTTCATCACCTTTAAATTAAAAAAGGCTACAGGAAAAGAACGACCCGGGAGTACTGCCGCACATCCTTCTTATCAATCGTTTCCATCCGGACACACCTCTTTTGCCTTTGCGAATGCCTCTGTACTCTATCAGGAATTTAAAGACAGCAGCCCAGTATTGGCATACAGCGGTTACGCTTTTGCCATTACAACGGGTTCTTTTAGGATGTTCAATAATGCGCATTATCTTTCTGATGTCCTGGTAGGTGCAGGAATCGCTATTTTAGTCACTGAGCTTATCTATCATTTTGAACCGATAAAATGGAATCCGTTCAAACGAAAAGAAAACATAACTCTCGTGCCAAAGATCGGTAGAGATGATCTCGGAAGAGAAACCTATGGAGCCTATTTGAGTTTACGATTTTAAGGGAATTTTGATCTCCACTTTCAAGTTCACCCTCCTTCTTTATGAAGTTACCTTCTATGTTCAAGGTAACTTCAATTCTTTAATGCCCACCTTAAATTATATTTCATAGAATCATTTGATCATATAGGAGGGAATGGATGCTATGGTTTGTTTAAAATCTGCTTCAGTCAGGTATGATCTGCTTCGAAACTATTCTTAAGGTCAAAAAAATTTAGAGTATTTTTACTAGTAATCGGAGATGTGACATTAAAATGCTATCAATGAAGCGCTTTTTCTGCTGGACTACTTTTTTGTGCTTTTCCGCTCTTTATGCACAGAGCGGTGCTATTCAAGGTACTGTTATTGACTCCAAAGGCATCCCTATTTCGGGAGCAGTTATCAGCATAGAAAGTATAAAAAAACAAACTTCATCAGACGCGCAAGGCAAGTTCTTTTTCCTGGATCTTGAAGAAAATACCTACACTGTCAGAGTTGCTTATCTAGGATATAATACGGTTGAAAGAGCTGTAAATCTAAACAGAGGAAGCGTAACGAATCAGGTATTTGTGCTTGCTCCGACTAGCATTTTATTAGAAGACGTGGTTTTAAATGTTTACAGGAATGACAGACAGTTACGCGCGTTGAATACCCAAAGAAACACTACTACTATCATAAATACCATTTCAATTGACGAGACAAGCAAGTTTCCTGATGCGAATATTGGCGATGCTTTAAAAAGAATTTCAGGAATCACCATGCAGGTAAAGGAAGGAGAAGCTCAGGATATTATTATTAGAGGGTTGGCACCCGAATTGAATTCTGTTACCATTAATGGCAGTAGGTTACCATCTACTAACGGAGACGACAGAAGTATACAGCTAGATGTCATACCTACTGATATGATCGAGTCCATTGAAGTAACAAAATCATTGACTCCAGATATGGAAGCCGACGCGCTTGGCGGATCGGTCAATTTAATTACAAGAGCTGCTCCACAAGGATTTAGAATTTCAACGACCTTGGGTTCAGGTATTAATTTATTGTCGGATAAACGTGTTTGGAACGCAAATTTTTTAATAGGTAACAGGTCAAAGAACTCGAAGTTCGGTTGGATGCTTTCTGCAACGGTCAATGATAATGATTATGCTTCGCATAATATTGAAGCCGAATGGACCAATATATTTGAATATAATACAGGAGATCTGGATGCCGATAACGAGCCAATTTTGGAAGAAATAGCTACACAACCCTATACGAACACCTTACTTCAGCAAACGTTTTTTTTACAGCGAATTAGACGTAGCCTCGCAGCCAACATGGAATACGTTCCAAATAAAAATCACACACTTTTTTTAAAGACTTTTTTGAATTGGCGCGATGATCGTGAGAACAGATTCGTATTTGAAAATGAGACAGTTGACCCGGAAGATATTTCAGAAAGTGATTTCTCATTCATAGGTGATAACTTAGTGGGATTTCCCTCAGAGATTAGCAGACAAACTATTGGCGGAATTGATGATAACAGAAGTAAAAATGCCCGTTTAGAAGTGAAACGATTGCAAAGCTTTAGTACCGGGGGCACCCATGTCTTTAAAAATTTAAAAATAGATTGGCAAGCCTCATTTGCTGATGCTTCTGAAGAAGCCACGGAGCGATTAGCCGAATATAAATCGGAATACGGCGTATTTAACGAAACTTCGGATGAGAAGTTTCCTTTTTTGAATCCCGTGGATGCCGGTGAAGCGAATGATTTAGAAAATTTTGAATTTACGGAAATCGTTGAAGAGCTATTGTTCAACAAAGAGGAAGATATCAACTTTTTAACGAACGTAGAAATGCCCTCAAAAGTAGTCGGATTTAAGAATGGGACTTTAAAATTCGGATTGAAAAACCGATTTAAATACAAGGCCAGGAATAATGATTTCACCTTTTTCGATTTCGAGGATGATTTTCCTACCATGGCAGCCATTCCAACAACTGATTATTCTGATCCCGATTTTTTGGTAGGGAGCCAATACCAGGCAGGACTTTTTCCGGACAAAAGATGGTTGGCGAACCTAAACCTTAGCAATGGGGAAACCTTAGCGGATGAGTTTTTGAGGCAACACTATTCAATTAAAGAAAATGTTTTCGCCGGTTACGGCTTACTTAATGAAAAAATATCCGATAAACTAACTCTGATTACAGGTATAAGGTTTGAACATACCAATGTAAAAGCAAAAGCAAATACTATTCAGAACCCGGAGGAATTTGATAGAATTACCAATAAGAAATCCTATACCAACGTGCTACCGGGAATACATGCAAAATACAAACTATCGGAACGATCTATTTTAAAATTTGGTTGGTCGAATACGCTGGCCAGGCCTAACTATGTTGATTTAGTGCCCACACTTGAAATTGTTCGTGAAGATGAGGAAATTATTCTTGGTAACCCGAACCTCGATCCAACGACGTCTATGAATTTTGATCTACTGGCAGAACATTACTTCAAATCTATTGGCGTCATTTCTGGAGGTGCTTTTTTTAAGAACCTAAAGAGCTTTATTTATATCTTTAAAAGTGAGGCGACTGATGACTCTTTTGGTGCCGGAACAGAGGGC
>JASJDL010000102.1 GCA_030065775.1 Flavobacteriaceae bacterium | reverse complement strand
GTTATCATCACAAGGTAAATGCCATGTTTGACCATATGCATCAGGTGAGTTTCCTAGTAATGCCATAGCCTTACTGGCATCTGGGGTATAAATTAGGGTTCTTACCTTGTCATCTTTTAAAAACACTTTAGGCTTCCTGCCTTTTCTCAAGTTTTCAAAAATTAACGTATTCGTAATTCCTTTTGTTTTTCCAGGGCCATAAAATTCGGGGGCTCTGCATATAAGTGCTTCGATCTCTTTTTTGGCGATAGCATCCAATAATAATTCGGCCGTTATTTTTTTGGCATGCCCTTTTTTACCCTCAGATGCGAGCAGCGTCTCTTCTTTTTGAATTTTACTTCCTTGAGGATAAGCATAGGTGTTGTCAAAATAAACAAGCTTGCAATTAGTAGTTTTACATGCAGCGATAACGTTTCTCATGATTTTGATCCAATCACGAAGCCAGATTTTGGAATTATAAGGAAGTCCAACGGTTAAATAAGCGATAGTAGTATTTTTCAAAGCATTATTTACGTCTTCTTGCTTTAAAAGATCTCCTTTAAAGAGCTTATCATCTTTATTGACCTTTTGAGGATTTCTTCCTACCAGTTGTATTTTAGGAGTGTAATTGGTATGTAACTCTTTGGCCAATTCTTCTCCGATAATGCCATTTGCCCCAAGAATGGTTTGCATATTTAGATTGATTGTGATATGAATCTAAGATAGTGATTTTGTATTGAGTAGGCCCTGCTATTTACTAGTTTCAAACCTAAGAAACAGCGTGTCGTTCTTTAAATACGGTCTGCGTTTTTACCTGATTGAAACAAGCCTGTCTACTATCTCTATTAAGTTAAACTTTTGTTAAGACCACCTTTTCAACCCTTGGGCACTTTAAAAACTTTTTAATTTTGTTTAATAATTATGAAAAAAAGTTAAACATTTTAGTCTCAATAACTCTTTTCATCTTAAAATCTTATCAATGAAAAAAACTAATTTATTAAAATTACTGAGCTTCTTTTCGGTAGTTCTAGTCTTTGTTGTTAGTTCATGTACTAACGAAGAACTTGTGCAGGCGGGTTTGCCTGATGATGAAGCATTTGCGGAATCAAAAATTATCAGTTTTGATGAAATAAATCAAATGACTGAAACAATCATAGATGGTGAAATACTTGTTGAGGATGATGAAGGTGAAGCATCGAAATCCTTCAAAAGTTCGACCATATCTGTAGAGCGAAGAATATATGATTTCTTTGGTGAAGTCACTCGAGGTCCTAGTAATGGTACCGAATTATCAGGTGAATTAAATTTAAAAGTGACCCTGTATCACGCCTATTTCGCCATTTTAAGAGGTAGTTTGAAATTACCTGATGGTACTAAAGTTCGCGTGAGAGGGGCATGGATAAGTGATGGTTATGTCTATCTAATTTTCAGGCTATCAAATTCGAGCCTTATTTATGGTTATGGAAAGGCAGATGAGAACGGAAATATAGCGGGTAATTTCAAGCTGCTTACAAGTGATGGCACAAGTCGAGGTGAGTGGACAGCAGACCTTACATCATTAATTACGCCGAATAGAAATATAGTTGACTATGTCACTTCAGATGATCGGTTTACGACTTTGGTTGCTGCGCTTTCTGCGGCTGATTTGGTCGACCCGTTAAACGGAGAAGGGCAATTTACGGTTTTTGCACCCACTAACGACGCATTTGCAGCACTTGATGCCTTACCAGAAGGGGAAATTTTAAAGAATGTACTTCTTTATCATGTTGCCGATAAGCGTTTCAGAACTCAAAAGTTACTAAGACTGGAAACGATTACCTCTTTACTGGGAGAAGATATTTCGATACGGCTCAATGAGGCTAATGAAATTGTTATCAATGATACAGTGAAGCTATTACAAGCAAACATTAGAACAACAAACGGCATTATACATGTAATCGATGCGGTTCTTATTCCGCCTAGCCTACAAGATTTACCGTCAATAGTTGATATCGCTACCGGTGATGAAAATTTTTCGACTTTAGTGGGTGCGTTAACCGCTGCTGATTTGGTCGAAACGTTACAAGGTGAAGGTCCATTCACGGTTTTCGCTCCGATAAATACCGCTTTTGAAGCCTTAAACGAAATACCGGAAGGAGATGCGCTCAGGGAAGTCTTGCTCTATCACGTCACCAACGGCAAATTTACGGGGGCCGATCTGGTAGATAAGAAAGCGGTTACTACAATTCAGGGTGAAGACGTTAGTATTGAATTTAAAGATGGTAAAGTAATTTTAAATGGTTCTGTAGAAGTAATCACTGCAGATATCATGGCTTCAAATGGAATTGTTCACGTTGTTAAAGACGTTCTAATACCCCCAAGTTTTATAGAGTTACCTTCAATAGTTGATATTGCGACCGGCGATGAAAATTTTTCCACATTGGTCGATGCCTTATCCGCTGCTGACCTGGTGGAAACACTGCAGGGTGAGGGGCCATTTACAGTCTTCGCACCGACAAATGCAGCCTTTGAGGCTTTAGATAAATTACCTGACGGAGAGACCCTAAGGGAAGTACTCCTATATCACGTTGCAGCGGGTAAATTTACGGGCGCAGAGTTACTGGATAAAACTACGGTCACAACGGTTCAAGGTGAAGAGGTAACGATTGAATTGCAGGGAGATAAAGTTATTTTGAATGGTTCTGTTGAGGTCATTCTTGCCGATATTATGGCATCCAATGGAATTGTTCATGTCATTAAAGATGTACTGATTCCACCAAGTTTTACAGAGTTGCCTTCGATAGTGGATATTGCAACAGGTGACGAAAACTTTTCAATATTGGTTGACGCCTTAATTGCTGCTGACCTCGTCGGGACACTACAGGGCGATGGTCCATTCACAGTTTTTGCTCCTACAAACGCAGCGTTTGAAGCTTTAGAGCAAATACCAAATGGTGATGCGCTAAGACAAGTATTATCATATCACGTCTTAAATGGGAAATTTACCGGGGCTGATTTGTTAGCTCTGGAAGAAGTTACTACCATTCAAGGTGAAGAGATTGAAATAGAGTATGATGACGGAAAAGTAATTTTAAATGATGAAGTTGAGGTTTTAGTCGCAAATATTGAAGCATCGAATGGCATTGTTCATGTCATTAATGCGGTGCTGTTACCTGACGACGAGTAAAAGACAATTTTCTAGTTCTACAAAAAACCTTAGAAACTATTTCTAAGGTTTTTTTATATTAATTTTTGTTTTCATGTTATCGGCTTATACTCCTTCTTATCAATGATCATTTTAGCAATGATTTCTCTAAGTATTTCGGAAGTACCTCCACCAATGGGGCCCAAGCGACTATCTCGAAGTAAACGCGCCATGGGATACTCTTCCATATAACCGTAACCACCTAGGAGCTGTAAACAATTATAAGCGACTTCGTCGGCCACTCTGGTCGAGACCAACTTCGACATACTGGCTTCCTTTACTACATATTCACCATCGTTGAGACGCTTCGCGACGTTATAGTTGAATACTTTGCATACTTCTACTTCACTAGCCATATCAGCTACTTTATGACGCAAGGCTTGATATTGATTGATAGTTTTTCCAAATGTTGTGCGTTCGCTCATATATTGTAATACGTAGTCAATGGCATATTCTGCCCGGGCATGTGCATTGATTCCCATAACCAGACGTTCCAATGCAAAATGCTGCATGATATAAGGAAAACCTTTACCTTCTTCTCCCATTAAATTTTCGGCAGGCACTTTGACATTATCAAAGGCAATTTCTCCGGTATCTGATGCACGCCAGCCTAACTTATCTAATTTTGTAGCAGAAACTCCTGGTTGATCACTATCCACTATGAAGATGCTAATCCCCTTATTTCCCAATTCTGGTTGGGTTTTGGCTGCTACGATCATGTAATCGCCATGAACACCGTTGGTGATAAAGGTTTTTGAACCATTTAAGATATAGTGATCACCATTTTTTATAGCGGTAGATCGCATTCCAGCTACGTCAGAGCCACCAAAGGGTTCGGTAACTGCTAAGCAGCCTATTTTTTCACCTTCAACACTTGGGGTCAAGTATTCTTTTTTAATTCGATCATCACCTTCTTTATTCACATGTGTCATTGCTAAATAAGCATGCGCCCACATCGCGGCAGCAAAGCCACCTGAATTGATCTTTTGTAATTCCTCTAGAAAGATGACAGTATAAAATAAGTCCAGTTCCAAACCTCCATAGGCTTCGGGAACATTCAATCCGAAATACCCCATCTCACCAACTTTCTTCCAGATAAAGCGCTCGATGGAGCCTTCTTTTTCCCATTTTTCAATATATGGTACTACTTCGCGCTGTAAAAACTCCTTTAAACTTTGTCGAAAAACTTCATGTTCTTCGGTAAAATATAAACTATTCATTAATGACCTATTTAGCTTGCAAATATAAGGCTATTCTATCAAATTTTTCCAGTGGGAATCCGTCTATTTGTTTCAGTTCTTCAAGTGATTGGAGCTCTACAACCTCGTCGCGATACTCGAAGATTTTTTTGGTCAATTCATAATCGAGATACGCGATAGCAAGTACTTCTTTAAACGATGCCTTATTGATATTGATCTTTGATATAAGGGGTTTTCGCAAGACTTGAAATTGCTCTAAAACTCTATCGGCTACTTCTTTATCGAGATAGTATACTTCGTACAGTTGCTCATTGATTAAATAACCTCCCAATCTATTTCTATAGCTGATGATTCTTTGCGCCAATTTAGTACCAATACCATTGATGGCTACTAATTCTTCCGCTGTTGCTAAATTGATATCTTTAATGGCATTTAGTTTCACAGATTTCTCCTTTTTGGAGTTTGGAGTCGAACTAACATTGTGATCATTTCGCTTTTTATTTTCGACCCAATCAGGGAATTTGAAGTAGGGGGAGAGCTCATTGAGTAAACTATCTGAAACCCCGGTAATTTGTTGAAACTGTTTGGTTGAATTGATGTAGTTTCCTTTTGAGCGATATTCCAATAGTCGATCGATTTCTTCAGTAGACATTCCTAATTGATAACCTTTGAAATCAGTTATAAAACTCGGATTAAAAGGATAAATTTTCGGTTTTCTTTGTTGTAACTCAACCTGATTGAGGGAGTCAATTTCCCTTTCAAATTTTTGGACGTCATGTGTGTTTATGTCAATAGTTTCGTCAGATGAGAAGTCTGCGAAGAAAAGGATGTGCTGTAATGCAATAATGATTGCTGCCAAAAGAAAAATCCCATTTCGTTGGCGTTTGTTATACCAGAAATGGGATTCCTTTAGTTTCATTGTAGTAGATCTTATTCCTTGTTACTGCGAATAGCGTCAAGATATCTAGTAAGTTGCTTTTTGACAACAGGGAACAGGAAATATAAACCTATCATATTTGGGAATACCATTGCGAAGATCATAGCATCTGAGAACGCCCAAATAGAATTCATGCTTGCTGCCGCACCAATTACAATAAATGTTAAGAATAATAATTTATACACCAAATCGGCCTGCTTTCCTCTTCCAAAGAGAAACTTCCAAGATTGCAATCCGTAGTACGACCATGAGATCATTGTCGAAATTGCAAATAAGAATACGGCTACGGTCAAAAATACATTAGAGAATGGAATATATTGTGCGAATGCAGAAGCTGTGATGCCAGCTCCTTCTTTAAGCTCTCCGTCTATGAGTACTTTTCCTCTTACATTTTCATAGGTCACACCGTCAACCACAGCAGTGAAGGTTCCATCAGCTTGCTGTACGGCTCCTGCCAAACCACCATAATCGAAGACTCCGCCGGCATTGAAAATAATAATTACCAAGGCAGTCATAGTGCAAATAACCACGGTATCAATAAAGGGCTCCAATAAGGCTACCAAACCTTCAGATGCAGAGTATTTAGTCTTAACTGCAGAGTGTGCGATAGAGGCAGATCCTGCGCCAGCCTCGTTAGAGAACGCAGCACGTTGAAATCCTACTAAAAGTACACCAATGATACTACCAACTCCAATAGCAGTAGGGTTAAACGCTTCTCGAAAAATTAAACCAAAGGCATCATCAACTAAACTGAAATTAGAAAAAATAATGTAAAGACACGCGAGTACGTACAACACGGCCATAAAAGGTACTATTTTTTCAGTAACAGAAGCAATCCTTTTAATTCCCCCAATTATTATAATACCAACAATAATAGCAATGATTAAACCTATAATTGCTCCCGCGCTGGTACTTTCTAGACCTAGTAATTCTTTTACGACGATCGTCGCCTGGTTTGATTGTGCGGCATTACCACCACCAAAAGAGCCTCCAATACAGAAAATAGCGAAGAAAACTGCCGCAATTTTTCCTAAAATGGTGAAGCCTCGTTCTTTTAATCCTTTGCTGATGTAATACATTGGCCCGCCATAGACAACTCCTTCTTCATCAACATCTCTGTATTGAACGCCTAGTGTACATTCTACGAATTTGGTAGACATCCCTAAAAGTCCACAAACAATCATCCAAAAAGTGGCACCGGGCCCTCCAAGCGCAATTGCTAGAGCCACACCGGCAATATTACCATTACCAACAGTACCCGAAACTGCAGTCGCCAGGGCTTGAAAATGCGATACTTCTCCTTCTTCACTCTCATCTCGAATCGTCTCTATGGCATCTCCCCCGGGTGTCACATCTCCGAAAGCTGGTTCCACTACAGGGTGGTCAACATGATCATACTTTCCTCTCACCACGCTTATCGCTGTCCAGAAATGCCGAATATTTGGAAACTTAAAGTATAATGTAAAAAATGCGGCACTACCAACCAAAAGCAATAACACAAAAGGAATATTTGGTTCTTTCCAAACTAGAAAGAAAATTACATTGGTAAAGAAATCTGAAACTGGTTTAAAGGCCTCATCAATGCGTTGATCTAATCCTTTTTCCTGAGCAAATGTGATGTAGGGAATTACTAATAGTAGTAATGAAAGAAGTTTTTTCTTCATAATTAGTGTAAGTTAGTTTTTTTTGTTCTAGCTCGCAATATCATAAAAAAAATAGGTTTGCTGCAAATTTTGGGGGTTAAATATTAAGAAATCGTTAAGGGTTAAAACCATAAATCCCCCGGCCAACTAAAATGTGCCGAGGGATTTAATTAACCAAAATTGAAAAAATGTATTTTAAAAGAAACCTGAGCTTTGTTTCTCGTTATTATCTCTATTTCTTCTTCGTTTTGCTCTGTTTTTGCCACCACCAAATCTGTAATTAAAACCTACATAAGACGTTCTGCTTTCCCACTGAAAACGTCCATCTTGAACAAAAGGATTCACTGAATCGAATTGAAATTTCATACCTTCAAAAATGTCGTTTACTCTAAAGGTGATCGTGCCTTTACCTTTAAGTACATTTAAATTGGCCCCGGCATTGATCATCCACATTTCGCCTACTTGCCACTGTATATCTTCTTGTGGACCGCGATACATAGCAAATAACTGAAAGCGCAAGTTTTTGGAAGCTTTGAAACTATTACTCACCCGTGCGTTGAATACTTCATTGGTAACCTCCACTGTAGAAGCATTAGGGTTACTAACATCAACTACACCTAATTGCTTTTGCGAGTAAAAGTCCATACTAGCATTAACATTCCACCATTTTACAATTTTGAAGTTCGACGATAATTCCAAACCGTAGGCATCGGTATCATCAAAATTTGTAAAGGTCAATATTTGACGTGTTTCGCTGGCGTCGGCAGGATCTTGAAACGTAATTCTAGAAATTACATCGTTAATTTTTCTATAAAATGTTCCAACGGTGATGGACCCTCCTTTTATCTTTCGGGTATAATTTAATTCTACGGAGTTGGTGAATTGAGGCACCAATTCACTATTACCAATAGATGTTACCAGCGGAGTACTCCATTCACGAATAGGATTCACCTGTTGAATAGAAGGCCTGTCTACACGTCTGCTATAACTTAATTGATATTGATTTTTCTCACTCGGATTGTACGTTAGGAAGGCCGAAGGATAGACACTAAAAATCTCATCGGTAACTCGTGCATCGTCTTGCCCTTCCTGCGTAAAATTACCTTCAATTTCATATTGTTCTAATCGGGCTCCCACCTGCATATTCAACTTACCGAATTTGTGATTGTAATTGGCATAGGCAGAATAGATATTTCTGTCATATTCAAAAGATGAATTTCCAATTCTCTCCGTGCCCGAGATAATGGGATCATTCTTTTCATCAAACATTAAATTACCTTGACCATCTAATTCATAGGTGAATCGTTCCTGATCGGTCAGATTAAAGTTGTCTGTATTGTCAACACGGTATTCAAGACCTAACTCTAACTTACTATTTTTTGATAGTGGATTGGTATAGTCGACATTGATCAAGGTGTTATTCCTTTCATTTTCAATGGCGTTGAAAAAGTTTAATGTTCTGAATCCGAGATCATTTAGTGTTAATAAGGCATCAGTATTTAGGGCATCTTCTGGTGCGTCTGCCATCGAATAATTTGCTTCGAACTCTATATTATGACCTTCTTTTGCAAAATCATGCGTAAAGTTAAGGTTGTAGGTCTGAGTGTGGTTGTCAGTATTTTGTAAGTTCGTGGCATCACTCATTAAAGCATTTTCTAGCTCATCAGTAATTAATACATCACCCTCACCAATGCTTTCAAACCAGTTTTGAGTTGTATAAACTGAGATCGTGTTCTTGTCATTAATATAAATGTCGGCTCCTGTCTTGAGCAAGTGAGAATCGCGACCGAATACGAAGATGAAGTCCTGAAAGTTGATACCATCTCGCTCTACAAAACCAAAATTGTAATTATCACCTCCATTGTAGCCATAGTTTCCAAAGAAGTTTACTTTTCCTGTTTTATAGTTCATATTTGTGGAGGTGTTATAACGTACATAATGACCAGCCGTGGCTCCTGAATTTACTGAACCATTGAAGCCTTGATTGGCATTTTTGTGTAGTACGATATTTATGATACCACTCATGCCTTCTGGATTGTATTTAGCGGAAGGATTGGTAATCAGTTCTATACTTTTTATAGAAGTTGAGGGAATTTGCTGCAGTAATTGCGCAGCACTTATATTGGTAGGCTTGCCATCCACCAATACCCTAACGTTTTCGTTTCCGCGTAAGCTAATATTGCCTGTTTGTGAATCAACACTTACCGAAGGAACATTGTTTAATAATTCTGAAGCGGTCGTCCCTGCTGAGGTTAGGTCTTTCCCGACATTTATTACCTTTCTGTCAACTTTTTGAGTAATTGTTGAAGTTTCTGCGACAACGGTAACTTCTTCTAAATTAGCAGCTTCTTCAATTAATGCAATGGTACCTAGATTTTGCTTGAGATTTCCTGGTACAATATTGACTTCCTTTTTGAAAGTTTGATAGCCTATAAATTGAATTTCAACGATATTTTTGCCCTCAGGTATTTTTTTTATTTCAAAAACACCCAATTCGTCGGTTATGCCCCCTGTTACCGTTTTACCAGCTATGTCTTTTACAACAATGCTAGCATAGGGGATAGGTTCTTCTGTTTTGGCATCTATCACCTTACCGGAAACGCTTCCGTTTTTTGGTAATTTGTCTTTAGCCATTTGGGCTGTCGTCCCAAAACTTACAAAAAAACAAATTGCATAGATAATTGTCTTCATTAGTTTGTGATTTTTGTATGAATATTTTTTGAGAGTTGTTGTGCCACAATTTGTGTTACTATACTGACGTTAACTATTCTATCTTTGTAACAAGATTTAACAGAGATTAACATACCTTTAACACTTAACATAGCTTTAACAAAATGTGTAAGAAAACACTGGTTTTAGGGGCTTCTGTTAGACCCGATCGCTATTCCAATATCGCGTTATGGCGCTTATCTGCAAACAATCAAGAGGTTGTTGCTATTGGACGATTTTCAGGTGAGGTGGCTGGGGTTATCATAGAAACCGGGAAGCCCTTGTATGAGAATGTTGATACGATATGTTTATATTTAAGTCCGAGGCATCAGGAAGAATACTATCAATATATTCTTTCTTTAAATGTGAGGCGTGTAATTTTCAATCCCGGTACAGAAAATTTAGAGCTGGTAGCGCTTTTAAAGGAAAATAATATTGAAGCAGAGCTGGCTTGTACTCTGGTTTTACTTTCTACCGGTCAATATTAGTTCTGATGAGCTAATAGCAATTCTTCACTAACTTTACTAGTAATGATAAAGACCTTGCCAGGTTCGGCTAAAGAAACATTGTCAAAAACTGTTTTGGCTTCTTTCTCGAATAACTTTATATCAGGATATCTACTCGAATAATGACCCAAAATCAGTTGTCCGGCATTGGCTTTTTGGGCAATTAAAGCGGCTTGTTCAGCTGTAGAATGCTTTGTGGTACCGGTAAGCTCTTCTCTATCCTTTAGGAATGTAGATTCGTGGTATAATAGATCAACTTCTTTAATTACTGAAGTTATTTCAGGCTTGTATACTGTATCGCTGCAGTAAGCATAACTTATTGGTTTTGGCGGACTAAATGTCAATAAATCATTGGCAATAACAGTGCCGTCTTCTGCAATAAAATCCTTACCATTTTTAAGGTTTTGGTAATCACAGATTTCAATTTCAGGATTTTCTTTGACAGCTTCGATATTCAACTTGCGCTCACCTAGTTTTTCCTTAAATAAGAATCCGTTCGTATAAACCCGGTGTTCCAATGGAATGGTATGGACTTCAACTTTATCGTCTTCATAGATCAGCTTACTTTCGTCGCTTTCCAGTTCATGGAAAACCAGATCAAATTGCAGGTATGAGTTCGAAAGTTTTAACTGAAGTTCAATGATTTCTCTGATACCTTTTGGTCCGTAGATATGTAGATCGTTCTGTCGGTTTAATAAGCCAAAAGTGGAGATCAGTCCTATCAAACCAAAGAAATGATCTCCATGTAAATGTGAAATAAATATGTTATCTATCTTAGAAAATTTGATTTTGTACTTTCTAAGCTGTACTTGGGTTCCTTCACCACAATCAATCAAAAACGCACGATTGTTGATTTCTAGAAACTGGGAAGTCGGGTGAGCAAAAGTTCTCGGCGTAGCAGAGTGGCAACCTAATATGGTTAACTGTAAGCTCATTTTATCACAATTCGTTTAGAAATGATTTCATTATTCGTTTTTATGGAGTAAATGTATATTCCAGAATCTAGCTTGTCTCTGTAGAAAGGAATATAATTTATTCCCTTTTTAGTGGTATACTTCTGGAAATGAACAGTATTTCCTATCAAATCTTTTACCGAAAACTCTATTTTAAAAGCACCTTCAGCTTGAAATTTAATCTTAGTCGTAACACTAAATGGGTTTGGTGAGGCCACAATATTCTTAATTACTGTCGTTGTATCTTTTTTAACAACAGCTACATCACCTTGCTGTCCGAAAGCAGTAATTGAGAAAGTGACAATAAGTGTAAAGAGTAGTTTTTTTATCATACGCAATTTTGGTTAAAATCCTAAATCTCGTTCTATTTCTTCCATTTCTATAATGTCTTTTG
>JASJDL010000004.1 GCA_030065775.1 Flavobacteriaceae bacterium | reverse complement strand
CAAAATCAAAATTAACATCCGGGGCTTTTTCTGAGCCTGGATCTGATTTATAGCGAGGCATTTCTTCAAAACCAAATAATCCAGCCAACAACTTACCGGGAAATTTCGTCGTAAAAATATCATATGTATTCACTGCTTCATTATATCTGTCGCGGGCCACGTTAATTCTATTTTCAGTTCCTTCCAATTGCGCTTGTAATTCTAAGAAATTCTGATTCGCTTTCAATTCAGGATAACGCTCAACCGTAACTAGTAATCTTGAAAGTGCACCGCTTAATCCTTGTTGGGCTTCCTGAAAAGCAGCCATATTTTCAGCTGTGATATTGGTAGGGTCTATGGTAGTCTGTGTTGCTTTAGCACGAGCGCTAATGACACTTTCTAAAGTTTCCTTTTCAAAATCGGCAGCCCCTTGAACCGTTTTTACAAGGTTCCCGATAAGGTCATTTCTTCGTTGATATGAACTTTCAACATTAGACCAAGCAGTTTTAGCATTTGCTTCATGCTCAACTGCAGTATTATTAAATCCCACCGCCCAATTATATAAACCGAAGCCAACAATTGCAAGTATTATTAATACTATTAACCCTTTTTTCATGACACTAAATTTTTAAAGTTGATTATAATTGATTTTTTATTTGAATAAGTTCATCCTTTATAGCCTCTAATCGAGCTATAATTGAATGATTCTCTTTAAGTTTTTCAGGATTTTCCTTCAGTTTCGTACGGGCACCATCGAGGGTAAATCCTTTTTCTTTTACCAAGTGATAGATCATCTGAAGATTTTTGATATCTTCTGACGTGAACATTCGGTTGCCCTTCGCATTTTTTTTGGGCTTTATGATATCAAATTCTTTATCCCAAAACCGTATGAGTGAAGCGTTCACATTAAAGGCTTTGGCAACCTCTCCTATCTTATAATAGCGTTTGTCTGGTAAGTTGATATGCATTAATCGAATGATTGATTTTCCTGAGATGCCGCTTTTAACATCTGTTTGAATTCTTCTGGGGTCAAGTTTCCGTAATAGAAATTTATAGGATTGATGGGTTTACCATCTTTATGTACTTCATAATGTAAGTGCGGTGCCATGGACCTTCCGGTGCTGCCCACAAATCCTATAAGGTCACCACGCTTCACACGCTGGCCTCTTTTCACATTGTATTTTGACAAGTGGGCATATAAAGTCACATAACCAAAACCATGGTCAATACGAACGTGATTCCCAAAACCTGAGGCACCGTTATCTGCTCGTTTCACAATGCCATTACCTGTAGCATAGATAGGTACGCCTTTAGGCGCGGTAAAGTCCATCCCCCGATGCATTTTGCGTGCTTTGGTAAACGGATCAGAACGCCATCCATAACCTGATGCCATACGGGTTAGGTCTTCTTTTTTGATGGGTTGAATAGCCGGAATTGAAGCCAGTAACTTTTCTTTATCTTCGGCCAGATTAATAATCTCATCCAAAGATTTAGATTGAACATATAGCTGCTTAGCCAAAATATCCATATTCTTGGTGGCGTCAATGATCATATCAGAATTCTCAAAGCCCTCCAATGATTTATACCGATTGACACCCCCAAAACCTGCTTTGCGTTGTTCTTCCGGTATTGGGTTTACCTCGAAATACATACGGTAGATATCATTATCTCGTTGCTGAATATTCTCCAGAACCTTCTCCGCCTGTGACATCTTTTTATCCAATAATTCATAGCGAAGCATCATATTGTCAAGTTCACGCTTTTGTGCCTTCTCCTTTGGAGATTCGATGAACTGATATGAAATTAAAACAATTAAGGCTCCAAATAAAGCCGAGCTTGCCAAAAACACCAATGTATTCTTGAACTTATCTCTTCTGCGAAGCTCTATTTTTCTGTAAGATAATGTTTCTGAATCGTAATAATATTTTACCTTCGCCATACTATTAATTTGTGCTATTTTTGCAACCCAAACTAAGGGGTAAAAAACTCTTTATTTTTATTGCCTAACGCCAAATTTACAAAATGTTTCCAAACCGAAAAAACAAGTGTTTTATTTGGCTTTTAATTAACAGTTTATGACATCGCAAGCGATACGACAGCATTTTTTAGATTTTTTCGAATCGAAAGCCCATAAAATTGTGCCTTCATCCCCCATGGTATTAAAAAATGACCCTACACTGATGTTCACCAATGCCGGTATGGTACCGTTTAAAGAATATTTTTTGGGACAGAAAAAAGCCGAAATAAAACGAATAGCAGACACACAAAAATGTCTGCGTGTATCTGGGAAGCACAATGACCTCGAAGAAGTAGGCCTTGATACGTATCACCACACGATGTTTGAGATGCTCGGTAATTGGAGCTTTGGAGATTACTTTAAAAAAGAAGCCATTGCTTGGGCATGGGAATTGCTTACTGAAGTTTATAAGATCAATAAAGATAACCTGTATGTAACGGTTTTCGAGGGTGATAAAAGTGAAAATTTGGCTTTTGACCAAGAAGCTTATGATCATTGGAAGGAACATATTGATGAGAACAGAATAATCAACGGAAATAAAAAGGATAATTTCTGGGAAATGGGAGCAACAGGCCCTAGCGGACCTTGTTCAGAAATACATGTAGATATTCGCTCTGACGAAGAAAAAGCGCAAATTCCGGGTAAAGAATTGGTCAATAAAGATCATCCACAAGTGGTCGAAATCTGGAACCTGGTTTTCATACAATACAATAGAAAAGCCGACGGGTCATTGGAAAATTTACCTGCAAAACATATCGATACCGGAATGGGATTTGAACGTTTATGTATGGTATTGCAAAACGTAACATCTAATTACGATACCGATGTGTTTACACCGCTTATTCGAGAGGTAGAAACCATTACTCAAACCAACTATGGCAGTAATGAAAAAACCGACATTGCCATTCGTGTTGTAGCTGATCATGTGCGTGCAGTTGCTTTCGCTATTGCGGATGGGCAATTACCTTCTAACACCGGCGCCGGTTATGTTATTCGTAGAATTTTACGTCGTGCGATTCGCTACGGATTTACCTTTTTGAACCAAAAAAAGCCATTTATCTTTAAACTGGTACATATTCTAAGCAAAGAAATGAGCGAGGTTTTCCCGGAACTAAAAGAACAACGGCAATTAGTCACCAATGTTATCAAGGAAGAAGAGCATTCATTCTTAAAAACCCTAGAACAGGGCTTGGTTATGTTGGATGGAATTGTAAAAGAATCCGGAGATGCGATAATTTCGGGAGCGAAAGCTTTTGAGCTGTATGATACTTATGGTTTTCCAAAAGATTTGACTGCCTTAATATTAGCTGAGAAAGATCTTTCTTTTAACGAGGAAGAATTTAATGTGGAGCTTGAAAAACAGAAAAATCGTTCACGAGCTGCTTCTGCCATTGAAACAGATGACTGGAATATCTTGATCGATGACCATGACGAAGAATTTATTGGATACGATTCCTTGGAGGCAGATGTAAAAATCACCCGATACAGAAAGGTATCTTCTAAAAAAGAAGGTGATCAGTACCAATTGGTATTTAACTTAACCCCTTTTTATCCAGAAGGAGGTGGTCAGGTCGGCGATAAGGGCTATTTGGAAGCCCCAAATGGAGATGTGAATTATATCGTTGATACCAAAAAAGAAAACAACCTTATTATTCATTTTGTCGAAAACTTACCTGAGAATGTTTCAGATACCTTTAAAATTGTGGTAGATGAAAAACAGCGTTTCAGAACTGCTTGCAACCATACGGCTACACACCTTTTACACCAGGCATTACGCGAAATCTTAGGTGAACATGTGGAGCAAAAAGGATCGGCAGTACATTCAAAATATTTACGGTTTGACTTTTCGCATTTCTCAAAACTTACGGTTGATGAACTGCGTGAGGTAGAAGATTTTGTCAATGCGCGCATAACTAATAAGTTAAAGTTACAGGAGCATCGTTCCGTATCTATGGAAAAAGCCAAAAAAGATGGCGCCTTAGCCTTATTTGGCGAAAAATATGGTGATACCGTTCGCACCATTCGCTTTGGAAAATCCATTGAATTATGTGGCGGTACCCACGTGCAGAATACAGGTGATATCTGGCATTTTAAAATTAGATCAGAAAGTGCTATCGCAGCGGGAATACGTCGTATTGAAGCAATAACTTATGACGCCGTAAAGGATTTTTATTCAGAAACCAACCGCGCCTATTTTGAAATAAAAGACTTGTTCAAAAGTTCGTTAAGTCCGGTGGAGTCTGTCAAAGCTTTGCAAGAGGAAAATATTCAGCTTAAGAAAGAAATTGAAGCGCTCATGAAAGACAAGGCTTCTTCGTTGAAAAGTGATCTAAAAAACAATGTGGAGTCTATAAATGGGATTAATTTTATAGCTACTGAAATAGCATTAGACCAAGGCGCTATTAAAGACCTGGCATTTCAGTTAGGTGGTGAAATTAATGACCTGTTTTTTATCGCCGGCTCAAAAACGAATGGAAAAGCACAGTTGACTGTTTTCATTTCAAAAAATATCGCCGGTGAGAAATTGCATGCCGGAACTATCGTGCGCGAATTGGGTAAACTTATTCAAGGCGGCGGCGGCGGACAACCCTTTTATGCAACTGCCGGTGGCAAAAACCCTGACGGAATCAAGGAAGCTCTAGTAAAAGCAAAAGAGTATTTAAAATAATTGTCATTCTACACTTGACGCGGAATCATCATAAATTCAAAAATTATGGATTCATGCTTTCACAGGAATGATCTGAACATTAATAATGCAGCTCCAAACCCATATTCCATTCGAGCCGCAACAGCAGCATCAAATCGATTACGATTCAAAACTGCTATTGCTGGGATCATGCTTCGCAGAAAATATTGGAGTAAAGCTTGACTATTTTAAATTTCAAAACCTTATCAATCCGTTCGGAATATTATTTCATCCTAGGGCTATCGAAAACCTCATCACAAATGCTATTAACGAGAAAAAATATGGTGAACCTGATCTCTTTCGGTTCAATGAGCAGTGGAGTAGTTTTGAAGTTCATTCTAAACTCAATAATTCTAGTATGGAGCAACTGATTCATGATCTGAACTTATCTGTTGAATCAACATATAAACAGATCAATGAATCGACTCATATTATCATTACTTTAGGTACTGCTTGGGTCTACAGACATATCGCAACTGATAACATCGTCGCGAATTGCCATAAAGTGCCACAAAAGGAGTTTTCGAAAGAATTATTATCCGTTAATGAAATTACCGAAAGTTTAGAAGGGATTATTTCGTTGATTCGCAGTTTAAACCCGAAAGTAACTATTATTCTAACCGTGTCACCTATTCGTCATTTAAAGGACGGGATCACAGAAAACAATCAGAGTAAAGCACATTTGATCTCAGGAGTTCACCAGGTTGTTGATCCAAGAAATAACATTCATTATTTCCCTGGTTATGAACTTATGATGGATGAATTACGTGACTATCGTTTTTATAACGAAGATATGATCCATCCCAGTCAAATTGCGATTGATTACATCTGGGAAAAATTTCAATTGGTTTGGATTTCTGACAAGGCCAAACCAACCATGTCAGAAGTTGATAACATTCAAAAAGGGAATTTGCACAAACCCTTTCGTCCTGATTCAGAGCAGCACCAAAAGTTTCTTGCTATTCAAAAACAAAAAATGGAAAGACTACAAAAAGCATTTCCATTTATGAAGTTTTAAAAATTTCTTGACACTATTTCGATACAGACCAGAATAAGCGGAAATACCATTTATTCCACATACTGATCTACATTTTCCCAGGGGCCTCCATTGATGACATCTATACCGTGCTCTGCTAAAAATTCTTCAGCAGTACCACTTCTGGCACCACTCCTGCAACAAGTAATAACAGGTTTACCCCATGCTTTTATTTCTTCTATATGATCTGGAATAAAATCTAATTGAATATGTTTAGAGCCTTCAACATGCCCCTCTTCATATTCTGCCTCGGTTCGCACATCTAAAACTATGGCTCCTTTCTCTAAATAGGCTTGCACGTCACCAAATTCTTGTCTAAAGTTAAAAAATCCCATTAAATGCTATTTAATGCTGCAAATATAATGATTAAAGAATGTAGTGTTCATATTAATTAATTGCTAAAACTTATGGCAAATAAATTAAATTTATTAATTTTAAGAGTTGGTTATCAATGCATTATTACAGAATTTACTTTAAAATTCAGCCCTATTTCAAAAGATTAACAGCAACCAGCTATGAGAAAATATCAGCTCTTATTTTTATCTCTTGTACTAGCTACCTTAAATCTTTATTCTCAAGAAGTAAAACCGTCCTGCGTTTCAGGTGATTGCCAAAATGGCTTTGGGAAAAGAACCTATGGAAATGGTGACAGTTATGAAGGCACCTTTAAAGGTGGACTTTTAGACGGGCAAGGGACCTATTTCTATAAAAATGGAACCAAAATTATAGGTGTATTTAAAAATAATATTGCTAACGGGCAATGTAAGCAATACAATGCTATGGGAAAGCTCTCTTTTGAAGGTGTTTTTTACGGTGGAAAATTGAATGGTTATGGAAAATCTTACGATCGTAATGACGGTAAATTGATATATAAAGGAAATTGGAAAAAAGGAGTAAAAGACGGAAAAGGAACTGAATTTTTTACAAATGGTGGTTCATATACTGGCCAATATAAAAATGGAATAAGAGAGGGGCAAGGAACTATGAATTGGCCAAATGGTGATCGTTACGTCGGCACCTATAAAAATAATAAAAGAGACGGCAATGGTTCGTACTATTTTGCGTCAGGTGCAAAGCATGTAGGTGAAAATAAAAATGGGACATTCAATGGGTATGGTAAAGAATATGATAAATCTGGAAATCTTTTATATGAAGGAAATTATATCAATGGTACATTAGGTGGTTTTGGCACGAAATATTATACGGATGGAAAATATATTGGAATGTGGAAAGAAGGTAAAAGAGATGGGGCGGGTAAATTCTACAATCTAGAGGGCAAATTAACCTATGATGGTCAATGGAAGGAAGACAAGTCACAGGATGCATGGTTAACATCAGTGAACTCAACTGCTAAAGGTTGTATAAAAGGTAATTGTACTGAAGGTTGGGGAAAATATGTCTATGATAATGGAAGTTATGAAGGTTTTTTCTCAAACAAACAGAAAAATGGTTACGGCAGTTATGTATGGAAAAATGGCGATAAGTATTTCGGCAACTGGAGAAATAATATTCGTCACGGTTTTGGACAGTACCTTTGGAAGAATAACACGAAATATGAAGGAGAATGGACCAATGGCAAGATCACTGGGTATGGTGAGAAAAAAGAGCTGAATAATAAATATAACTATGGCTATTGGGAAAATGGTACCTTAAAAAATAAACACACTTTCTTCACCAATAAAAATAGCACCACAGGTTGCATTGCAGGTAACTGCCAAAATGGCTATGGTAAATTTAAATGGACGAACGGAGATACATTTCAGGGGTTCTTCATTAATGGTAAAAGAAGGTTGGGCCGATATACCTATGCTTCAGGAAATATCTATTTTGGTGAATTTTCATTAAATGGTTCATTTGATGGAAATGCTTTCTTCTTTTGGAAGGATAAAAGCTATTATGCCGGTCAATACAGAAATAATAATAGAGATGGCTTAGGCTATTACAAAAATGGCAAGACCAATAAAGAACAGATTGGCGAATGGAAAAATGGCGTGCTCTCCAAGAGTTACAAGTAAACCGATCAATAAAACATTACAGGCAATACTAAATTAGCATTAGCCGTAAGTGTTCGTTTTCTGAATGTAGTACCTGATAAAGCAAACCTTATTCAGTCGCTGCATTCATGTAGTCTAAAGTCAAGTTTACAAACGTTTGTACCCCTAATTTTAATCCGCTTTCATCGATGAAAAAGTCCGGTGTGTGGTGTGATGCTGCATCTTCTGGCTTGACATCAGCCGGCTTCCCGCCGAGGAAAAAGTACAATCCCGGTACTTCTTTTTGAAAATACGAAAAGTCCTCTGCTCCCGTAATGGCATTAATCAAATGCACCTGTTCTTTACCTGCCGCTTTTTGCAGAGCAGGTAGCATCTGGGCTGTTAACTTTGGATCATTATAAGTAATCGGATATCCTTTGTCGATTTCGATAGTGGCTTCACCACCAAAGGCTTTAGCGATTGCCGGAACCCGTTTCTTCATTTCATCATTCAGCTTTTTCTGCATATCATAATCTAGCGTACGGATGGTACCGATCATTTCAACCTCCTCAGGAATAATATTATTTCGAACGCCACCTCGAATTAAGCCTACGGAGATTACTGCCGCTTCTTTTGTCAACTCAGTGTCCCGGCTAACAATAGTTTGCAGTCCGTTAATGATTTGCGCAGAGATTACCACCGGGTCAATACCTCCCCAAGGCCGTGAACCATGTGTTTGCTTTCCTTTTACCTTAATCACGAAGCGCTGTGACGCCGCCATGATCCCTGCAGGCTTATAAGAGATATTGCCAACGGTCATACCGGCGCTAATATGCAAGCCAAAAATAGCATCTACATCAGGGTTTTTAAGTACGCCTTCTTCTACCATCATTTTTGCCCCTCCATTTTCCCCCGGCGGAGTTCCTTCTTCTGCAGGTTGAAAGATAAACTTTATAGTTCCTTTCAAGTCTTTTTTAATTTTTGTCAGCACTTCTGCCGTTCCCATTAAAATGGCAATATGGGTATCATGACCACATGCATGCATCACTCCGGTTTCTATACCGTTATAAATACTTTTTACTTTCGACGCAAATGAAACCGGTGTTCTTTCAGTTACCGGTAGGGCGTCGATATCTGCACGCAGTGCAATGACTGGCCCGGGTTTGCTCCCTTTCAAAATTCCAACCACACCCGTATGGGCAATGCCTGTTTCAACTTCGAGACCTAAACTTTTTAAATGCTTTGCAATCTTCTCTGCTGTTTTAAATTCCCTGTTTGACAATTCAGGATTCTGATGAAAGTCACGTCGCCATTCAATAACCTTGGATTCTACTGCATCAATCATTTTATCGATTTTGGCATTTTGACCATAAACGTTGATACATAAAAAAGTCATAGTGATGGCAAGAAGTCGTTTCATTTTAGTGTATTTTTATTTTTTCTAAAGATAAAAAAATCCCGCTTACGCGGGATTTAATTTTTTTTAACCAAAACTCATCGGGTAAATAATAATTCCCTGTATTTGGTCAGTGGCCATAAGTTATCATCAACCATCATTTCGAGCTTATCGCAGTGGTAACGTATTTCTTCAAAATATGGTTTCACCTTATTACAGTAGGCATCAGCGGCCTTCTGACCAGAAAGTTTATTTGCATTCTTACGTTCTTGAATCATGGCTTCCACTTTAGAATTAATCTCAGCGATGTGATGCGAAATCTGTTCGATCAGTTCAATCTGTTCTTTTGCCTGTTTTTTGAAACCGGCACCAAAAATTTCCTTTAACCCTCTAACATTTTCGATTAAGGTATTCTGATAGCCAACTGCTGTTGGAATCACATGGTTTCTAGCAATGTCTCCAATTACCCTGCCTTCAATTTGAATGCGCATGGTGTATTCTTCTAATTCAATTTCGTGACGCGCCTGTACCTCAATCTTACTCATAACGTCCATTTCTTCATAAAGTATGATCGATTCTTTAGAGATTTTCGCTTTTAATGCCTCCGGTGTTGTTTTGTGATTACTCAATCCTCTTTTCTTTGCTTCTTTTTCCCAGGCTTCACCGTATCCATCCCCTTCAAAACGGATCTTCTTTGAGGCTTTGATATATTCTCTGAGTACATTAAAAATAGCCTCGTCTTTTTTCAGATTTTTCTTCTCGATTAAGAGATCAGCTTCCTTTTTGAAATCCTTGAGCTGCTTAGCGATAATCGTATTTAATACCGTCATCGGCCCTGCACAATTGGTCCATGAGCCTACTGCGCGTAATTCAAATTTATTCCCTGTAAAAGCAAATGGCGAAGTTCGGTTTCTATCAGTATTGTCTAAAAGAATTTCAGGGATTTTACCTACAATGTTCAATTTGAGATCTGTCTTTTCTTGAGGTGATAGTTTTCCTTTGGTGACATTCTCTAACTCATCTAACACTTGGGAAAGCTGTGAGCCAATAAAAACAGAAATTATGGCCGGTGGGGCTTCATTTGCACCTAAGCGATGATCATTACTCGCGCTCGCAATAGAGGCCCGTATGAGTTCTTCATTATTATGAACTGCTTTTATCGTATTTACGAAAAAGGTCAAGAATTGCAGGTTTTTCATCGGGGTTTTACCCGGACTTAACAGGTTAACACCTGTATCAGTTGCCAGGGACCAATTATTGTGCTTACCTGATCCATTAATTCCGGCAAATGGTTTTTCATGGAATAGTACCTTAAAATTATGGCGCTGGGCTACTTTTTCCATAACATCCATAAGTAATGAATTGTGGTCAACAGCGAGATTTGCTTCTTCGAAAATGGGTGCTAATTCAAATTGATTAGGTGCCACTTCATTGTGCCGTGTCTTTACCGGAACTCCGAGTAACATACATTCTTGTTCTAAATCTCGCATGAAACTCATGACCCTGGAAGGGATCGATCCAAAATAATGGTCATCTAGTTGTTGTCCTTTAGCGGGAGAGTGACCAAGCAAAGTCCTTCCCGTTAAGGTAATATCCGGCCTTGATGCAGCGAGTGCGGTATCTATTAAAAAATATTCCTGCTCCCAACCTAAAGTAGCATTGACCTTCGTAACATTCTTATCAAAATATTTGGCTATGGCCGTAGCTGCGTGATCTACTGCTTGCAAAGCGCGTAATAGCGGAGCTTTATTATCTAAAGCCTCACCAGTGTAGGAAACAAATACCGTGGGGATACATAATGTTGTTCCATAGATAAAGGCTGGAGAAGATGGGTCCCAAGCCGTGTACCCACGCGCTTCGAACGTATTGCGAATTCCGCCGTGGGGAAAACTTGAGGCATCTGGTTCCTGCTGCACCAGTTGATCGCCTCCAAACTTTTCCATGGCACCGCCACCGGCCATAGGTTCAAAGAAAGCATCATGTTTTTCGGCTGTTGCTCCGGTCAAAGGTTGAAACCAGTGTGTATAGTGAGTCGCTTCTTTGGACAAAGCCCAATCTTTCATTCCGGCAGCTATCTGATCAGCTATTTTTCTATCGATCTTTGTTCCATATTGAATAGCATCTTTCACGCTTGTAAATGCGTCCTTTGTGAGGTATTGCCGCATAGCATGCTCATTAAACACATTTGAACCAAACGTTTCCGACCTCCTGCCTTTTTCCTTAACCTTTATGGGTTTTCTTTTGGATGCTTCATTTAGCGCATCAAATCGTATTCTAGACATTTTTAGTTATTAAATTTCGGGTATAAAAATAACAATTTTATTAGTTTCTATTATACATCCCATAAAAAATAGGGGGTTAAAATAAAAAAATAACAATTTTATTAAAATCACCCCTCAAAATTTTAATGTTTAAATAAAAATACTCATTTTTGCACTGTTTATATAAAAATTTATACTATGAGCAAAGCTAAACTAGAGTATATTTGGTTAGACGGTTACTTTCCTACCCAAAATATGAGAAGTAAAACTAAAATTGAAAAAGATTTTAGTGGTAAATTAGAAGATTGCCCTGTTTGGTCTTTTGATGGTTCATCTACGCAACAAGCAGAAGGGAATTCTTCAGACTGTTTATTAAAGCCGGTGGCAATATTTCCGGATCCGGTGCGTAAGGATGGATATCTAGTAATTACTGAAGTTCTAAATGCCGACGGCACGCCTCATCCAACAAATGCAAGAGCAAAGATTGACGATGATGATGATGATTTTTGGTTTGGTTTTGAGCAAGAGTATTTTATTATGGATACCCACACCCAATTACCTTTAGGATTCCCAGTAGGTGGATATCCGGGCCCACAAGGATTATACTATTGTTCAGTTGGAGGTAGAAACACCCATGGAAGAGAATTTGTTGATGAACATGCCGATCTTTGTTTAGCAGCGGGTATTAATTTTGAAGGAATTAACCAAGAGGTAGCTTGTGGCCAGTGGGAGTTCCAGATCTTCGCCAAAGGTGCTAAGAATGCGGGTGATCAGGTCTGGGCAGCTCGGTACTTATTGGACAGATTAACAGAAAAATATGGCTATTATATTGAATACCACCCGAAACCGGTTAAAGGTGACTGGAATGGCTCTGGTATGCACGCTAACTTTTCGAATTCAACATTGAGAACTGCCGGTTCTAAAGATGTTTATGAAAAAATTTGTGAAGCCTTTAGACCTGTTACCGAAGAACATATTGCTGTCTATGGTGAATTTAATGACGAGCGCTTGACTGGTTTGCATGAAACACAATCAATACACGAATTTTCGTATGGTGTTTCAGATCGAGGTGCTTCAATCCGTATTCCAATCGCAACTGTAGAAAGTGGCTGGAAAGGATGGCTGGAAGACAGACGTCCTGCCTCAAATGCAGATCCATACAAAGTTGCGGGTAGAATTGTTCAAACCGTAAAAGCCGCTGAAGTTGCCGTACCGGCATAAACTTTAGGATTCAATAAAATAAAAAGCCAGCTTATCAGCTGGCTTTTTTTGGTTTAATTAAATGATAAGTAGACGAATGTCACATATATGCCTAATAAAACGATACCATCGCGCCAGTTCAGTCGTAAACCCCGGGGTAAAAACACCAGTGGCAATATTAAAAAGGATATACCGAGCATCCAGTAGATATCATTAGTGATCAAACTCATTCCGTCTGGTTTGACTTCTACAGGTAAGATCATTGATGTAATGCCTAAGACCGCGAGGATATTAAATACATTGGATCCGATAAGGTTTCCCAATGAAATAGCTTTTTCCTTTTTTAATACAGCAATTATTGATGCTGCCAGTTCTGGAACACTTGTACCAACAGAAACTATGGTTACCCCGATAATTGCGTCACTTACACCGAGGCTTGTCGCCAATGAAACAGCCCCCCTGATCAGTAACTCAGAACCTCCCCAGAGTCCAAGTCCGCCGATAGACAAAAACAACACGATTTTATAGAGCGGTAATAACTCGTCATCTTCAGGCATTTCATCGACAACAGCAGGTTTTTGAAATCGCAATAGATAGATTAAAAAAGCAATTAAGCTGGCGAACATAATTATGCCCTCATAGCGCTCAATTAATGCATCTTTTGTTATAAAAAAGTATAACATGACCGATGCGATCATCATGACCGGCCAATCTGTGATATAAAAACTTCTCTGCACTTCTATGCTTCCTAAAATAACTGTTACTCCGAGCACTAGTCCGAGATTGGCAATATTTGAGCCGATGACATTACCTATGGCCAGTCCTGTAGCGCCATCTAGAGCAGAATTTATACTCACAATTAATTCGGGTGCCGAAGTAGCAAAAGATACCACGGTCATACCTATAACTATTTTAGGAATACTCAACTGCAATGATAATCCCACCGCCGCTTTCAGTAACCAATTACCACCAAGTATTAAGAAAGTCAATCCTAAAACAATGTAAAGTATGCTCATAGATATATTTTGGGCAAATATAAATTTTAAAATAGATTGACCCGGTACTAAAGATTTGAAATCTTAATTTTTAGTTAAATAACTATATTAATAGTTGTATAACTATAAAAATAGTTATATGTTTGGGTAGTAAAAATAATGTTAAGTGCATGAAGATATCTACAACTGTAAAGATTTTTATATCACTAATAGCAATCTGTTTGTTTGCGTGTAAAAATGAGCATCATAAGAGCTTGGAAATAGTTGATTCTGCTTCTCTTCACAGGCAATTCGCACAACGGGCCGATTCCATGATTCAAAACTATATCGATCTCGATATATTTTCTGGAATTGTTCTTGTCGCGAAAGAAGGGAATATGCTGTATCACAAAGCATTCGGTCTTGCCGATAGAAGCACATCGAGACCCAATGAACTGACTACACTTTTTGACATCGGATCTATGAATAAAACCTTTACGTCAGTTGTTGTTAAGCAATTAATAGCTGAAGGTAAACTAAGGTTTGATGACCTTTTAACAGATCATATTAAAGGCTTTAAGGACGCGGATGCCAGAAAGATAACAATAAGGCATCTATTAAATCATGAATCAGGTTTCGGAGATTATCACACTCCTGATTATTTTGATCTTCCACGAAGTGAACGAACTTTAGATGCCATTGTTCAACGCTCTAAGTCATCTGAATTACTTTTTGAACCCGGTGAAGAGCAAGAATATTCAAACCTGGGTTATGTTATTTTAGGTGCAATCATAGAAAAAGTTTCAGACAATAAGTCTTACTTTGAAAATGTAAAAGAACGAATTCTAACTCCATTAAATTTAAAGCATACATATCTTCATCATTTTGTGGGTCTTGATTCGGTTATTGCTAAAGGCTACTATTTTTCACCTCTTGGCCAGCTTAAAGAAAGTGCTCCTATACAGGATTTGCCCAATCCAGATGGCGGTTTCTTGTCAACCACCGAAGACATCATGAGATTTTATCGTTCCTATTACAATGACACATTGCTTGTATCTGCATCCATGAAGTCCAAGGATGAAGTGTTCAAATACTTAAATGAACTCCCCTCGGGTAAAGCAACCGGTGCCTTTGGGGGTTTTGATGGTTTTAACACTGCCCTGTACCAAATTTTAAGTGAAGACGTGACCATTATCGTATTTGCTAATATGGACGAACCAGTCGCAGAACTGATAGCCTTGGATCTACTGAGGATTCATAGAGGAGAAACAACTAATAATCCGCAACTTCCAGCTATTCAGAACGTACGCATAAACTTCGAGAAACATGGCTCTCAATATATCAAAGAACACTTTGAAGAGTTGATTACTAATTTTCACCCGACCGATCCTAAGGACATCATTTTAAATATGCTCGGCTATGCATATCTTTATGAGGCAAATAATCCTTTGAAAGCAATTGAAATCTTTCAATTAAATACCCAATTATTCCCTGATGTCGCAAATTGCTGGGATAGCTATGGTGAAGGGCTTTTGCGAAATAAGCAAACAGCTGAAGCTATTTCGGCCTATGAAAAAGCGCTTCAACTAAACCCAGATTCAGAGTCTACGAAAAACATCCTTGAAAAGTTAAGAAATTAATAAGATACAAATGAAAGAAAAACTCACCAATAAAGAAGAAGAAGTCTTACGGGTTCTGTGGAAACTTGAAAAGGCATTTGTGAAGGAAATTCTTGCTGCCCTTCCCAATCCTAAACCTCACTATAATACTATTTCTACTATTATACGAAATATGGAAACTAAAGGTTATGTGAAGCACTATGCCTATGGAAAGACACACCAGTATTATCCTGCCATTTCGAGGGAAGACTATAAAAAAATTTACATGAAAAAGACCATCAGTGATTATTTTGAAAATTCTTATAAAAACGTTGTTTCCTTCTTTGCCAAGGAAGAAAAAATAAGTATTGATGAACTGAAAGAAATTATTGAACTCATTGAAAAAAAGAATCAGTAGTTATGGAATATATTCTAAAATCATCGGCCATTATCAGCATTTTCTATTTGTTTTATATGCTCTTTTTAAAAAATGAGACCTATTTCAAGAATATTCGCTGGTTCTTTTTAGCGGGATTGTTACTCTCAGTAGTGTTGCCTTTAGTGGTTGTTACGAAATATGTAGAGGCAACTCAAGTAGTATCGAGTACCCCATATATCATTAACGAATCCGCCGGACCAAAGTCGATAGTAGTAAGTCCGGAAGCATCTCTTGATATCTATCAGGTCCTCTTTTATGGCTATGCACTTGGCATTGCTATTTTACTTATTCAGTTTTTATTTCAGTTAGGTTCGCTCTTATTGCTTTTATTAAAGTGTCTTATCAAGAAAGAAAACGGTTTTTTATTCGTAGAAACGGCTACGTCAGTTTCGCCATTTTCCTTTTTCAACTGTATCGTATACAATCCTGATCAATTCAAAAAAGAAGAACTTGAGCAAATCATCATACATGAAAAAGTACATGTGCGGCATCTCCACTCAATCGACACAATAATGATTCAGCTCTTTGCTATTTTTCAGTGGTTCAATCCGCTTATCTGGCTATACAGAAAAGAACTTCAACAAAATTTGGAGTTTATTACCGACGAAATAACACAACAACAAGTTGCTGACAAAAAAGGCTACCAGCAACTCTTGGTAAAAACGAGTGTTCACGATTATCAACTGGTGCTCGTAAACAATTTTTATAATTCACTTTTAAAAAAACGAATTCATATGTTACACAAAGAAAAATCAAAACACAATCATCAATGGAAATTCGCATTGATTGTCCCCCTGCTAGTGGCTTTTTTACTAGCATTTAATACAAAAACGATAGCACAAACCGCGGATGATAAGCAGATCATAAAAGTAGCATCTGAAATTATAGAATTAATCATCTCGAAAAAGGCTTCTAGGGAAGACTTAAACAATCTTAAAGATGAATTTGCGGAAAAAGGTCTTAAGGTCACCTTTTCAGGGATTAAAAGGAATAGTGATAACGAGATTATAGCAATTAAAGTTGACGCTAAAGCTGATAACGGAAAATCGTCGGCATCTTATGCGGCGGATAATGATCAGGCCATCAAGCCAATAAAAATAGCTTATGACAGTGAAAACAACAGCCTTTCCATCGGTGCCACCCATGGTTCGACGCATGCATATCGTTTTAGAACGGCCGGTGACAAGAAATTCATCATTAAAAGGGATGGAAAAGGTCAAACTGAGGACGTTATACATATTGAATCTGATGGTGATCATGATAGTGATGCTGAAGTACATATCTGGACAAGTAAAGATGGTAAGCATAAGAAGATGAAAAGACGTAAGGAGATTATTGTTGAAGTTGATGACGATGGCAATGAGACCAAAAAAGAAATTATAAAAATTCGGGGTAAAGGCGACCAGTCTGACTTTATTCTCATTGAAGATGAAGATGACCCGAATGCGACGATTACTTATATCGTTAATGGAAAAAAAGTGACCAAAGAGGAGTTGAAGAAAATGGATAAGGATAAAATTAAGACGCTGGAAGTAAAAAAAGAAGTCAAAAAAAAGAAGAAAAACTAGCCTAATTATTTATTCAAGTAAGGCCTCATTATTTCATAAATAGTGAGGCTTTTTATTGCGCCAAAATTGATACAAAAAATTCATTTGAAAGATGAAACGGCAAAAAATAAGGTAAAAAAAGACGGTTTTTAATCAATTCAGCGAAAAATGTCTAAAAAAGCTACTACAATTGTTATAATTTTTTAGTAAAAAAACATATTCAATTAAAGATAATAAGCCAATTGTAGATAATGCTCTTACACTTGTGGGAATTAAAAATCAATAAAATTAAAATTTGATAGGCAAATGCGTCGATTTTTTGATTTTTTTAAATCTAATTCCAGAAAACTTCCTAGACTTGAAATCCAAATAACAACTAAATCTAACTACTAACTATGATTGTATTAATTATTTACCTCATTGAGGTGCTTATTAACTTGTTCTAGGTACGCGTAAGAGTACTGACAACGACCTTAATGCTATGAGAAAGAAATATGGTTTAAAACCATAGATAAATCAACCAGATTGCAACTCTTGTTTCCAAATTATAAAGGAACAAGAGTTTTCTTTTGTATGTTTGTTTTATGAAGAAACAACTCTTTAAGGTGTTAGCGAAGTTAAACAAAGCTATTTTACCAAGCTTTACTAAGAAAAGATTGGATATAACAAAGGCATCCAAGTTACAATTAGCGATTATTGGATGGCGCTCTTTTGTTACCTTACGTGCACTGGATTAATCCGTGATCACCACTCTTGTGGTAAAGTCCTTTATTTATTTTACTTCCGTCAAGAAAGATAGTTCCATAATAAAATTACAGCGTGCAATTTTGCCACTATGTCGTTCAGATCAATTCTTGCCAGAGAAGTAATTAATTCTTAGGTTTATTTTGTTAGTAGTTTAAATTGAAATATATTTGCATCCCGAAATTGAAATGGCCTCGTGGCGCAACTGAATAGCGCATCTGATTACGGCTCAGAAGGTTGCAGGTTTGAATCCTGCCGAGGTCACTGGGAGGAAACTCCGACTAAAACTAAAACCTTGCAAAATCTATGATTTGCAAGGTTTCGTTGTTTTTGGACTATCATTTTATTTGAATTGATTTGGTTTCAAACGTCAACAAATCGGTCAACAGATTTTTAATCGTCAACAGTTGTTGACGATTATTCAAAAACACAAACCATAGTTGATTTGACTTTCATCTTATTGTTTAACCTTAAAGATGACAACTATGAAGTCTTCACACACATTCACAATCCTGTTCTGGATTAACAAATCACGTATCACTGATGGTAAGGCAGAATTATTTGCCAGAGTAACTGTAGATGGTCGAAGAACCAATCTAGGATTAAAACGTAAAATCGAAGTTGAACGCTGGGATAATAAGGCAAAAAAGGCTTTCGGGAATTCTGCTATCGCAAGAGAAATCAACAACCATATTGAATCGGTGCGAGTCAGGTTATATGATATTTACCAGGAGCTAAAATATAATGGAGAGCTCATTACAGCACAACTTATCAAAGCCAAGTATAACGGTGAAGATGATAACTCCAAAACCTTACAGGAAATTCTCGCGTATCACAATCGGAAGATTGAGAATACCCTAGCTGCAGGAACCATTAGAAACTTTGAGGTGACAGAGAACTACATCAATCGTTACCTAAAAAAGAAAATTAAAACCACGGACATATATTTGAGACAGCTAGACTATAAGTTTATTTCTGACTTTGAAACCTTTCTCGTTGGATACTACCCTGTTGGCCACCCAAAGGCAATGTGTCACAATACTGTTATGAAACATCTTCAAAGACTGCGTAAGATTATAACCCTTGCCTATCATCTGGAATGGATAGAAAAAGACCCTTTCATAAGATGGAAACCAACTTATGAATCCAAACAACGTGAGTTTTTAAGTGTCAATGAGTTGTCCAATTTAGAAACCTATACGTTTCCTTTAGAGCGATTGGACAGAGTTCGTGATTTGTTCGTCTTTAGCTGCTATACCGGTATTAGCTATGCGGATATCATAAAACTGACATCAGATAATATTGTATTGGGAATGGATAGAAGTCGCTGGATAGTTACCAAGCGTCAAAAGACAAAAACTCCAGTGAAAGTGCCATTGCTGGATAAAGCAGAAACCATCTTAGAAAAATACGCTGAACACGCTGTTACCATGGTGTCTGGTACGTTATTGCCAGTATTGACCAATGAAAAAATCAACCTGTACCTAAAGGAAATTGCAGATGCTGTGGGTATCAAAAAGAATCTGACTTTTCATATGGCACGGCACACTTTTGCTACAACAGTCACACTTTCCAACGGAGTGCCCATCGAAACTGTGTCGAAACTTTTGGGGCATACCAAGCTGGCAACCACACAGATTTATGCCAGAGTACTGGATAAAAAAATAAGTGAAGATATGGAAATTTTAAGGCAGAAGTTGAACAATTCTATTATTGAGAAAACAACAAGTAATCGATAATCTCATCTACTATTCTATGGCAGTTGACTTAAAGAAATGAAGTTTCGTTTAATTCTCTTGCCTGGCATAAAACCTTAGTATCGTAACACATCAAGGTTGTTCCCCAAGGAATCAAGGGTTAGTCTTTAGCTAATGAATTAGCTTAAACAAAATCGGATAGTACTTGGAAAATAATTTGCCTATAAAAAAAAGTAACACTCTTTACAATAGTACCTGATATTAGTTAAATCTAGTTTAAGAATATTTGCGACATCTATACATTTGAGTTTTGATTTTTGAAATTATGGCTAAGAAACCAATTAGGAATGCTCAAATGATAATAAAAGAAAACTATTTTACCTACCTGTACTATGCTTTAAACGCAATTGGTGTGTTTTGGTATATCAGATGGGGCTGGATACATATAAAAGTAGGTTACGACCCTCTCAACGCATTAAGTAAAGGCGGGGACCAGGCCTTCATAAATCAAATTATTCCGAACGCAAGTTGGAGTGCTGAAAATGAACAGTTAGCCGTAGGGCTTCTGGAGCAACATCATTATAACATGCTTTTTTTTGGCATTTTTGCGATTGTAATTGCTTTGATTTACAACTTAAGAGGTCGTCTTGATGGTTTTTTACTTAATGCCTTGGTCATTGGTGCTGTTGACTATGCATTTTTGGTCGCGGTTGTCAATAGAATTGGATTCTCTATTCCTCCACCAATTTACTGGTATATCTACGCAGTAATCTTTACTGCCTTAGGTTTAATTGTCAAAAGATTAGTGAATGTTAAAAAAAGAAATAGGCAGGAAGTATCTACCCAACCATGATTGTTTTTTGTTGTATAATGTGAGAATTATTTGGGTATGTCCCAAATAGCTCAGATCCCCCAAAGATCATCTAGAAACTTTGGGGGATTGTTTTACAGTCATTTTCCCAATTTTTTTTGTTATCTAATTCAAGTTTTCTTTCCGTATTCTCAATTTTTTTCAAGGAGTAAACTGCTTAAATGACCAATAATCAAATTACCAAACTAATCCTTTATCAAGTTAGTCAAACAAATGCTATCCTGGATAACAATTAGATTAATTCTTAAGGACAAAAGGAGTCTTCTCTATTTGCTGGCGACTTCGTTAAATCATAAAATATAGGTATTCCAAGATGCGTACTTATTATCAAGGCCCTTATATATTCCTATAAACCCTCCTAGTAACCATCTATCATTAATTATTGAACAACCAACCTTGAAATTTACCTTTCAATCGAAGAATAATTACTTCTTTTTCTTTAATCGTCGTGTACACAACTAATGGCATAAGGAAAGTTCAAACAAGGGCAAAAAGTCTAGCGAGTTTCATAGAACAAAATAAGTAATTATCATTCTAAATTAGAATGTGGTTACTTGTTCTTTGCAATATATGTGTTAGATGAATATCTAAATTCTGAAAATTGGTGAAGCGAGAAAATCAAATGACTTTCTCGCTTAATTTAAAACTACACGAACCAATCTACATGAAAATTCCAAACTATTATTTTTCTGAAGGGGGCCAGTAAATATACTTGTTTGTATATCCCATAATACCCATGTTTCCAGCAGTGCCTGCAGCTTTCACTTCAAAAGACACCCAAATCCCTTCACTTGGTGCATAATAACCAGTGAAAGTTTCATAATCTTTCAATTCGACCTCATTCGGGCCCCATTTAGTTTTTGTTGTTTTTGTGCCTTTTCCAGTAACTTTTAAGACGTCATAGGTCCACGCATTACCATTTGAAATTGGATCTTTATAATCCTTAATATATTCTGATATCGTGAATTCTCCTGACTCCTGTACATTGATAACATCATCTTTCCGCTGATCTTTTTTCATGCTATAATTTTCTTCAACCTTCCAGCTATCTCCTACTTTTACAGGCTTATTTGGTAGTTCGGGAAGAAAGAACCTCAATTCCGTGGTAGTAGATGGCGAAATTCTCCCAATTATAGGTAAGGTACCATCGTTAATGAACATTTTTTCGCCACCATGGCTATTTGTACTGAACTTAAAATAACTATCAATGAGTTTATCCGTTGGCTGATAGTACATCGTTCTATTGGCGTCAAAAATTATCGACGAGAGATCAACAAAACCAAGTTCATGAGTAAGCTTGTTTCCAGATTTGACAATTTTATAGTTAAACCTTCCGCTCATAACGACACCGCCAGCGCCGAAAGCGGGCATATTTTGAGATGCGTCCTGAGAAAAATAATAACGTAAAGTTGAGCCTGACTTCTTTGAATAGTCTAAGTTAAACGATTGTCCCTGGCTAAATGAAATATTAATAGCTCCCAAGCAAAAGAGAAAAAAAAGAATATTGTTTTTCATTAACTTATTATTTTAAAGTTCACTTTCAAAGAAAATATGAGAAACTGTTTGTATCCAAGTGTTTAGGGCTCTAATAAGATTCATTATATAGATGGTTACTTTTTTTATCAAGATATATGTTAAATACCATGCTCAAATTTCCAGAGACGTCCTCATTATACGACATAGCTCTCTTTTTACCTTTAGATGAAATCGCTAGAGGGTCAGTATCAAGCCTTTTATCTCCCTGGAAGATAATTGCGTGGTTAAGGCACGATATTCTTTATGCCTGACTTTAAAGTGAATATGACGTGGTCGACGGTCATATAAGCCAGGAAGAACAGTTTTAAACTCATATTTTCCCCGGTCATCGGTAATAATAATACCTCTAAACATAAATTCCGTGCTACTATTGTCATATTTTCCACTATGACCAGCATGCCATATATCTAATTCTGCATTTGAAATTGGGGTTTGACAATCCGAATCATATATAGTGCCCGAAACTATAAGGGAAACCCCTTCTACCTTCTTTCCATTGGTGAGATCATACCTGGTAGGTGCACCCTTGCGATAAAATGGGCCAGCCTGATCGCTACCTGTAGAACAATTCTTGACTGACAAGTGTGACCAAGCTGTCTTTGGGATTAAGCCTAAACCAATTAACGACACGACTATTTTTTGGATAAACGATCTTCTATTTTTATTACTTTTCATCTGGATTTAGTTTTTTGTAGATATGGCCATGCCGTTCGCCACTTCCCGGTTCCTTGTCTTTTAGAAATTCTGGAAAAATTGGAGGGGACACTATCCAAGTAATTTTCATCTTCTTGGAATCTGTATTATGTACCCCATGCCAAACTCCTTTAGGTATAAAAATTATGGAACCATCCTTCACTTCTTTACTTTTATTCCCTACATAACCAATCCCCTTACCCTCATCAATAACAAGGATTTCATCTTCATGCTCGTGTTTGTGAATTGGAACTTTTAGCCCAGATGCCAGTTCGTATACACCGAGCCCTAAATTCTCAGAGCCAACATGTTTATCAACTTTGATCAAATGCCGATTAATTCTCGTTCCCTCATGCATGTTTAGTATAAAGCCATTTGAATCATCGTCTTGATTTGACTTTGTACCTTCCCTTAAAATGTTTGTAGCATAATTTTCCTGTGTTATCAGCATGATGCAAAAGAGAGAAAGTGAAAAGAAAAGAGGGATAATTAATATTTTCCGATCCATAACATTTTATTCTAATGAATTCTAAGCTAATTCAATAGAACAAAACATGTCATGTGGCTAACCCCTAAATTGGTAACAATCTATATAGCAATACAATAAAATGACTAGAAAGAAATTAAGAATTGGCTTTTACGAACTCAGAAGGAGTAATATTACAATGTTTTTTAAAAATCCTATGAAATGAGGTTTTATTGCTAAACCCAACCTCATACGCTATTGCAAAATTTGTAAGATGTCTATTGTCAGGATCGATCAATTTTTTCTTTGCTGCTTCTACGCGAAAGGAATTCACATAATCAAAAAAATTCACGCCTTTTTCTTGATTGATTATTTGGGAGAGGTAGTTATTGGATAACGACATCATTTCAGCCAATTCGGACATCTTTAGGTCTGACTTGTAGTAGGGTTTACGAGATTCCATTAAATTATCCAATTTTTTGATCAATTGTTGCCTCTCTGCTAGCGATAAAACTGAATATTTATATTTCTCTTTTGCAGTTTTAATAAAATCATCTAAATATATTTCTGGATTTTTTAACGCAAAATATGCTGTAAGCAGAATGATTATTGAAAGCCCCACTAATACCAATGAATCAATCATTGGTGTATAATGTCTTATAATATTCATTAGTAGAAAAATGCATAAATAGATTACTAAGAATATTAGAAAAGCAAGAGTTAAATTTTTTGTCCAGGAAAACTGAATAAGGGAAGAGTTCGAATGATAGCTTTTAACCAATGATTCATTTTTTCTTAGTAGTTGCCACGAAACGTAAATGTAAAATGCGTTTTGCAATAACATCAATATCATCAGAATAACATTAATGTCCTCTACGACTAACAATTGTCCACCTAGTTTGTCTTTAAGGAAACTGTCTCTTTCATAACTGCTTAGAAAATATCTATTTGAAAGAAGAGCAAAAGAGAGCACAAATGGAATGAAGTGAATAATGTCTTTTTTGCTCAAATATGGTTCTTCAAATAATTTGGCTCTTGTATAGATAAAATATGTTGGGCCAATTAGGAAAAGAAGAGGGAATGAATACTGGTATATATGTGGAATATGAAATGGGTAAACCCCTCTGTTCATGAGATAAACCTCAATTAAGCAGACAGAAATAATTATTAGAAGAAATACAAGTGTATGATTAGATTTTCGATTGCCTCGTTTCTGTACAAGTAGTATAAGCGAAAGAAAAAATCCATTGAATGCACATATGATGAAAAGTAATTGAAGATAGTCCATAAATAATTCGTAACAACAAAATAAGAACTTACTAATAAAATTTCACTTTAAAAATCTTATCATCGTTTTCTTTAATCAGATTTCTTCGTCTCCCAAACCCATCTCTATTTGTGGTTGAAAAATATAGATATCCATCCGGACCCATTTTCACCGCCCTTATACGCCCGTACTTTTCTAAGAACAGTGATTCTTCTTCAACTATCTCCCAGCCAAATGTAGTAGTATTTTCCTTCAATTTAACCCTCCTTAATTGCTGGCCTTTCATGCCCCCTACAAAAAGATGGTGATGCCATTTAGATTTCTCATTGATATAAAAGTCAATACCATTTGGAGCAATACCTGGAGTCCAGTCGACAAGGGGGTCATAATACCCTTCTAAATTGTGAATCCCCGAATATTGTGGCCAACCGTAGTTCCCTTTGGCAACAATCACATTTAGCTCGTCCTGGTCGCGTCTTCCTCCTTCTCCTGGAAAGTCACTAGGTCCGTGCTCGGTAGCAAACAAGATTGATTTCTCTGGATGCCAAGCAAAACCTTGAGGGTTTCTATGACCAATTGAAAAAATTGGAGAATCTTTAAACGGATTATTATGTGGAATTGTCCCATCAGAATTTACTCTGAGAATTTTACCAATTAAACTTGACATACTTTGAACGGAATCAAGTTTTTCAGCATCTCCGAGGGAAACGTAAAGCTTGCCATCAGGTCCAAAAGAAAGGCCGCCTCCTGAGTGGGTATCATAAACTGGTAGACTATCAAGAATAATGGTTTTATCCACACCAATATTAGATGAATCCTTAAATCGAATTACCCGACTAAAAAAAGTATCTTCCCTGTCAGTGTATGGAAATACAGCATAAACAAAAATGAATTTGTTATCTATAAATTGAGGATGAATGGCCATACCCGTTAATCCCGCTGTTCCTGTCTTGGCTACAGCTAACTTGGCCCAAATATCTGTTTTGCTTTGTTCTTTGTTCATTACCATAATCTCTCCTTCCTTCTGGGTAAAGAATAATCTGCCGTCATCGGTAAAATCAATTGTCCAAGGAATTTTAAGATTGTTGGCAACCTCAATGATTTTAACTTCAGGTATATTTTTAGAGTTATTTTGGGTTTTAGTATTACAATTTGATAGTAAAATAACTATGGCTACTAATAGAATGACGTGAATTATTTTTAGTGGATTCATTGCGTTATATTTTGATAATAAATTTGGCCTTACTAATATTTGTTATTACAAGGGACTCATCTTTCATAGGAACATAGAATCCTATTACAACAAGGACTATCAATCTGCTTTGTCTATAAATAGTCCCTTGTTGCTAGGATTTGGCTGTAGTAAATCCCACAGATTTCCATACAAATCTTCAAATACCGCAACTGTTCCATACTCTTCTTCTTTAGGAGGTCTAATAAACTTTACCTTTCTTTCCAGCATTTTGTTATAATCTCTCCAGAAATCATCAGTAAACAGAAAAAGAAACACTCTCCCTCCGGTCTGATTGCCAATGGCTTTTTCCTGTTCCTCATTAACAGCTCTGGCTAGTAGTATACAACAATCTTTTGCTCCTGGAGGAGCAATCAATACCCAGCGCTTTTCTTCACTTAGTTTAGAATCTTCTACCAGTTCAAAATCAAGTTTTTTTGTGTAAAAATCTATAGCATTATCATAGTCTTTTATGACTAGGGCTATATGCGCTATTCTTTGATTCATATTTTTTTGTGAGACACAATGCTATTCAATTGGACTCAGAGTATTGTAGCCTGAAAAGGTTTGTCCAGGTCTCACCTTTATCATATGAGCTGTAAGAATCCATTGTAAACCCACTTTGTGAAGGGTAGGTAATTGTTTTAACTAATGCACGATTACCCGAACCATCAGGTACGATATAATGCGTCCCACTTCGTTCATTGCTAAATATTAATTTTTCACCTTCAAAAAAGCCTTCATAAACATCTAACAAAGTCCAGATGTTATCAAGATATACCATCCTGAAAGTCTTGCTAAATTTATCGTATCCCCGAAAGCTTAATCCTTTCCAAGGCACATCTACGAAATATACCATGGACTCTTCTTTTATAAAACCCTCATCCATAGCTAGAGTAATTTTGGAAGTAGATTGCCTTCCTTTTGTCCACTGGTCGGTTTCTTTTTCTCTAAAAAAGGGTTGTACGTTCCAATTTCCGATAAGAAAACTTAGCTTTTCAAGTTCTGGTGCCGGTCCTGGTTTGTATCCAGGTATTACATCAAACTCCTGGCTGTATAGACTAATTGAACTAACAAAAAGGAATAGGTTTATAAATAGTTTTAGAATTGATTTTTTCATTATTGCTATGCTTATTTTTTTGATATTTTTCTTATTGAAATACCTTTAAACTCGTCATCCTCACTTCCATCCCCATCGTAATCCATTACAGAATTGAATTTTGCCGTATCACCTTCTATAACAATGTGATACTTCAAAACAGATTGACTCTTCAAGGGTTTATAAACACTCATAATAATGCTGTCTCCAACAAATGACCAATAACCTTGTTGTTCAAATAATGTATCGCCATTTACTCCAATGTATTTTTCAGTAAAGGAGCCCCTTTTTTTAAAATCCACTATCGCAGTCGAAAGGTTAAGTATTTCTTTATAGTTGTCAGGATTTACATCAACAATGACCGTGCTATCGCTATTGTTAAAAGTATTCTTCTTTACATACATATACTTGGACTCCCATTCTCCTGTAAGCATCTCTCGTTTTGTCCGGGGAACTTCTTTCTTGCATGAATTTAACAGTGAGAGAAAAATTATTGCAATGATGCTTATGTTTAAATACGCTTTCATTGTTTAATTGTAATCTGGTAAAGTTCAGCGTTTGATAAAATACGTTCTTTGTCATTTTCATTCTTAGCTGCACGCCAAGCTTTTTGATACCATTCCTGGCACTTTTCTTTATCCTCCATAAATGCAAAGGCATCTCCATAGTTTGCATACGACCTCCATGTTACGGGATATATTTTCATTATTAAATCAAACATATGGAAAGCGTCCTCCGGGTTAGCATGATAGCGAAAAGCTCCTTGAGCATGTCTGGAAAACTTTCTGAAATCACCCTTTTCTTTGGCTTTCTCTAAGAACTTTTGAGCCTCCTCTATTTTCCCTAATTTTCTTAGAATTTCATATTTGGTGATAAGATTTTCAAACCTTTCTTCTTGCCTTATCGACCTATCTATAAGCTGCAAGGCATAATCTAATTCATAATTATATGTCGCTAAATACTTAGCTGCCTCCATAGTACCAAGCCATTGATAACCCGGTAGAGTTCTCATTTGGTCTTTTATATAGGCAAGGCTTGTCTTTAAGTGGTCTACTTTTACATTAAAAGATACTTTGGTATCTGCCCAGTGTAAATATATGTTTGTTGAATAGTCAGCAAAATTTTCAAAACCAAACTGCATTACATTTCTATAGGTAGCTACATTTTGAGGTCTTACCTTGACTCGAAGGGCATCTTCACTCTCGCTGTAGCTAAAGCTTCCCCATTGTTCTGTATTTGTAGAAAATATTACTGTCCATTCATTTTCTGAAGGAATGGTATGAAAACTATATGTACCAGCGGGTAGATGTTGCCCTTCAATTGACACCTCGTGTTCGAACGAAATTAGAGTAGATTCAAAAGCACCAGAACGCCATACTTTATCATACGGCACCAATTTTCCCATTATCTTTCTTCCCCTTGCAACTGGGGCTTGATATAATATTTCAATTTCGGTTATTCCAATGGTTTGAGCTACTCGATTCTCTTTGCTCAATTCAGGCAACCGTAGTAGCCATTGAGCTTCGCAAAATTGAGAAGTACTAAAAAATGTGATTGATATAAGTACTATAAGTTTTTTCATAATCAGGATTGTTTTTTGAACTAAGCGTCTAAAATAATTTCTTGTGTAGGAATGCTATTGTATGACAATTAAGTATTGGTAACAATGGATAGTATGTTACTAATTACTACCTGATTCTATCTAATAAATACGAAACTTTGGTTTATTGGCTCAAATAAAATTGTAGGATACATTTTAGTAATTGTTTTCATCTGATGATTTATATTTTAACAACTGGAGGTACTATCGAAGGGTTTGAGTATGATAACTTAAATCAAGTACCCACAGAATCTCCTATGCCATTGGATAGCCTTCTTTATCACATAGATAATCTCCCTGAATATCATATCAAAAGGGTATTCCTAAAAGACAGTCGCTTTATAAATGATGCTGACAGAGCCCTTATAGCATCCGAAATTGTAAAATCTAAATATTCAAAAGTCATAATCACTCATGGTACACTTACTATGGTAGAAACTGCAAAATTTTTAGGGAAACTTAGAATTGACAAGACAATTGTCCTGACCGGAGCATTCATATTGGGAACTGACCCAAAAACAGATGCTTTTGAAAATCTTTCATTTGCATTGACCAAAATATCAGATTTAGAACAGGGGGTTTATTTGGCAATGCATCAATCTATTTTTCCTTGGAACAATGTGAAGAAAAACATTCAGGAAAAACGATTTGAAAAAGTAAAAAAGTGATGAATGATGTTTGGCACCTCAATACATTGGACAACTTTTTTCTATCTTCTGATAGATGCAATAATAGTAGGCTTTGCATTGACTCAGTGGGCTAAATTCAAACGAGCCAGTTTAAACAGATATATTCTCTTAGGTATTCTGTATGTAACTTACAATGCCACAGGTGGCTTTCTTCCGACCGATCATTTCCCTGGACCTTTTATCCTCCAATACATCATCACATATGGTGTGGCCATTACAACTTGTATTTACCTAATTTTTTACCTGTACAAGGAATTTGACATTATTATTCTTAGGGTTTATTGGTCAATTCCTAACATTTCTATCTTAATAGGACTTGTGTTCATTTGTCTTTTTTTAGTACCATATTTCATAACAGGTTCGCTGGACGTTGCGAGATACTATTTCACCATTCCAGTTGCGTTAATTGGATTTTACTTTCTAGGCGTATTTCATGAACGTATTAGCCATTTTCAAAAATCCAATAGATTCATTCTACGACGTAATAGACTTTCTGTCCTTAGTGTGAGCTGTGTAGTGTTGCTACCAATATTAACGGTAATCGGAGATTATCAATGGCTTACTTTCACCATTATGAATTTGGCCTTTTTCGCTATCACAGCAATCGAGATAGATAGGTATCTTTACTTTCTTGAGAACAAGAACAGGTTATTTGAAATTTTTTCCTTTTACCGGGAAAATAAGACCAAGTTGCAAGATACCAAGCTGATTTACCAAAGTCTTACGAGACGAGAAATAGAGATTGCAATGTCAATTCTAAGCAAACAAACCTACAAACAAATTGCGGATGATTTTTTTATTGCAGAAAGAACCGTGTCTAAACATGCTTCCAATATTTTCAAAAAAACCGGGGTCAAAAACAGAACAGAGTTTCTTAAAAAATTTTGTCAGAAGAAAAAGTAATACGTATGAAAATACGTGTTATTCCGTAGATATATACGCCTTCACACAGCTTTGAAAAAACACTCTTTCTCTATTTTTGAGAATCAACTCTTTAACCTAAAAAGTATTGTGGAAAACAAGGATATAATGAGGGGTTGCCCTCAATTCCTACTGTATTCTGGGTTTGATTTTCGTAAAACTCCAAACTGACCTACTAAAGTTGGCTCCATATGCAGTTGGAAATACTGATTCTATGGAGTACTATGAAATTAAAATTATTGGCAGATAATCTACTCGAAGAATTAAGCCGAATTGAAAGGTCAGCTCCCTCAATTATAGAGCGGTCACGTCGAAGTATTCAATCTTGCAGGGTATTGCTCTCGAAATTTAGAAAAGAAATTATCCAAAAGGGGTTTCAATCAGAATCCGATGAAATCCAATTTTTTAAGGAAATCAAGCAAGTGCCGTTAGTTGAATTAATTTATCATAAAAAGATTTATCAGTTAGAAATTTGCTTTCCCAGTTCTACCTCCAATAGGCAAAAGAAATTCATCAAAGAACAGCTTGAAACTTACAATCAATTCTTCTTGCGTAATATAGATTTTGGTCAATACACCCAACTTAGTCATACTCATTTTGATAATAACTACTTTACCAGAAAGCCAATTGACGAACTTCCAATATTAGGTTTCAGTAACTATGTAGAAGATCCGGAATTTAGTACACCAAAAGATTTAACCCTAGCTAAATTCAAAGCTTATGGGAAACTCACTTTGTACTTAAATGAGAAGCTACATTCTTTCACCCACAATGGGAACGCAGTGAATGGTAAAGCACAACATTTGCGGTGGACAGGCACTAAAATTGATTTAATAGAGCTTGTTTATGCCCTTCAAGCCTCAGGTGCTATTCAAGGTGGCGAATCTGGTGTTAAGGAAGTTGCCTCTGCATGTGAATCACTTTTTAATGTTGATTTGGGTAATTATTACCGTAAGTTCATAGAGCTACGTAGCAGAAAATTGGTCGAACGCACCCGCTTTATAGACCGCTTAAAATCAAGCCTCATCGAGCGTATGAAGGAAGCCGATGACTAACTTATTTTTTTCACAAGTTGTGTTGATGTTGTGAATCTCCAAAACATCCCTAAAATTTCATTCAATTGCCCCGCTGCTATTCTGGACTCGCAAATCATACTATTTCTACACATTTAAAATGAGACAAAAATCTTTCACAAGTTGTGTTTGACTTGTGAACAAATCCCATCAAAGCACTTCAATTTTGTACAACGAAAGTCAAATCAGTAGGGAGGCCATCAAATTGGGTGAAAGCAACGAGGTGGTCTCTTTCAAAAAACTATTTCTATGCCAGCAAATATTGTGACCACAGACGACCTTCGAGATTTCAAGATTGAATTGCTCGATGAATTCAAAAGCCTCTTGACCAAGCAGTCTCAGGGAAAACTTAAACGCTACCTCAAATCAAACGAGGTAATGGAACTTCTTCAAATTAGCCCAGGGACTTTACAAAACCTTAGAATCAATGGTACTTTGCCTTATACTAAAGTGGGTGGTATTATCTTTTATGATTCAGAGGAAATTCAAAAGGTAATGGTAGACAACCGGGTGCATAATAAATTCTAGAAAGATGTATGAATTATATAAAACATCTCAATGGTGTCTTTCAGGCCTTCGCTAAGGATTCTCGGTTAAATGCTACGCACATAAGTTTATATATGGCGCTCTTCCAGTATTGGAATTTGAATCGCTTTCCTGAGTTGTTCTTCATAAATCGGGAGGAAATCATGCAACTTTCCAAAATAGGCTCTAAAGCCACTTATCATCGATGCTTAAAAAATATGGACGATTGGAACTACATTAAATATCTGCCCTCACACAATCCCTACAAAGGGAGTAAAATTAAGATGCTCATTTTTGGTACAACTTCTGAACAAGTTGTGGACGAGGTTGAAACCAGCAATAAACAAGTAGTAGTACCTAATACAAACCATAATAAACAGGAAGAAAACATACCTAAACGTAAGTTACCAAAAACTGAAATTGAAGTTGTTGAATTTTTTAAATCGAAAGAATGGCCAGCCCTTGAAGGGCTGAAATTTTTTAACCACTACCAGGCCATTGGCTGGAAGTTGGGTGGCAAAATGAAAATTACCGACTGGCATGCTACTGCGAGTAGTTGGATGCTCAAGGCAAAAGAACTGCAAACGGATAAACAGCTGTCTCAAAATCAAGACAACTTGAAAACAAGTACCGAAAAAAACTATGGTGAACCCCTCTAAAATACAAGAAGGTGCCGTGGAATATTCGCTTGGCAAGTTTGACGGTAAAAATGTGTCCTACGACTTTGACAAGATTCTTATTTATCTCAATGCAAAGGGGAAGCTGCTCTTTGGTAAGCACTTTAAAATCTATGAGGAAGACCGAAAAATTCTTTGGAAACTCGCCAACTATTTTGTGAGGGATTACGAGAATTGTGCCAAGTTCAACATAGATCCTGAAAAAGGTTTACTACTCTCCGGACCAGTAGGCTGTGGAAAAACCAGTTTAATGAAATTGCTGAAGCATCTTGTTCCCCATCAGCGGCCTTATTCAGTTATCCCGTGCAGAAACATCGCTTTTTCATTTAACCACTTAGGGTATAAAACCATCGATGATTATGGCAATTCACAATCTTTTTGTTTTGACGATTTGGGTGTGGAACCTATGGGTCGTCACTACGGAAAGGACTGTAATGTGATGGGTGAAATTTTGCTCTCCCGATACGAACTTTTCTTAAAACACAACATCAAGACCCACGCAACCACCAATCTCAATGCCCAAGAACTAGAAGACCTTTATGGAGTACGTGTGCGTAGTCGGATGCGGCAATTGTTTAATTTGGTGGCTTTTGATGTTCGAGCTGGAGATAAGAGGAGCTAGATCGTAAGTAATAGCCCAGTGGTAAAATTACATTTTAGGTACACATATTATTTCTACATTTCACAATCAATTTTCCCACAAGTTTTTTGTATCTTACCAAGCTATATTTTATATATCCCCTTAACTATTTTGGCTTTTAAAAGTTGCCCTAGATGGGCTTAATATTTTCGTTTATGAATAAGATTTACAGTAAAGGTTCTGAATGGAGAAAATGGGATTTACATGTGCATACTCCTGAGTCTGTTTTGCACAATGGTTTCGGTTCCGATTGGGACGAATATGTCAAACAGCTTTTCACAAGGGCTATAGATAATGAGATTGCAGTAATTGGGATTACAGATTATTTTACCATTGAAGGCTACAAAAAATTAAAAACTGAATATTTGGCCAATGATGCTAAATTGAAAGAGCTACAATTTAGTAGGGAACAAATAGCTATAATAAAGGAAATACTAATCCTACCAAATATAGAGTTTAGGCTAGACAAATTAGTGCAAGATAACAGAGTCAATTTTCATATTATATTTTCTGACCATATATCTATTGAAGATATCGAAGAGAATTTCTTACAACAATTAAGGATAATGTATGCTGGCATGCCTCAAGAAGCTGGGGAGAGCCGATCACTAACAATTAACAATCTTACTGCTTTAGGAACGAGACTTCAACAAGAGCATGAGCAGTTCAGACAACATCCAAGCCCATTATATACCGGAATGATGAATGCGGTGGTTTCTGATGAAAAAATCACGAAGCTCTTAACGAGTCAACCGTCAATATTCAAGGGGAAATATCTTACCGCAGTACCATCAGATGAAGACTTGAGTGATGTTGATTGGAATAATCAAGGACATCTAACTCGCAAGGTCTTGATTCAAAAATCAGATTGTTTATTTGCTTCGAATGCTAAAACTATTCAATGGGGGCTGGGTAAGTTTAATGCCTCGCAGAAAGAATATGTTGACGAATTTAAGTCACTTAAACCATGTATTTGGGGTAGTGACTCACATACCTTCGATGAACTTTTTACAAAAAATGGCAATCGAATATGCTGGATAAAAGCTGATCCTACGTTTGAAGGTCTAAAACAAATCGTATATGAGCCTGAAGAAAGAGTAACTCTATCAGACAGAAAGCCAGATGAGAAAAAAATCTACGAGGTTATTGATAAAGTACGATTTCTTGATCCTTCTTTCACAACGGATTATATTCAGTTTAATCAAAATCTAACAACTATTATTGGTGGAAAGTCTACTGGAAAATCGATTTTATTAAGGAGTACTGCAAAAACTGCTGATATTACAGAGTTTGAAAAAAGAAATAAATCGGCAGGAATTGAGGACAAAAGACCGGTACAAGGCTTTGAGGTTTTATGGAAAGATGGGCAAACAAGTAATCTGAACTCCTCGACCAACCCAGGTAAAAGAATCATTTATATTCCCCAATCTTATCTAAATCGTGTCGTAGATGAAGGCGAGACTACCAGTGATATCGATGAAATAATTCTAGATGTACTACTTCAAAAAGAAGATTTTAAATCATGGTATGATTCATTGAAAGGGAACAAGAAAAACATTGCTGATAAAATTGAAGGGGCAATTAAAAACCTCTTCGAAAATATCCACCTGAACATTGAGAAGAACAGACTTAAGAAGGAATTAGGTGATAAAGATGGTATAGCAAAACAAATTGATAAACTAGAAGAAGAAATCCGGAGTTTTCAGCAAAAGTCCAAAGTAAGCAAAGACGATTTAGAACGCTTCAACAGAGTGACAAACTTAATAAAAGAAAAACAGGCAAATGTTGATTCAATTAATAAAGATATCTCCAAGTTAGAGTCTTTGAAGGGCATTGCAGTAAATGCTAATGAAAGTATAATTCAGAACTTAACAAGTGATACTTTAAGAAGTGAAATTTCTTCACTTGCAGAAAAGAAATTTGATTCCTACAAATTGGATTGGAGAACTTCTTTGAATGGGAAAATATCAGATTTGAATTCCACAGTTAAAAAAATCAATGACGAGATAATTAGTGAGGAAAAGGGGATTGCGGACTTAAGGGAGGCATTAAAGGACCAAAATGCCTTAAACGATCTCCTTAAGGAAAAAGAAAGAGAGGAAAAAACCATATTGACCATAAAAGAATTGGAAAATGAAATCAGAATCTCATACAGTCAGATAGAAAAAAATATCGAACTGCTAGCCAGTTGCAACACAGAATACTATACTCTGTACCTGGAAGCAAAAAATGCAGTAAACCTTTCCGAGTTCGATGATGACTTATCCTTTGATATTGTTACGAAATTTCGAAAAGACTACTTTCAGGAGTCTTACGTGAACAAAAATTTTGATGGAAGAACCACCAGAAGTAAGGACTACGAATACCTAACTGAGTATGCCTTTGAAAATTCTGAAAAACATAAGAAATTCCTAAAAGGTGAAGCGTGGAAGATTATAAATAATGAGATTCCGAAACGAGAAGGAGTGAGCAACAGGGAAGCAATTACCTCCCTATTTAAAAATTGGTTTATGCACGACTTTAAAGTTACCTATCAAAATGACGATATTTCTGAAATGTCCCCTGGTAAGAAGTCGTTCGTTTTGCTTAGGCTTCTTATTGATTTAGATGATAGTCAATGCCCCATTCTAGTGGACCAACCTGAAGATGACTTAGATAACCGTTCAATTTACAATCAAGTTGTGAAATTCCTTCGCAAGCGAAAAAAGAAGAGGCAAATTCTAATAGTTACCCATAACCCAAATTTAGTGCTCGGCGCTGACGCTGAACTTGCTGTCGTGGCTAATCAAAATGGAGAAGACACCAAGAACAAGGCATTTACTTTTGAGTATGTTTCAGGCTCGATAGAAAATACTATGAATGAGGACAATAGCATAGAAGAAGTTTTATACAAGCGTGGTATACAAGAGCATATTTGTGATGTGTTAGAAGGTGGCCCAGAGGCTTTTGATAAACGCAAGAAGAAGTATAATTTCTAAGATGTTTTTAAAGTATTGAAAGACGACAAGAGCATATTCAATTTTAAAGAGGAGATTTTAAAACCAGATACTTATCGGGAACTTTTCCCAGAAGAACGTGAGGGGCTGGTGATTGTTCATCTATATGAAGGGGTTATTAATAAGGTCTATGAAAATGGCAGATTTTCTGGTGAAGAAATCCATAGGCTTTTTGAATCGACAATGACTACCAGGGAAAAAGAAACTCATTATGTAAGGGCATACAATAAGGAGAGGATACTGAGGCTGCAAAAGTATTTTCTCAACTACGATGAAGAGACCAGAACATATTCTTTTCAAGAATATGGTTTAAACCTCTGCAAAATTGTCAAGGCTACGCTAGAAGGTAGCTTCAAGCCTACTAAAATAAAAGTTATTTGTTCGGAATTAAAGAATCAATTGAATAATGCACTTTATTCAGAAGATCTCATCCGTGAATGGTTAGAGGTTCATTTTGAACATTATCATCCAACATTAAAGCAACATATAGACTTTTTGGACAGGCAGATTGACGAATCCGTAAGCAAACTTAGAAAAGATACACTGGCTCAGCATTTAGAACCTCTTGAGCTATTGCGAACAGTTAATGATGATTTAACCGAAATACAAAATAAGAACAAAGAACTAAGAAGCGCTTTTACCGAAACCAACTCGATTAACCTTATACTAACCCAAATAGATTCTGAGAATAGTGCAATATTGGGTCTTATCGATTCTAAGGTCTATTTCTTTGACAGCATACAAAGCAGGTTGAGAGGTACTGATAGAAGGCTGAACAGAATTCAGCCAAAAATCAAGCAGCTTTTTGCCGCATTTCGCAACCCTGAATACAGCGCCCAAACCGATAGGTTCATACGGTTTTTACTTAAATATTCCGAACTAATTAGACAAGAAGGAACCGGGGAAAAACGAGTCATATTTCCTAAAGAAGTACGTGAAGTCACTACCCGATTTAAAAGACCAAAATACATACACTTTGATAGGGATAAGGAATTATTTCCGATACGCTCAAAACAAAGAAAAAAATATACCAGAGACATAAAAGCTGAAAAGGAAAGCAAGGCCATTTTAGATAAAGCTTTTAACGATTCAGAAACAATTGATAATTGGGTCAATCTAATATTCGCTGAGTTAAGAAAGAATAAAGAAATAAACATCTCCGAGCTCTTTTACAGAGTGCTTAGAGATACATCCGATTTTACAATTGCCACTAAAGTATATTTTGAAGTTATTGATATGGGTCATGAAAGGGATGATTGTACAATAAAAATTAATAAAAGTAACCTGATAAGAAAAGAAGGATTGATACTATGGAGCACAGTATTACAGGAGCATTGAGCTTTTTAAAGTTCTACTTTGACAAAGATGCCGAGACGTATTTTGGCGAACTTGATTATTATTTAAAGGACGGTGTACACATACAAGAATATGGAGACCAAATTCCTTATTACAGATTTCTTAAACGGCATAAAGAAGATCTCGATTCCTACTACGATTATTATTATGGAATTCATTTGAAAGAAGAAAACCTTCAATCAGATTCCTACTTCTTTTTAGATTTTAATACTGCATCCAGAGGTAATATTCCTTCGCCATACAGGGATGTATTAAAAAACGAATACATAATCATAGGCCTTATTATGTATAAGATTATTTATTATGAGGGTAATATCGAACTTGATTCGGTATCGAAGCTTCAAGAAATGATTCGAAATGATTATGAGGAGTATAAAGATGGCCTTGTTAAACTCATAGCACAATCATCAGGAGATTTAAAAATCGATGATGACGATGAAAGAATCGATAATGTGGTGTATACAGCATTGAAGAACTTCAGGCGTTTAGGGTGGTTAGACTTGAAGCAAGATTATTTTCAACCACGTGCATCATTTCAAAG
>JASJDL010000101.1 GCA_030065775.1 Flavobacteriaceae bacterium | reverse complement strand
TAATAAAATAAAAAAGCCGCTCTAGGGCGGCTTTTTTAAAATATTTCTTCTCATTTGGGGATTACCCTTTGTACTAAATAGCTCCTAAAATATCATCAATACTCGCCCTATTATTATAATTCGGATCAAAATGAGCGAAAATAATTTCACCTGCTTTATTAATTAGGTAGGTAGCTGGTACAGGTAATTGAGCCTTGCCATTCGCATTATTTTCCGGTATCGAAACTTTTAGTTTTTCGGTTACTTTACTAACGTATCCATCGGTGACACCATAATCAACGTCAAACGCTTTTTGAATACTTCCATCCAAATCAGATGTAATAATGAAATTAGCCTTTGTCTTTTCTATTGTTTTTTCAACACCTTCTTGAGCTTCGGGTGTTACCGCAATAAGCTTCACACCTTTATCTTCTAATTCTTTCGCACGGGTGGCAAACTCAGATAAATGCTTATTGCATGAAGGACACCAATGCCCTCGGTAAAAGATCAATGCCACATGTTGTTCTTTGTATAGGTCAGCCAAGGCCACCTGTTTGCCATCAATGGTTAGAGTCACTTCAGGGGCTTTTGTACCCTTTTCTAAACCTTTAGGAGCATCTTCATCTTTCATACCGTAACTGGCATAATCAACTTTTGGAATTTCCTTTTCAGTCACCTCAACGGTTTCTTCGGTTTTTGTTTCTGCAGGTGTGTCATCCTTCTTTTTACATGCTATTACACTTACAAGTGCAAGAAGCATCAGTAGTTTTTTCATTTTGATTGTAATTAAATTAAGTTGTTTAAGTGTTAGTGTGCTAAGTCGAAAGTAGTTTAAAATACTTTCAGTAAAACATAAAAAAACCCAAACAAAATGTTCGGGTTTCTATTTTTAATAAAAATTCTATATTACTTCAATGTCTTCTTAACTGCTACTTCTTGGTAAGCTTCAATGATGTCTAATTCTTTAATATCATTATAGTTCTTGATCTGCATACCACAATCATAGCCCTTAGACACTTCTTTTACATCGTCTTTAAAGCGCTTTAGTGATGCTAATTCGCCATCAAAGACAACGACGCCTTCTCTAATGATGCGCACTCTGGAGTTTCTAAAGATCTTACCATCTGTCACCATACATCCTGCAATCGTACCGATCTTAGAAATCTTATACGTCTCTCTAATTTCAGCATTACCTGTAATCTCTTCTTTCATTTCTGGTGACAGCATTCCTTCCATCGCATCTTTAACATCGTTGATCACATCGTAGATGATCGAGTAATTTCTGATATCAATTTCCTCTTTTTCAGCTAAAGAACGTGCATTTGTAGAAGGCCGTACATTAAAGCCAACAATGATTGCATCTGAAGCCGAGGCTAGTAACACATCTGACTCTGTAATTGCACCCACCGCTTTATGGATAATGTTCACCTGTATTTCTTCTGTAGACAATTTCTGTAATGAATCTGTCAGGGCCTCTACCGAACCATCAACATCACCTTTAAGGATAATATTTAACTCTTTGAAATCACCTAAAGCTATTCGACGGCCAATTTCATCCAGCGTGATATGTCGTTGAGTTCTTACTGATTGTTCACGCATTAATTGTGAACGTTTGGCGGCAATTTGCTTAGCTTCACGCTCGTCATCCATTACATTGAATTTATCCCCTGCTTGTGGTGCACCGTCCAATCCAAGAATAGAAACCGGTGTTGAAGGTCCAGCCAATTCCAAAACATTGCCGCGTTCATCATGCATGGCTTTAACTTTACCGCTATTTTTTCCGGCGAGCATATAATCACCAATCTTTAAAGTACCGGCCTCTACTAACACCGTCGTTACGTAGCCCTTACCTTTATCCAATAAGGCTTCTACAACCGTACCCGTAGCATTTTTATTCGGATTTGCCTTTAGCTCCAGTAATTCTGCTTCCAACAATACTTTTTCCAACAGCTCATCAATACCCTGTCCGGTCTTAGCAGAAACATCATGAGATTGCACTTTACCTCCCCAATCTTCTACCAACAAATTCATTCCGGCTAATTCTTCTTTTACCTTATCTGGATTCGCATCTGGTTTATCAATTTTGTTAATGGCAAATACAATAGGTACACCTGCGGCTTGCGCATGGCTAATAGCTTCCTTAGTTTGTGGCATGATAGAGTCATCAGCAGCAATTACTATGATCACCAAGTCGGTTACTTGTGCACCACGAGCACGCATTGCTGTAAACGCTTCGTGGCCCGGTGTATCCAGAAAAGTTATTTTTTGTCCATCGCTTAATTCAACTCCATACGCCCCAATATGCTGAGTAATACCACCCGATTCGCCTGCTATCACATTTGCGTTACGAATGTAATCAAGCAATGACGTTTTACCATGGTCTACGTGACCCATTACTGTAACAATCGGTGCTCGCGCTTTTAAGTCTTCTTCTTTATCAACTACTTCTTCAATAGCCTCTTCAACCTCCGCATCTACAAACTCTACCTGGTAACCAAATTCTTCCGCAACAATTGATAAAGTTTCAGCATCCAGACGCTGGTTCATTGTTACCATCATCCCTAAAGACATACAAGCAGAAATGATCTGCGTAACAGAAACATCCATCATGGTAGCTACTTCACTGGCCGTAACGAACTCGGTTACTTTTAATATCTTACTTTCTGCTGCTGCTGCTTCGAGTTCTGCCTCAGTTTGTTGCCTGTGAGCATCTCTTTTATCTCTACGATATTTGGCGCCTTTACCCTTTTTCGACTTCCCTTGAAGCTTTTCTAAGGTTTCTCTAACCTGCTTTTGGATTTCTTCTTCAGTCGGCTCTTCCTTTACAACAGGTTTTCGGCCCCTGCCCCGATCACTTCTACCTCGATCATTTCTACCTCTCTGCCCATTGCTGTCAAACTTAACGGGCTTGCTGATACGCTTACGTTTGCGTTTATTGGCTTCAGAGTCTTCGTCTTTTTTAGGTTCTGCTTTCTTCTTAGGCTTCTCAAATTTTTTCAGGTCTATTTTTTCGCCAACCTGTTTAGGGCCTGAGAGTTTTTTATACTGCGTTTTTATCTTTTCAGGTTCAGCAACTTCTTCAACAGCCTTCTTTTCGACTTTAGCTTCGACCTTTACAGTTGTTTCTTTCTTAACTTCCTCTTTAACAACCTCTTTTTTAGTCTTTTTATCGGCATCAAGATCTATTTTTCCAACCGTTTTTAATCCTGATAATTTTTCTGTCTCTGGCTTAAAAACCTCTTTCTTGGCTTCTTCTTCCAAACGCTTTTTCTCAAGTTCTTTTTCTTGAGCCAAACGTAGTGCTTCCTTCTCTTTTCGCTTTTCTTCACCTACTTCACGAGAAGCTACTTTTTTGCTTTTATCGGTTTGAAATTCGTCTAAGAGTACATTATATATTTCATCAGATATTTTAGTAGTAGGGCGCGCCTCGATCTCAAAACCTTGTTTGGTTAAGTGTTCAACTGCCCTATCTAATGAAATATTTAATTCTCTTAAAACTTTATTTAGCCTCAATGTAGCCATATAGTATTTTGTTTTCTTTTTGTTCCGCTCTTCTTTTTCTCAGATTTTTATTGAATTAATCTTCAAATTCTTCACGTAAAATACGTTGAACGTCTAAGATTGTTTCTTCTTCGAGATCTGTTCTTTTCACCAGGTCTGTGACATCAAGATCTAAAACGCTCTTAGCCGTATCTAAACCTATATTCTTTAATTCTTCAATTACCCAAGCTTCGATTTCGTCTGAGAATTCAGTTAATTCTACATCTTCGTCTTCAATGCCTTCACGCTGAACATCAAGCTCATAACCGGTAAGTTGACTTGCTAAGCGGATGTTTACACCCCCCTTACCAATAGCCTTAGAAACCTCTTCTGGCTTTAAATATACGTCAACTCTTGGTTTTTCACCTTCTTCGGCTTCTTTTATTTCCATAGAAACCACTTTAGCGGGGCTCAATGCTCTTGCAATAAAAATCTTATCGTTCTTGGTAAAGTTGATGACATCAATGTTTTCATTACCTAATTCGCGCACGATACCATGAATACGCGATCCCTTCATACCTACACAAGCCCCTACAGGATCAATTCTATCGTCATAAGAATCCACAGCAACCTTAGCTTTTTCGCCTGGGATACGTGCGACACGTTCTATAGTTATTAAGCCATCAAAAACCTCCGGAATCTCTTGCTCAAATAATTTGGTTAAGAATTCTGGTGATGTTCTTGACATGATAATCGCAGGTTTATTCCCACGTAATTCTACAGACTTGATGATGCCTCTCACAGATTCTCCTTTACGGAAGTAATCTGATTTTATTTGTTCGCTCTTTGGCAGGATAATTTCATTACCGTCATCATCTAATAAGATCACTGCGTTGTGACGAATATGATGTACTTCAGCGCTATAAATTTCACCTTCAAGGTCTTTAAATTGTTTAAAGATATTGGTGTTGTCATGCTCGTGAATCTTGGAAATCAAGTTCTGGCGTAATGCGAGGATAGCCCTTCTACCCAAGTCCACCAATTTTACCTCTTCCGATACATCTTCACCGACTTCAAAATCAGGTTCAATTTTACGAGCTTCAGACAATGATATTTCTTCATTAGGATCTTCAACTTCACCATTCTCCACAACTATTCTGTTTCTCCAAATCTCTAAATCGCCTTTATCAGGATTTATAATGATATCGAAATTTTCATCAGAGCCATACTTTCTTTTTAAGGCTGCTCTAAACACATCTTCAAGTATCGCCATAAGCGTTACCCTATCGATACTCTTATCTTCTTTAAATTCTGAAAAAGATTCAATTAATGCGATGTTTTCCATTACATATTCTAATTAAAAAATTATTTTCACTTTAGCTTCTTTAATATCTTTATAATTAATCATTGCTTGTTTTACAACGGTAGTTTTTCCTTTACCAATTGGCTTTGGTTCCCTGGCCTTCCAAGTTATGGTTACGCTTTCATCGTCTAATTCAATGAGTTTCCCTTCAAGTTTTTCCTCTTGCGTGGTCACTTTTAAAGTCCTGCCCAGATGTTTTTTATATTGACGACTATTTACCAAAGGTTCTGTAGCGCCAGGTGATGTAACTTCCAGTGAAAAATCTTCAACTTCCCGATCAAGGTTATGTTCTAAATGACGGCTAATACGCACACATTCTTTCAAAGGTACTCCATCATCGCCATCAACCACCACTGTAATCTTATTTCCAGGAGAAAACTTAAGATCGATTAAAAATAATCGTTCATTCTCCCGCAATGCTTCCACAACTAAATCTTTAACCGTTTCCTGGTTCATTTTTTGTATAAAAAGAGGGGACTTTCTGTCCCCTCCAAATTCGTAAGCCTTTATTTTCGCTGCAAATATACAAACTAATTTATTACTGGCAAAATAGCCGCGTTTTAACTAAATTGCTATCTTTAACAAGACTAACTTAAATCATCCTCCTATGAATCGAATTCTGGTACCTGTAGATTTCTCTGACCAAGCGAAGTATGCTTGTAAAGCCGCCGCTAGTATCGCCAAAAAAACGAAAAGCGAAATTATCTTGTTACATATGTTTGATGTTCCCTCTGAAACGATAGATCCTGGAAACTCGAGCAGCTCGAATAGTGGGGCACAGGCCATTTATTATATGAAGGGAGTACATAAGAAATTCGAAGAATTTATGGCATTCTCGTTTTTTGATGGACTGGATGTCAAAGAAGATGTGCGCTTTCATAAGGCTTTTGAGGGAGTGATTGAAGAGAGCCGAAAGCTCAATGTAGATTTAATCGTTATGGGTTCACAAGGAGCGACCGGCTTAAAAGAAATGCTGGTAGGTTCGAATACCGAAAAGGTCGTACGACTTTCGCATATTCCGGTATTGGTAATTAAAGAAGATCTGCAAGAATTTAACGTAAAAGACATCGTGTTTGCCTCTGATTTTAGCGAAGAGACTAAGAAATCATTCCCAAAGGTATTGGAATTCAGGGATTTTTTCGATGCCAAATTGCATCTGCTTTATATCAATACAGTTCATAAATTTGAATCGACGAAAAAATCAAACCAACGGTTGTATAGCTTCATCGATAATTATGAACTCAAAAATTATAGCATGAATGTATACAACGACTCAACTATTGAAGAGGGCATACTGAACTTTTCGAGGGAAATTGATGCCGATATTATTGCTATCAATACCCATGGAAGAAGCGGTTTGTACAATTTATTTAGTGAAAGTATTAGTAAAGACCTGGCAAATCATGCCTTACGACCAGTAATTACGTTTAAAATTTGATGATACGTGAGCCAAAATAACGTTACATTAAAGCAATTAGCACTCGAATTGAACCTATCTATTTCTACTGTTTCAAAGGCTTTAAAGGATAGTTATGAAATCAATGAAAATACCATCTCCCGCGTAAAGGCCCTTGCCAAAAAGTACAACTATAAACCTAATAAAATTGCCTTAAACCTTAAAAACAGGCAGACCAAAACCATTGGCGTTATCATCCCCAATATTCTCAATTATTTCTTTGCCAAGGTACTCTTAGGAATTGAAGAACAAGCGAATAAAAATGGCTATCAGATCATAATTTGCTTATCCAACAATAAGTTTAAAAAAGAAGTCGAGTGCCTTGACTTACTGTCAGATGGCAGTGTAGACGGCTATATATTATCTGTTGCCAAAGAAACCCAAAAACTAGGGCAGTACAAACATTTTCAAAAAATCATTGATGATGGTTACCCGATTACCATGTTCGATCGGGTATCACAAGAAATTAAGCACTGTGATAAAGTGGTCATTGATGATACCGAAGCTGCTTACAAAGCAACGCGGCATCTGTTGAAGTTAAATTGTAAAAAAATTGCTTTGGTGAGTACTTTTGACGACATCGGTATTGGTAAATTACGAGTGCAAGGATACAGAAAGGCAATCAGTGAACATAGCGCTTATGCTAGTAATGAATTATTGGCAAGTATCCATAATAAAACCGATTATGAAACTGTAATTGATCAACTACTCCAGGAGCACCCAGATGTTGATGGTATTTTAGCGACTGATAATGTCTCTGCCATTACTGCTTTACGGGTAGCACAGAGACGCAATATTCATGTACCTAATGACCTTTGTATTATAGGCTTTTCTGACAATAAAATTTCGCGCTTGTCTTCGCCTGCTTTAACAACTGTTAGTCAGCACCCTTTGGAAATAGGTAAGACAGCAGTCAATTTATTGTTGGAACGCATAAATAGTAATGATCAGCCACAAGACTACAAGAAGGAAATCATAGAAAGCGAGCTTACGATAAGAGAATCGACAAAGAAACATCCGATTACGGCATAAAAAAAGCTGCCTTGAAAAAGACAGCTTTCTTATTGTTTAGTTGGCCCACTAGGACTCGAACCTAGAATGACGGTACCAAAAACCGGAGTGTTACCATTACACCATGGGCCAATGCGGGTGCAAATTTAATTCAAACTTTTAATTCAACAAATATTTTTTGCAAAAAAAAAGAGTTCAACTTTAACAGAATTCTAACTTCGTACGCATACTATTTTACCGATTAGAATCGATTATTATTAGTAAATTCGCCCTCAATGGAAATTAATGAAACACGAATGAACGACTTCAATTATAAAAAGTGGAATGTCATTTTGGGATGGACAGCTTTTGCAATTGCCCTCATAACCTATACGCTGACACTGGAGCCTACAGTAAGTTATTGGGATTGTGGTGAATACATCTCAACAGCCGTTAAGCTGGAAATAGGCCATCCACCTGGTGCACCGCTCTTTCAAATGTTAGGAGCATTCTTCGCCATGTTTACGACAGACGTAATGCAAATTGCCAAAATGGTGAATTTCATGTCTGCCTTAGCAAGCGCTTTTACCATACTCTTTTTGTTTTGGACCATTACTGCTTTAGCCAGAAAAATAGTTATAAAATCTGGTGAACTTTCAGATTCAAAGTCGTTCGTAATTCTAGGAAGTGGCCTTGTTGGTGCCCTCGCCTATACGTTTTCAGATAGTTTTTGGTTTAGTGCCGTTGAAGGTGAAGTCTATGCGATGTCATCATTCTTAATGGCTTTATTATTCTGGCTGGGTTTACGCTGGGAAGCTGAAATGGATGAACCCCATGGTAATAAATGGTTGCTATTAATCAGCCTTGTCGTTGGATTGTCGTTCGGCGTACATATTTTATCCCTCCTAGTCATCCCTTCAATAGTTTTTATCTATTTCTACAAACGCTACAAGGATATCAACACGAAAAAATTCATCATTGCTAATGTCGTAGCTGTCATGGTACTGGTCTTTGTATTTAAATTCTTGTTCCCATACACCCTGGCCTACTTCAGTGCCATGGAGCTATTTTTTGTGAATTCTATTGGATTACCGTTCAATTCGGGAAGTATCATAGCCGGTATTCTGTTGATTGCCGCCTTTTATTTTGTCATTCGCTACACACGAAAAAAACAACTATACACGACGAACCTGATCGTTTTGTGCTTACTCTTTTGTATGATAGGATTTTCTTCATGGTTGATGTTACCGATTCGTGCGAATGCCAATACAACCATTAATGAAAACAATCCGTCAAGTGCCCGTGAGTTATTGGCGTATTACAATCGCGAACAGTACGGCGATGCCAGTATCTTTTATGACTCCTATTATTCTGAAACAAGGCAACAAGACCCCAGTGATCCCTACAGAGATGATAAGCCGAAATATGAAAAAGATAAAAAAACAGGGAAGTATGTGATTGTTAACAAATGGAAGAATGCCTTACCCAATTATACCAATAAGCATAAAGGATTCATACCTCGTATGGTAGACCCTTCACCTAGTGTAGTGGCAAATTATAAAGCAATTGCTGGAATTCCACAACGAAGCAAGCGCCGCCCTACCTTTGGTGAGAATCTATGGTTTATGATAGATTTTCAGTTCGGTTACATGTATGGCAGGTACTTTCTATGGAATTTCGTAGGTCGTCAAAATGATGTTCAAGGTCAATTAGATAATAACGGTAATTGGCTCAGTGGAATACCATTCATTGACAATTTTCATTTAGGCTCTCAGAACAATCTTCCCGATGAGTTTAAAAACAATAAGGGTAGAAATACCTATTTCTTTTTGCCTCTGATTTTAGGATTGATCGGACTCTTTTTCCATATAAAATTCGATAAAAAGAACTTTTATGTATTACTGCTGTTCTTTCTCTTTACAGGCTTAGCCATTATTTTCTATACCAATCCAAAACCGTTTGAACCACGTGAACGTGATTACGCGGTTGTGGGTTCCTTCTATATTTTTGCCATCTGGATAGGTTTTGGTGTCTTGGCCTTATACGAGCAGCTTAAGGATAAATTAAATCCGAGAACAGCTTCCTTGGCAATTAGTGGCCTTTGTTTATTGGCGGTTCCGGTTTTGATGGGCTTTCAAAATTGGGATGATCACGATCGCTCCGGTCGTTGGGCTACCCATAATAACGCGAAAGCCTATTTAGATTCTTGCCAGAAGAATGCAATAATGTTTACCATTGGTGATAATGACACGTTCCCATTATGGTATATGCAGGAGGTAGAAAACTACAGAACCGATATTAAACTTGTCAATACGAGTTTATTTGCTACAGATTGGTACATCGATCAGCAAAAACGAGCTACCTATGATGCCCCTCCTATTCCATCAGAACTGACGCATGATGAATACAGAACGGGCACCCTCGATGTAGCCTATCATATTCCCATAGAGCTAAAGAACGTGGCCGTAAAAGATACCATCAACTTATTTGAAGGAGATACTTCAGAGGCCAAAGCGTTCGAAAATAGGGTTGATCTCGATTTCTTTATGCGATGGATGCGCAGTGATAATCCGAGAACCTTTATTGATTTTGATGAAGATGGAAATCCTGAAAAGATCTATCCTACGAATAAGTTACGTTTGTATGTAGACAAAGAAGCTGTTTTAAAAAATGGTATTGTTGCTCCTGAAGATGCCGACAAGATTCTTCCGTATATCGATTTTGATATTGACGAGAACGGGCTCACAAAAAACCGCATTTTAATGCTGGATGTCTTGGCCAATGCCAAATGGGAACGCCCGATCTATTTTACTGGTGGTGCTCACGCCGCTGAAGAATATATCTGGTTAAAAGACTATCTACAGTTAGAAGGGCTGGCGTATAAGTTTGTTCCGATCAAAACATCAAGCAAATACCCCGATGGGCGCGATAGAAGTATCCTTGACATCGGTCGAATTAATACTGATATTATGTACAATAATGTCAAAAAATGGACATGGAAAAACTCAAACAGCGATGCCATTTATGTGGATGTGGAAACACGGAAAAATGGTATTTCGTTCAGAAATAATTTGGTCCGTTTAGCCGAAGCCTTTATCGAAGAAGGGAAAAATGATAAAGCCGAGGAAATACTAGATCTATCCATAGACAAAATGCCAGTTAAACGCTATGGTCATTACGGTATGGTTTTAGGTTATGTTGAGAATTATTACAAGTTGGGTAATAAAGAAAAAGCACAAAATGTGGCCAGGACCTTAATCGAAATCTTCAGGGATCGCGTAGATTATTACAGTACGTTAGACAAATACGGTATCACTAAAAATTACGATGATATCGAAACGACCTTGATCATGTATAATAATATTGTGGCTACCGCAGATGAATATGATCAGCCCTTCGCCGATGAGCTTAAGAAAGGGTACATCGAGTCTGTGAAGCTATTTGAAGGCGCACTAGAATAAGTCAATGGTTTGAAAACGGTTAAAACACCAGCAATTGTCAAGACCTTTCTTTCGGGTTATGTCTGGAATATAGAAACCAATCAGAAGGTTTTGTATTTGACTTTTGACGATGGGCCAACATCAAAAATTACAACGGATGTATTGACCATTTTGAATCGCTACCATGCAAAAGCAACTTTTTTTTGCATTGGTAAAAATGTAGAAAAACACCCTGAAATAGTTCAGCAGATTTTGGCGGAAGGCCATGTTATTGGTAATCACACTTATGAGCATTTGAATGGTTGGAAAACTGACGCGGCCAACTACGTTAAAAGTGTCGCAAAGGCTGAAAAAAGGATTCTGCAAATCAATAATTCTACAAAACAACTTAAGTTATTCCGTCCTCCCTACGGCAGGATAAAACCACGTCAAGCGAAACGGCTTCAGGAACAAGGTTATAAAGTAATCATGTGGGACGTACTATCCTATGATTGGGACCTCCATATTTCTAAAGAAAAAGTTTTAAAAAATGTGATTGACTCAGTAAAAAACGGAAGTATCGTTGTCTTTCATGACAGCCTGAAAGCGGCTGAAAATGTACGTCATGCGTTACCTAAGGTTTTGGCTCATTTTTCTAAGAAGGGGTATCGATTTGAGAGTATAACCTGAAGCAATTAATACTCTCTGCATAGTGACCAAAGACAAGCTAATCGAACAACTGTAGGTTTAAATATATTGCTGCACTAAACTGATAAGTGTGTTGGCATCCTGCTCACCCGATTGGCGCCATTTCATTTCGCCATTTTTGTAGATAATGAATGTCGGGTTGCCCTTGATACGCAATGCATTGGCCAGGGTTTCATTTTTGTCAATATCAATTTTAATGACTTTGGCCTTATCACCAAGAGCAGCGGCCACATCACGAAGTACTTTGTGAAGGCCAGCATTGTTCTCATTCCAATCAGCATAAAAATCAATAAGCGTTGGAATGTTTGAACTAATTAATTCGCCAAACTTTGCCATGAGCATGAATTTTATTTAGACAATATATTTGGGCTAGTATACTATCTATCTAATAACAAATATAGCATACTTTTTGATTAATCAAACCGTTTTGAACCTCTTTTTCAACAGTTTACTGGAAGCTATTTTAACCAGGCTATTAATTAAGCTAGGTCTTTTTGCCTTTTCTTTAATGTAATAACACTAATTTCGGGCCAT
>JASJDL010000100.1 GCA_030065775.1 Flavobacteriaceae bacterium | reverse complement strand
TAATCCAATCGGCCTGTCTGATTTTATGCTCAAAATCCGCTAGTTCCAGCATCATTTCAATACCTGATACCAACTCACCCTTTAAAAACAGTTTGGTTGCAATGCCCATACCCCCTGCGGCACCCGCTCCAGGTACATCCTGAACCTGTACATTATATTTATTTTGAAGCACCTTTGAAAACTGCTTTAGTCCTGTATCCAATGCTATTATATCATCTTTTGAAGCACCTTTTTGAGCCGCATACACATAAGCCGCGCCATTTTTCCCATACAAGGGATTCGTCACATCACAGGCAATTTTAAAGGTTACTCCTTTCAACTTTGGTTCTAAAGCACTGTCATCTATAGACGTAATTTCCAACAAATTTCTTCCAATAGGTTCGACGTCCTTTTTATCATCGTTTAAAAACCGATACCCTAGTGCTGTAGCCATACCAATACCGCAGTCATTCGTGGCACTCCCACCTATTCCTAAGATGATAGTTGTTGCTCCTTTGTGAATGGCATCCTTTATAAGTTGACCAGTTCCAAATGTCGTTGCATTTTTACAATCTAATTCTTCCTGCTTTAGCAGTTTAATTCCGGAGGCCTCGGCCATTTCTATAAATGCCGTATGAGCAGCTTCTGCATATAAATAGGATGCCTTTATTGAGCGGAAAAAGGGATCTTTGACTTCTAATTGTTGCTCCTTTCCGTTAAGGTAATAGTTAATAACATCTATGGTTCCATCGCCGCCATCCGCTAAAGGAAGTTTTACTATTTCAGCCGTTGGGATGACATTTTTAATCCCCTTCTCCACAGCAGCACAAAACTCATTTGCTGTTAATGATCCTTTAAACTTATCGGGAGCGAGTATTATCCTCATAAATCAGTGTTCATTAGCCCAAAATAGCAGGAATGAAGTAACTTAAAATCAAAATGGCAATGAAAAATGCAGCCAAAATATAGACTTCCTTTCTAAAGAAATCAGATTTCTTCAAAGTGAAGTCAGTAAGTTTAGCCGTCTTCACTTCCACACCTTTGGTAACGGCCGATACTAAATAAGCGAATACTACAGTCATCGCAAATCCGGTAAAGTTGAGCCAAATCCAAAAGATATCAAAACCTAGGTCAAAGCCGAAAATTTCCTGCATGGTTTTTGAAAAAAGTAAGTTAATGAGCACGGCACCAATAATACCGGCATTCATACCGATATGATTTATTTTTTTCGAGAAAAATGCAAGAATAAATGTTGCCAGTACCGGACCATAGAATACCGATCCAATCGCATTAATAATTTCGATGACAGCACTTTTGCTTCCTCCGAATAAAAATGAAAAGGCGATACATAACGCGCCCCAAAATACCACGGCACCTTTCGAGATCAACATGTATTTACCTGTTGCCAGTTTTTCTTTTCCACGATTAAAAAAGTCTTCTACGGTAACAGCTGATAATGAATTGACCGTAGAACTTAAAGAAGACATGGCGGCAGATAAAATTCCGATCATTAAAATACCAATAAGGCCATGTGGTAAGTATTTTATAATAAATACCGGTACCATAAGATCCGCTTTTACGCCGTTTGCAGCAAATTCTTCCGGAAAGTGCCTTTCTGTAGTCGCTGCTATGTCACCGAGGAAATCAGGAGCTAAACTGACTAAAGCACCTAAGATCAATCCCATGATACAGTACACGAATACTACAGGAAAACGTAGTAAGCCATTCGCTAAAAGTAACTGACGTATTGTTTTTTCATTTTTTGCGGAAAGCATCCGCTGCGCCTGGGTTTGATCGCAACCGTAATAGGAAACATACAAGAAGAAACCACCAATAAGCATGGGCCAAAATCCGTATTCATCCCCATCACCTAATCCGAGGTTCGCATCAATCACTTTTAGTCTTTCAGGGTCAAAACCATTGGCTAAACCGCCCTTTGCCTGTACCAAATCCCATCCGTAAAACAGGCAAATTATCAAGCCTGCGAATAAAATGATCATTTGAATCGTATCTCCCCAAACGACCGCTTTCATTCCACCCTGCCATGAATATATAATTGTAATCACGCTGATGATCAATATCGTATAGATGTAATCAATGTCTAAAACCGCCTGTAGAATGATTGCGATAGTATACACCATCACCCCTGTTCCCAACGATCTGCTTATTTGGAACACAATACTTAAGGTCATTCTGGTTGATGTACTGAACCGCTTTTCCACATATTCGTAAATACTTACAATGCCGGAGCGAAATAACGGAGGTATGATCACTAACATGATAGCGATCATAGCTATTGGTACCGCGAACTCGAATGTGAGCCATTTCATACCTCCACCTATCTTTAATCCAACAAAGGCGGGTGCAGAGATAAAGCTTATGGCAGAAAGTTGTGTGGCCATCGTAGACAGGCTAAGAGGGAACCATCCCATACTTCTGCCTCCAAGGAAATAATCTTTTGAATCTTTATTTTCCTTAAAGAAATAGCCCATTCCCAAAAAGAAAATGATATACCCTATAATAATACTGTAATCTAACCAATTCATAGTGTGATAATTATTCGTTTAACAGGTCAATAATCAAGGCCGCGCTCCAAGAAAAATTAGTACCGCCCAAGCCAATTGCCTCCTGCCGGTACGATTCCATTCGAGGGTCAAAATATTCATAGAAACCACATTTTTCAATCAATTCAATGGAATCTTCTTTGACTCGATTGGCGAGTTCATCAGCGCCATATCTTCGCAATCCTCTGAAGATGATCCAATTCATATTTATCCAGACGGGGCCTCTCCAGTATTTCTTAGGGTTAAAACCAGTGTGGCTGGGATCAAAAGAAGCACACAGATAATAACCAGGCATACCGAACCGAGACTTCAATGTGGTCAGTAATTCGCTGCATCGTTTTTCCGAAGGAATTCCTGCAAATAAAGGAGCGAATGAGGAAGATGATGCATAGACCAACTGCCGTTCATTTCTCATGTCATAATGTACGTATGCTTTCAGGTCATTATTCCATAATTTTGAATTGAAACTTGCGATAGCCTTTGTATTCCATTTTGTCAACTGCTCAATTTTATCGGTATGGCCGCCTAAAATCTTGTACAGTTTAATCAGGCTTTCATTTGATTTGATCAATAACGAATTAAATAAGGGATCCTGAACAAGAAAAGGGGAATTCGCAGCAATAGAAGCATCGTCATAAGCATATTGCTTTGCAATATCGATGAGATACAAATAATATTCATACTCTCGGTTGGTAGGTCGCTGTTCTGCCGCTATATGGTCAGTATCTCTGCGTTCAAATTCATATTTTGGTGGGTCGAACGTTTCCCAAATAGCATCCCACATAGGTGAATTATCAGTTCCCGACTCCCAATTGTGATAGATGTAAACCAAGCCTTCATTATGAACATCGCGCTTCATGTAGAAATACTGATGGTTTAAAAATACTTTATCAATATGAGTTTCTATATATCGCATGATAGCTTCCTTATTCATAGAAATTCGATAAAGTTCTTCAAGCACAAAACCTAAAACAGGAGGCTGTACCAGACCTGTTGAAGGATATTCTTTCCGTGCATTTGGACTTAAAAAAGAATTGTGAAAATCCTTACCGGGAAAGTAGGTATCGCTTTCATTATGAAAAATGATGTGCGGAATCATACCATTTTTCCACTGGGCATTGAGCAATGTTTCAATTTCAGCTTTGGCTCTTTCTATATTAAAATGAGCGAGTCCAATAGCGATGAAACCCGAATCCCATTTCCATTGAAAAGGATACAGATTTTCGCATGGAATAGTGAAGCCTTCTTTCCAATTCTTATTGAGTATTTCTATGGCTTTTTTCTGTAAGTCATTCATAAGGCAACCGTAAAAAACTCATCATAATGGTATTTATTACGATGAGTTCCAAACTTACTAATTCAAATGTATTAAAAATAAAATGCATTTACAGAAATTAATACGCACAAACTTTAACACTTGAAATCGTAACGGTTTTTGTATCTTATCGTCTTATTAGCATGTTTAACTAAAATAATCACAATGAAATTAAAGCTTAGCTTGCTGTTGAGTGTGATGGTTCTTTTGTTTAGTTGTAAACAAACAGGAGATACAGCTCAAGAAGCAGCAGAATTTAAAGTTCCTGTTGAGTATTATAAGCTTGACAACGGATTAAAAGTAATTCTTTCACAGGATGATACCTCTCCAACAGCTATAGTTGCTGTTTATTACAACATCGGTTTTAGAATTGAACCAAAAGATCGTACAGGTTTTGCCCATTTATTCGAGCATATGATGTTCCAGGGCTCTCAGAACCTTGGTAAAATGGAATTTATAAAATTAGTACAACAAAATGGAGGTGTTCTTAACGGTTCGACGCGATTTGATTTCACCAATTATTTTGAAATCGTCCCTTCACATAAATTAGAAACCATGTTATGGGCTGAAGCTGACCGAATGAAAGGTTTGGCCATCACCCAGGAAAATCTCACCAACCAACAAGGCGTGGTAAAGAATGAGGTAAAAGTAAATGTATTAAATCAACCTTATGGTGGTTTTCCCTGGTTAGATATGCCGCAATATGCGAATACGAATTGGTATAATGCACATAATTTTTACGGAGACCTTGAAGATCTTGATGCCGCTAATCTCGAGGATGTCGCATCGTTCTTTAAAACATATTACGCACCTAATAATGCTGCCATTTCAGTGGTAGGTGATTTTGATATGGAGCAGACCAAACAATGGATCGAAAAATATTTTGCGCAAATTCCATCGATGCCTTTACCTGAAAAGCCGGATATTTCTGAGCCGCGACAGGAAGAAGAGAAAAAATTTGTGAAAGATGATGCACTGGCCACAAAACCAGCTCTGGCAATGGCCTATCACATGCCAGAGAGAAATACCCCTGAGTACTACGCTATGGGTCTGCTCGATCAAATCTTAGTGCAGGGAGACAATTCTTTATTACGACAAGAACTGGTAAATACTAAAGGTTATGCCTCCAGCGTAAATGGTGGTATTAACTATTTGGGCAATATGTTCAATTATAATGGCCCCATGCAGTGGATGTTTAACTTTACGTTCGATGACAAAGAAAAAGAAGGGGAAATATTAGCATCTATCGACGGTGTTATTGATAATTTAAAAACGTCTGTAACTCAAGAAACCTTAGATAATGCTTTGGTGAAACTTCGCTCTCAATTGTATGATAATTTAGGTGGGACCTTCGGGCTTGGCAGAGCTGACCTGTTATGTAGTTTTGCATTGTTTGATGACAATCCTGCCCGTATTAATGATCTGGAAGATGAGTTTAAGAAAGTTACCCCAGAAATTGTTAATAAAACAATTGATGAATACTTAAGAAAAACAAACCGTACAATTTTAACGGTAAATCCATTAGCAGCTAAAACTAACGAAAACATACAATAATGAAAAAGATAGTTTCTATAATCATACTTCTTGCCTTTACATTTACACTGAAAGCACAGGAAAAAGAGTTACCGCCAGAAGGTACAACACCTAAAGGTTTTACCTTACCCAAAAAAGAGGTCGTAACTTTAGATAACGGACTGAAATTGGTTATGGTTCCTTACGGAGCTATTCCGAAAGCTACTATAAACATTACGGTTAAAGCCGGTAACATACATGAAAAAGAAGACCAGGTTTGGCTATCTGACTTATTGGCTGATCTTTTAGAAGAAGGAAGCGTCACACAAGACGCCAAAGAAATAGCCAATAAAATGGCTGGTATGGGTGGTAATTTGAATGTTGGCGTTGGTAATCATACCACTTCATTAAGTACTTCAGTACTCTTTGAATTTGCTCCTGATGCAATTTCACTAATGGCAGATGTTTTGCGAAATCCAAAATGGCCAGAGAGTGAATTAGATCGCTTAAAGAATGACATGAAGCGTAATCTATCTATTTCACTTACACGGCCTCAATCATTAGCACGTAGGGATTTTTACGCAGTAATGTATCCGAATCATCCATATGGAAGACTCTTTCCAAAGCCAGAGCAAGTTGATTCATATGCTTTAGATGATATTAAGAACTTCTATGCTACAAATTTTGGAGCACAGCGTACGACTGTTTATGTAGTTGGAAAATTCAATAAGAACAAAGTGAAGGAAGCCGTTACGAATGCTTTTTCAGATTGGACGAAAGGGCCGGAAGATTCTTATCCGGTAGCGACCCCTTCCACCAATAATGCCGTTCAGATTATTGATCGACCCGGTGCGCCACAATCAACCATTTATTTTGGCTTACCTGTTATTGGTCCTTCACATGAAAACTATACGGCCTTAGATATCACCAATTCTATTTTAGGTGGTTCTTTTGGTTCGCGAATTACCAGTAATATCAGAGAGGATAAAGGATATACCTATTCCCCTTTCAGTACAGTACAAACCAATTATAAATCAGGGATATGGTATGAATCGGCCGATGTAACTACCGAGCATACCGGTGCTGCACTAAATGAGATTAAAAAAGAAATCATAAAGCTACAAAATGAGCCACCTAGCAAAGAAGAACTGGATGGTATTAAGAATTACGAATCTGGTATTTATGTACTTCAAAATTCTACTCCCAACGGAATTATTGGACAACTTAATTTTTTAAATGTACATGAATTAGATGATTCTTACTTAACCGATAAGGTGAATTCTATTATGGCGGTAAGTCCTGAAGATGTTCAGAAAATGACTTCTACTTACATTAAGCCCGAAAACATGACCTTAATAGTGGTGGGTGATAAAAAGAAAATAGAAAAGCAGCTAGAAGAATCTCTTGAAATTAAAGAAGATATCAAGCAATAGCTACTTGCTTATATGATAAAAAAAACCGCCGATACTCCGGCGGTTTTTTTTATATCTATCGAATCAACTTCTTATATTTAATTCGCTTCGGCATTACATCAGCGCCCAGGCGTTTCTTTTTATTTTCCTCATAATCTGAGAATGAGCCCTCAAAGAAATAAACCTGGCTATCACCTTCAAAAGCCAGAATATGTGTACAAATTCGATCTAAGAACCAGCGGTCATGCGAGATCACCACGGCACAACCTGCAAAATTTTCAAGGCCTTCTTCCAAGGCACGTAATGTGTTGACATCCAAATCATTGGTAGGCTCATCTAATAAGAGCACATTCCCTTCTTCCTTTAGGGTCATGGCCAGATGTAAACGGTTTCTTTCTCCTCCTGATAGCGTAGCTACTTTCTTGTTCTGTTCACTTCCGCTAAAATTGAAGCGGCTTAAATAGGCCCGGGAATTCACCTGGCGTCCGCCCATCATAATGAGCTCTTGCTCATCAGAGAAGTTTTGCCAGATCGTTTTTTCAGGATCAATGTTCGAATGGCTCTGGTCAACATAGGCCAGTTTTGCCGTTTTACCTACGATAAACGTGCCTTTATCAGGATTTTCTTCTTCCATGATCATTCTAAAAATGGTGGTTTTACCGGCACCGTTAGGGCCAATAATTCCTACAATTCCTGCTTGTGGCAGCTTAAAATTCAAATCTTCGTACAGCAGCTTGTCCCCATACGCTTTCGAAACGCCATTGGCTTCGATCACATTGGTTCCTAGGCGCGGGCCATTGGGTATGTAGATTTCCAACTTTTCGTCCAGTTGCTTTTGATCCTGATTTACCAGTTTATCATAACTTTTTAGACGGGCCTTTTGCTTGGCCTGGCGTCCTTTCGCACCCTGGCGCACCCATTCCAGCTCGCGTTCTAAGGTTTTCTGACGCTTTGAAGCTTGCTTTTGCTCCTGTGCCAATCGTTTTGCCTTTTGATCCAGCCACGAAGAATAATTTCCTTTCCAGGGAATACCTTCCCCGCGATCTAATTCCAAAATCCATCCGGCAACATTATCTAAGAAATAACGATCATGCGTAACGGCAATAACGGTTCCTTTATACTGTGCCAAATGATGCTCTAACCAGTGAACGGATTCAGCATCCAAATGGTTTGTAGGCTCATCTAACAATAAGATATCAGGTTCTTGCAACAATAAACGACATAGAGCCACACGGCGGCGTTCGCCACCAGACAATACAGAAATAGGTTTATCCGGTTCCGGTGTACGTAAAGCATCCATGGCAATTTCAAGTTTGGTATCAAGCTCCCAGGCATTTGATGCATCGATCTTATCCTGTAATTCGGCTTGCTGAGCCATAAGTTTTTCTATCTTATCAGCATCAGAATACACTTCCTCTAAGCCAAACATGTCGTTGATCTTATTGTATTCATCTAAAATTGCCACCGTTTCGGCAACGCCTTCCTTTACAATATCTATTACTGTTTTAGATTCGTCCAATTCAGGCTCTTGCTCTAAGAATCCCACTTTATATCCCGGTGCAAAAACCACATCGCCCTGGTAATTCTTTTCAACACCTGCAATAATTCTTAGCAAGGTAGATTTTCCAGATCCGTTCAAACCTAGAATTCCAATTTTAGCTCCATAAAAGAAGCTTAAATAAATGTCTTTCAGAACTTGTTTTCCGGTAGATTGATAGGTTTTCGAAACCCTATTCATTGAAAAAATGACCTTCTTATCGTCTGACATAGTTCGCTAATTTGATGCTGTGATAGTTAGATAAACGAGAGTACCTTGGTAATTTATACTCTACCTTTTAATGCATTAAAAACCCATGCAATGGCGAAGAACCCTATTCCTACAGCGGCGAAGCCCCATCCGGCTACATCTTCGTAGCGATATGCTCCCATTAAAATTAAGACGACGCCTACAATAATCATGATCAGGGTAGCATACCCAAGTACGGTATTTTTATTCATTGCCATAGTATTCAGTTTTGGTTAGGGTAGGCAAATATCGCAATAATTTATGTAAGCTAAAAGTTAAAGCTTTGCGGCCAGTCTACTTCCCTGATCAATAGCACGTTTGGCATCTAATTCTGCAGCAACATCTGCTCCACCTATCACGTGTACATTCAGCCCTTTGGCTTTTAAAGGCTCTAACATATTTTTAAGAGGAATCTGGCCAGCACAAATGACCACGTTATCAATGTTTAAGATCTTTTGTTCGTCATTTTGGATATAATGCAAGCCCTTATCGTCTATTTTAGTATATTCGACTTCATTGATGAACTGAATGTTCTTCTTTTTAAGATTCGTTCTGTGTATCCAGCCCGTGGTTTTACCGAGCTTTCCTCCAAATTTTCCCTTACTGCGTTTAAACATAAATATTTCTCGGGCTGCCGGATGAATTTCGGGTTGAATTCCTTCAATACCACTCCTGGCTTTTAATGATTTATCAATGCCCCACTCTTTCAACCAGGCATCAATATTTAAGGAAGTGCTTTCGCCTTCATGAGCTAAGTATTCTGAGACATCAAAGCCAATGCCTCCGGCCCCAATCACCGCAACACGTTTACCAACAGGCTTTTTATGCTTTAAAACATCGATATAACTCAATACCTTTTCATGCTCGATACCTTCCAGTCTTGGTGTGCGTGGTATGATACCCGTAGCCAATATGATCTCATCAAAATCGAGCTTTGCCAAGTCTTCAGTCTTAACTCTGGTATTTAATTGTACGTTGACTTCTTGTAACTCTAATTGCTTTTTAAAGTAACGTATGGTTTCATAGAATTCTTCCTTACCGGGAATCTGCTTTGCCATATTAAATTGGCCACCGAGTTCGCTATCAGCATCGAACAACGTGACTTCATGGCCTCGTTGCGCCGCGACAGTTGCCGCTGCCAACCCGGCAGGGCCCGCGCCCACAACAGCTATTTTCTTTTTGAGAATGGCGGGATTATAATTTAGCTCAGTCTCATGGCAGGCACGAGGATTCACCAGGCAGCTTGCGACTTTGCGCTCAAACACATGGTCTAAACAAGCCTGGTTGCAGGCAATACAGGTATTGATCTCATCTTCTTTTTCTTCCCGTGCCTTATTTACCCAATCGGCATCTGCTAAAAATGGGCGCGCCATTGAAATCATATCAGCATGACCATCAGCTAATACCTTTTCGGCGGTCTCGGGCATATTAATCCGGTTCGAGGTAATTAAAGGGATAGCCACTTCTTCCTTCATCTTTTGCGTCACCCAGGTAAACGCTGCCCTGGGTACTGACGTAGCAATTGTCGGAATACGTGCCTCATGCCAGCCTATTCCGGTATTAATAATCGTTGCACCTGCTTTTTCAATTTCCTTACCAAGTTGTACTATTTCTTGCCAGGTACTACCTTTCTCCACTAGGTCGAGCATGGATAAACGATAAATGATAATAAATTCATTACCAACTGCTTCTCTTATTCTTTTTACTAATTCAACCGCCAAGCGGATCCTATTCTCATAGGTTCCCCCGTATTCATCCGTTCGCTTATTCGTGCGTTCAGCGATAAACTGGTTGATCAAATACCCTTCAGAGCCCATAATTTCTACACCGTCATACCCGGCGAATTTGGAAAGTTCGGCACAATTCACAAAATCACGGATGGTACGCCTGACACCTGATTTCTTCAGTTTGAAAGGTTTAAAACGGTTAATAGGTGCCTTTATAGCAGATGGCCCTACATTAAAAGGATGGTAGCCATAACGGCCGGCGTGTAAAATTTGCATACATATCTTTCCACCTTCTTTATGGACGGCCTCGGTAACTTTCAGATGTTTTCTCGCATGACTTCGATTGCTCATTCTCGCTGCAAATGGGCCTGTCCAACCTTGAATATTTGGGGCAATACCACCGGTTACAATCAAACCCACACCACCTCTCGCTCTTTCGGCGTAAAAAGCTGCCATGCGATCATATCCATTCTTCTCTTCTTCAAGCCCCGTATGCATGGAACCCATCAGAATTCGATTCTTAATTGTCGTAAATCCTAAGTCCAGTGGTTCAAAGATGTGCTTGTATTTTGCCATAAGGTGTTGATTCTTTTATTATGCATGCATAACAGTTGCAAGATACGGCTATTTTTTAAAGAAAAAAACCTCACGAAAAGTGAGGCTTTTTATATGAATCAAGAGAGGTCTTTAATGCATCGGTACTTCAACGATCAGTATATCGGAATTTTCAGTTGCTGTAAGCGCTATTTCATCGGTTTCCCATATTCCCATGGCATCGCGCTGCTCTAATTGCTCACCTGCAGTGGAAATACTACCCCGTATATTCATGATATAGACGCCATGTTTATCGGATTTTAGTTCATAATTAATCGTCTTACCATCTTCTAATTCAATCCGGGAAATTTTCGCGTCCTGATGAATCTTGAGACTATCGATATGCTTTGAAGCTATGGAATCCACCAATACCTGAAATTCATTTTTTCGCTCGTTTGAATGAAAATGTTTCTGGTCATACCTGGGATTGACATTTTGTGTGTCTGGAACAATCCATAATTGAAAAAAATTGACTTCTTCTGAGGTACTGTCATTGAATTCAGAATGGGTCAAACCAGTACCGGCTGACATGGCCTGTACCTCATCGGAAGTAATCGCTCGTTTATTATTCATGCTATCTTTATGAGACAGAGCTCCCGATAAAGGAATGGATATGATCTCCATATTATTATGAGGATGTGTTCCGAATCCCATTTTTGGCTTTACAACATCATCATTGAAGACTCTTAATGCACCGAAATTCATTCGTTCGGGGTTGTGATAACCCGCAAAACTGAAGGAGTGGTGGCTTCTTAGCCAGCCATGATCTGCATAACCTCTACTGGCTGCCCTGTGAATAATTGATTTCATAATTCTTCTAATTTTAATTCTTTATTAGTATAAATAACCCATTTTACCTTGTTGAAAATCGCGTAGCGCCTCCATGATCTCAGTTTGAGTATTCATGACATAAGGCCCC
>JASJDL010000099.1 GCA_030065775.1 Flavobacteriaceae bacterium | reverse complement strand
GCACTAGGTATGCAATTGCTTCCGCAGGATTACGCGTTTCCTTATTACAGGGATGACGCGATGCTATTGGCCATGGGTATGCGTCCTTACGACCTGATGTTACAGGTATTGGCAAAACGCGATGATCCATTTTCAGGTGGACGTACCTACTATTCACATCCTAGTTTAAAAGATCATGACAAACCTAAAATACCACATCAATCATCAGCAACCGGAATGCAAGCCATCCCTGCAACAGGTGTTGCCATGGGGATGCAATATCTTGAGAAGCAAAACTTAAAAAATCCCAATGTCATTCTGAACGAAGATGAAGCCTCTCAAGAAAAACCAATTTCCGTATGTAGTTTAGGTGACGCCTCAGTAACTGAAGGCGAAATCGCCGAAGCCTTTCAGATGGCGGCTTTAAAACAAATGCCCATCTTATATTTGGTACAGGATAATGGCTGGGATATTTCTGCGAATGAAGAAGAAACACGTGCCCAAAATGCGGCTGAATATGCCGCAGGTTTTCATGGCTTAGAGGCCATTTCTATCGATGGAACAGACTTCGAAGAAAGCTACAGTACGCTGAACAAAGTGATTAAGACCATGCGTAAAGAAAGACGGCCTTTCTTGGTCCATGCAAAAGTGCCTTTATTGAATCATCATACCTCCGGTGTGCGTATGGAATGGTATCGCGATGACCTTGAAGAAGCACGCGCCCGTGACCCCTATCCTAAATTAAAGGGGTTGCTTAGTCAAAACGGGTTTAGTTCAAAAGAAATTGAAGCATTGGAAAGTTCCGCGAAAGCGACGGTAAAAAAAGACTACGAAAAAGTAGTAAAAGCCGAAGATCCGAAACCAGAGGATCTTTTTACACACGACTTCGCTCCCACATCAATCACCGAAGAGACTGGAGAACGCTCACCAAAAAACGCTGAAAGAGTAGTGATGGTGGATTGTGCATTGTACGCCATAGAAGAATTGATGGCCAAGCATAAAGAATGCTTACTGTACGGACAGGATGTCGGTGGCCGTTTAGGTGGCGTTTTTAGAGAAGCAGCCACCCTGGCTCAAAAATTTGGTGATGATCGTGTATTCAACACGCCTATCCAGGAAGCCTTTATTGTGGGTTCCACCGTTGGTATGAGTGCTGTTGGGCTCAAACCGATTGTTGAAGTGCAATTTGCCGATTATATCTGGCCAGGACTCAACCAATTATTCACAGAAGTAAGTCGTAGTTGTTATCTATCGAATGGTAAATGGCCGGTTTCAATGATATTACGAGTGCCTATTGGGGCCTACGGAAGTGGCGGACCGTACCATTCGTCGTCTGTAGAAAGTGTAGTTACGAATATAAGGGGACTAAAAATTGCCTATCCAAGCAATGGTGCCGACCTGAAAGGTTTACTTAAAGCGGCCTATTACGATCCCAATCCGGTAGTGATTTTTGAACACAAAGGTTTGTATTGGAGTAAAGTACCGGGTACAAGGGGTGCCACCGCCATTGAGCCCGCTGAAGATTATATACTACCTTTCGGGAAAGCCTGGGTACTCCAGGAAATTTGGAAGCAAGAAGCGACAGAAACAGCTACTTTAGTTAGCTATGGCATGGGCGTGCATTGGGCAATGAATGCCACGAAAGGACTACGAGATCAGGTTGAAGTTATAGATTTAAGGACCTTATATCCCTTAGATGAAGAAACTGTGATGAAATCTGTAAAGAAAACAGGAAAATGCTTAGTAATCACAGAAGAACCGTCCAATAATAGTTTCGCCTTGGCACTGGCTGGAAAAATACAAGAGCAGTGCTTTCAATTCCTGGATGCTCCGGTCATGACCATAGGCAGCGAAAATATGCCGGCCATTCCTCTGAATTCGACATTAGAGCAAACGATGATTCCTTCAACCGAAAAAGTACGGGCAAAACTCGAGAAACTGTTAAAATACTAGAAAACCAAGTATTTCTTTAACAAAACTTTAAGAATTTTAAGAATTCATATCTTTGCGAAGTAATTACTTCCTCTTATATAAATGAAACGACTATTCTTATACCTCCTTATACCTGCAACTTTAATTGCTTGCAAAAAAGAGGCCTCAGATACTACTAATTTTCTTTTTAAAAATATTCCTGCAGATCAATCAGGAATTACTTTTAGAAATGACATTGTTGAAGATGTCAATCACAGCATTATCAACTATATCTATTACTACAATGGTGCTGGGGTAGCCTCCGGAGATATTAATAATGACGGGCTTCCCGATCTATATTTTGCTTCCAATATGGGCGAAAATAAACTCTACTTAAACAAAGGAGATTTAGCCTTTGAAGACATCTCGCAAAAAGCCAATATTTCCAGTAATTCCAGCTGGAATACCGGTGTTACCATGGTAGATATAAATAATGACGGTTATTTAGACATTTACTTGTGTTCCGTTTCCGGGCTCTTGGATTTTAAGGGAAGAAATGAACTTTTCGTAAATAATGGAGACGGTACATTCACAGAAAAAGCCAAAGATTATGGTTTAGATTTTCAAGGATATTCTACACAGGCACATTTTTTTGATTACGACAAGGATGATGACTTAGATGTCTATATAATTAATCATGCCGTACACACCACCTTATCACATGGTCCCGCCGATGCACGATCTAAAAGAGTACCTTTTGTGGGCGATGTGTTGTTACAAAACAATAATGGCAATTTTGTAGATGTCAGTGAAAAAGCAAATATTTTCGGTGGCGTTAACGGCTACGGCTTGAGTGCTTCTATCGCTGATTTCAATAATGACGGGTGGGATGATATTTATGTTTGTAACGATTTCCATGAAGATGATTATTATTATATCAACAATCAGGATGGTACGTTCTCTGAAAAACTGGACAACTCATTTTCAACCATAAGCAGATTCTCTATGGGTAGTGACGCTGGAGATATTAATGGTGACGGATTTCAAGACCTGGTGACATTAGATATGCTTCCTAAAGATGAACGCGTATTAAAGGAAACAGAAGGTGACGACGCCATGCTCAATATGCAAGACAGGCTGAAAAAGCTAGGATATAAAGATCAATATGCCCGAAATATGCTTCAAATTAATAGCGATGGGACGCATTTTACCGAAGCTGCTCTATATAATGATATTGCTGATACTGATTGGAGTTGGGGTGCACTAATCGCCGATTTTAATAATGACAGCCATCAAGACCTGTTTGTATCAAATGGAATTCTAAGGCGTCCTAATGGTCTGGACTTTAAAAAGTATGTTTCCAACGCGTTTAGAAATAGAAATCCTCAAGATGGTATGAACTGGTTGTACAAATCAATTGATGCAATGCCTAAAGGAAAGGTGTCAAATGAAATCTTTAAAGGGAACTCAAGCACATTTCAAGCTAAAACAGGAGAATGGATTGAAGAAAAACCCTCACTTTCTAATGGTGCCATTTATTCGGATTTAGATTTAGACGGTGATCTGGATATCGTTCTGAATAATTTAAATGAGCCTGCTGCCATCTATGAAAATACTACGAACGGATCTAAAAACTATCTCACAGTAAAGTTCTCCTATAAAGAGAATAATAAGATGGGGATTGGTACGAAAGCAATACTATTTCACAATAATAAAAAACAAATTAAACAGCTTTTCAATTCAAGAGGATTTTTGTCTTCCGTAAATAATGAATTGCATTTTGGAATCAATAATGACTCTATTATCGACTCCCTACAAGTAATTTGGCCAAATAATTATTACCAGACTTTCATTAATCCCTCAATAAATCAACGAAAGATCATTGAGTACGCGCCTACTAACGATCTAATTTATTCGTACAGAAGAGCTTCCCCCAAGGCTTATTTTAAGGAAAGTAATGCTATAGAATTTGAACATGAGGAAGATCGCTACAATGATTTTTTAGCGAGAAAATTGATGCCTTATAAAATAAGCGCACAGGGGCCTGCCGTAACTTTCGGAGACATAGATGGAAATGGTTATGACGATTTATTTATCGGTAATTCATCTGGGTTTGAAGCTGGAATTTTCTTAAATGACGGAGAGAATTTTAAAAAGATGATGGCAGGAGATATTGAGTCTGATAAACTATTTGAAGACAACGACGCTGTTCTATTTGATGCCGATAACGATCAGGACTTGGATCTTTACGTGGCTACAGGAATACATCAAAATAGAGCAAAACAATATGAAAATGACCGGTTGTACATTAATGATAACGGAAATTTTAAGAAGTCCAAAGATAGGATTCCTGCAAATAATTTAATTGCTTCATGTGTCATTTCATATGATTATGATAATGATAATGATGAAGACCTCTTTATCGGAAACCTCGCCGATGCAGATAATTTCGGAGCAAACATCGCCTCTTATATCTTAATAAATGATGGAAAAGGAAACTTTAAAAAAGATAAAAAGTTTGTCCTGAACTCCAAAGTGACCAACGCCGTTTGGGAAGATATTAACGGCGACAATCAAAAAGATCTCCTGATCGCCACAGAATGGGATGCACCCAAAATCTATCTCAATAATAATGGCGTACTTTCAGAGATGGCACTCCCAGATAATCTTAACGGATTATGGCAGTCTATCGCTGCTTTTGATATTGACAAAGATGGTGATAAGGATATTCTACTTGGCAATTGGGGGCTCAATACGAAGTTCAAACCGACTCCGGAAGCGCCCTTAAAGATGTATCATTCTGATTTCAATAAAGACGGCGCAACAGAAGTGATATTGGCCTATAACAAAAATGGAATCTATTACCCTGTAAATTCAAAAGATGAACTGGCCTCACAGATCAATGCTATTAGTAAGAAGTTTGTAAAACACAGTGATTATGCCTTAAAATCAGTTGAAGACGTCTTTACGAAAGCTGAAATAACAAAGGCCGGTGAGTTTAATGTACATACCCTTGCATCCGGGTTTCTGAGAAATGAAAATGGAAAATTCACAACGTTTAATGAATTCCCTCAGGAGCTTCAGTTGGCACCCATAAACTCCTTTTCTCATCTGAATATTAATGATACAAAACATGTTCTTATTAGTGGCAATAGTTTACGTGTCAATACATACCACGGCGCATTCACATCCTTAAAAGGATACTTTTTGGAAAACGAAAATACCATTAAAAAAGCCAGCCATTTTGGAATCGCAAAATTGGATGAACAAGTGAAAAAATCGCTTATAGTAAAGATGAAGGATGCACACCTACTTGTTATTCTAAAGAATAATGATAGCGTTAAAAGTTATTCGTACCAGGCTCAAGAATAGTACAAAAAGCATCCTTCTTGACAAAAATGTCATTGCAGGATAAAATTGATCTTGTATTATAGATTAATAAGTCTGTAAATCAAAATTGCCGCACGTTTTGTGAGTGCTTCAATGGTTGCTAAATTAACGGTTTCTTCAGGTGTATGTGCCCGCGACCCCATGGTGCCTAGTCCGTCAAGACAATCAACATATTCGGCAACAAAAGAAACATCGGCCGCACCTCGCTTTGAGGGATCATATCCTTCTACTCCTCCTTGCCCGAGATCTAAGCTAACTTTATTCAGCACACTCAGAACCTCTTTATTTCCTTCTGTTGGACCCATAGCGGGATAACTGTCAATAAAGGAAATTTTGGCGGAGGTCTGCGGAAGATTATTAGCAACTATTTCACGCATTTTGGCTCGTGCATTTTCTTTTTGTTCCTCTGAAATAAAACGCAATCCGCCCTTCACTACAGCTGTTTGAGACACCACATTGCCTTTGCCGAATGCTGTTCCTTTACTATTCATAGCGTCAAAATCTACAAAGGTTCCGCCAAGGAGAACTCCCGGATTAAAAGTCAGATATTCCTCGCCCTTGACCTTCGTATAAAATTCATTGAGTATTCGCGACATCTCAAAAATAGCCCCGGCGCCGACTCGCTCACTGAAGACACCTGAAGAATGCGCTCTCTTTCCGGTGACCTCCAGTTGCCATCCTGAAGAACCGCGACGCGCGATTGTCGCATTATTAAAACCTGTAGCAGTTTCAAACCCTAAGGCAATATCACTTCGTTTAGCTACATCAATCAAATCTTTTCTACTTATGCTTATCGGCTTACCCGTACTTTCTTCATCTCCTGTTAAAGCAACGATAACTTGCCTATTCTTTAATAATCCGTTCTCATGAAGCGCCTTCAATGCATATAAAATAATGACGTCGCCGCCTTTCATATCATTACCTCCAGGGGCATGGGCAATGCTGTCATTGACCATCTTAAATTCCTGAAAAGGGCTGTCTTCTTCAAAAACTGTGTCTATATGACCAATGAGTAGGAGTTTTTTTCCTCTTTTCCCCGAAGTTTCGGCGAACAAATGGCCAGCGCGATTCATTTCGGCAGGCATGGTCACCCAATTGGTTTTAAATCCGAGTTGATCAAAAGCATCTTTAAAGACCATTCCGACTTGCTTCACTCCTTTTAAATTTAAGGTACCGCTATTGATATTGACGACATCCTTTAAAAAGGTGATAGCTTCCTGGTTATTTTTCTCCACACTCTTTGCGATTTTCCGTTCAGTTCGTGAAAGTTTTTGTGCACTTATAATCGGACACTGAATTAGTACAACTAGTATTAAAATGAGTAGCTTTTTCATGATGATCTGGTTTAGGATTCCTAAAGTTAGGAAAATTAAGCGTTCAACAACAAGATTCGTATTTGATTGCACTGAAATTTGTATATTTCAATTAAAATTCTCTCCATGTATACGAAGCGCATTTTTCCTATTAGAGGTGTTATTAAATGGACCCGTCGTCACATCTGGCTTTTTTTAGTACTCGCAACCGTTCCTGTTGTATTATTCGATATTTTTCGATGGAAATGGCTACACATTCCCTGGTTACCTCTCAGTGTTTTAGGTACCGCTGTAGCCTTTATCGTAAGTTTTAAAAACAATGCCTCATATGATCGATTATGGGAAGCGCGAAAAATTTGGGGTGGCATAGTCAATGCCTCACGTTCATGGACCATTATGGTCAAAGACTTTATCACAAATGACCATGCTGAGAAAAAATTATCGGAGGATGAGCTACATTCCGTCCATAGAGAATTAGTACATCGGCATGTGGCTTGGCTTACAGCTTTACGCTACCAGCTGAGAAAAGATAAACCCTGGGAAACACATCTTAAAACTTCAAAATCAAATCGTGAATTTCGCGAAACACAGTTGTATGTTTATGAAGATGAAGTTCCTATTGAAAACGTGATAAAAGACTATATTTCTGAAGAAGAATACAAAGAGCTCTTTGCCAAGGGAAATCAGGCTTCTCAAATCTTAGGAATTCAATCAAAGCGTTTGCGCGAATTGAAGGAGCAAGGCCATATTGAAGATTTCCGTCATATGGAACTGGAAAATATGCTGGTTGAGTTTTACACGCTGCAGGGAAAAAGTGAGCGGATCAAAAACTTCCCTTATCCCAGACAATTCGCAACGTTGAATTATATTTTTATGTGGTCATTTGTGCTGTTAGTTCCGTTTGGGATCATGGAAGAATTTCAGACCATTGGAGAGAAAATAGTGAGATATTTGACCGAAAATCCTGCCTATTTTGAACTATCTCAAAGAATAGAGTTGTTTATCGGCAGGCATTTTGTTTGGTTTTCAATTCCGTTTAGTGCTTTAATAGGATGGGTATTTCATACCATGGAGGCAATCGGTGAGAATACAGAAAACCCATTCGAAGGAGGGCCTAATGATGTACCCATTACGGATTTGAGCCGTGGTATCGAAATAGACATTCGGCAACTAATTAATGATACAGACATCCCAAAACCCTACGAGTGGAAGAATGATATTGTAATGTAACACCACGATTTCCTGAAGCAAAATATTCGTATATTTAGCCTTCATTAATTCAAAGACAAAAACTATGTTCGGACGAAGAAGGAGTGGCGGGTTTAAAATACGATTACTGATTGGTGCCGGTATCGTGTTGTTTTCATTGTTTCAATATTATTCAAAACGCGAAACCAATAAATATACCGGTAAAAAACAAAGTATTGACTTAACGGTTGAACAAGAAATCGCTTTAGGCTTAAAAAGTGCCCCCCAAATGGCCCAACAACATGGAGGGCTCTATCCTGATCAGGCTGCTCAAAACCTGGTGGACCAGGTAGGACAAAAATTAGTTGACAATAGTATTGCCAGACAGACCCCTTACCGTTATGATTTTCATCTATTGCGCGATCCGAAGGCAATTAACGCATTTGCACTACCCGGTGGACAAATATTTATTACCTATGCCCTTTTTTCCAAATTAGAAAATGAAGATCAGTTGGCAGGAGTTTTAGGCCATGAAATTGGTCATGTGATCGGTAGACACTCCGCAGAACGAATCGCAAATCAAAAATTAACACAAGGTATTATTTCGGGGGTATTGGTAGGTGCCGATGGTGGTGCCGGACAAATGGCCGCCATGATCGGTAATGTGATCAATATGAAATATGGTCGTGGTGATGAGTTAGAGAGTGATGAACTGGGTGTAAAATTCATGATTGATGCAGGGTATCAGCCCGAAGAAATGATCGGTGTTATGCAAATTCTAAAGGCAGCTGCCGGACCTAATCGCGTACCTGAATTTCAAAGTACGCATCCAGACCCTGAAAACAGAATAGAAATGATTAAAAAAGCGATTCAAAAGTATCGTAAATAAGCTTCAGATTTCATTATATTCTTTTTACTTTTGGCGGGTTTTAAAATTTGAGAACGACTATGATGAATCCTTGGCATGAAGTGTCGATTGGCGAAAATACACCTGAGTATGTGACTGCCATTATTGAAATCCCGAAAAACACCCGAGCCAAATATGAATTGGATAAAGCGAGCGGACTGCTAAAATTAGACAGGGTGTTGTACTCTGCCATGTATTATCCTGCAAATTATGGGTTTATTCCGCAAAGCTATTGTGAAGATCATGATCCATTAGATATTGTTGTTTTATCTCAAGAAACCATCGTACCCATGTGCCTGGTCGAAGCAAAAGTAATCGGTGTCATGCGTATGTTAGATGGAGGTGAAAAAGACGATAAGATCATTGCTGTCGCCGCCAATGATATGAGTGTAAACCATATTGATTCTATTAAAGAACTACCGAGACACTTCTTTAGAGAACTTAAAAATTTCTTTGAAGACTATAAAAAGCTGGAGCAGAAAACAGTAGTGGTTGAAGAGTTTCAAAGCAAAGAAACTGCTATGCGAATTGTGGAGCAGAGTATCATAGATTACCAAGAGAAATTTAAGAAATAATATGTCTTTTTGAACGTAGCCGAACCGGTGTAAATTTTCGACCACGTTCAAGGTGACATAACTCCTAAGCAAATACTTTTAAATAATATTCCCGGTTGGAAATACGCTTCATTTAAGCATTCCTCCTATTCTTCCTTTTCTTCTTACGCTCTAATTTTTGAGTTTCTATCGCTTCAGCAATGATCTTATGTGTATCAAAAGCCTTAGACATTTTTGCATACTCCAGGGCAGTATAGCCTTGGTCAGACGTTACTTTAAGGTTAGCCCCATGTTGAATTAGTAATTTTACAATGTCTGCTTTATTATAGCGGGCAGCATACATCAAAGGGGTCATTCCTTTTGATTTTTGATTCACATTTGTACCCGCAACGAGCATACTTTTTACCGCATCATAATCGCCTTTCGTAATTAGCTTACAGAAGGTGTTTACTTCAGTAGTGTAGGCTACTTCAAATTCATTAAAGCTAGAATTGTTTGCGTTGATGGTTAAAGCAGGAGTACTTATTACGAGCCCTAACGCGAATACAGTGGTTACAATTAATTTTTTCATGATACTATAGGTGTTAAGTTTATATTCTAAAAGACGATATAAAAACTATGGGCGTTACTTACTTTAACAGAGTTTAACCGTAATTTAACGTGGTCTAAATGATTCTTAATTTTGTTAAAACGTGGGACTAGCTAAGAATTAAAACGTCTTTATCTACTTTAAAAATAAATTGTTTAACTACTTTTATGAGCTCATAATTTAAACATGCATAAAAAAGTTATTTTACTGATCCTCGACGGATGGGGAATTGGCGAAAATACCGAGGTGTCAGCTATTGATCAGGCCAATACACCTTTCATGGATTCATTGTATGAAAAGTACCCAAATGCTACCTTAAGAACTGATGGTTTACATGTCGGCTTACCTGAAGGACAGATGGGAAATAGTGAAGTGGGACATATGAATCTAGGAGCCGGGCGCATTGTCTACCAGGAGCTTGCAAAAATCAATTTGGCAGTTAAAGAAAGAAAACTGGCCAATGAAAAGGTACTTCAAGAGGCCTTTAGCTATGCGAAAGAACAAGGTAAGGTAATCCATTTTTTGGGATTGGTTTCTGATGGAGGCGTACATTCTCACATACAGCATCTAAAGGGGTTAATTGAAGCATCAGACAATGCAGGCTTACAAAGTTTTGTACATGCTTTTACCGATGGTCGGGATGTAGATCCCAAATCAGGAAAAGGATTTATAGAAGATTTGCAAACGTTTTTACCAAACCATAGTAGTAAATTGGCCTCTATCGTCGGCCGCTATTATGCTATGGATCGCGATAAGCGATGGGAACGCATAAAACTGGCCTACGACCTCTTAGTGAATGGAACTGGTAAAAAAACCGATGATCCGATAAAAGCAATGGACCAAAGCTATGCGGATGGCATTACGGACGAATTTATAAAGCCAATTCTTGTCACTGATCGCGAGGGAAATCCGGTCACCACGATCAAAGATGATGATGTCGTAGTCTTCTTTAACTTCAGAACAGATCGCGGTCGCCAATTGACGCAAGCCTTATCACAGGAGCATTTTCATGAGCAGAATATGCATAAACTCGATCTTCATTACGTCACTATGACGAACTATGACGATACCTTTAGAAATATAAATGTTATTTACCCCAAAGAGGATTTGACAGACACATTAGGCGAAGTATTGTCCAATAACGGTAAAAAACAGATTAGAATTGCCGAAACAGAAAAATATCCGCATGTGACCTTCTTTTTTTCCGGTGGAAGGGAGTTAGAATTTGAAGGGGAAAAACGCATCTTATGCCCATCGCCAAAAGTAGCGACGTATGATCTGCAACCCGAAATGAGTGCTCAGGATATTACCGATGCCATACTACCTGAACTCAAGAAGCAAGAAGCAGATTTTATCTGCCTCAATTTTGCTAACACTGATATGGTTGGGCATACTGGAGTTTTTGAAGCAGCAATAAAAGCAGCAGAAACCGTCGACTCTTGCGTAGAACAAATTATTACTTCTTCAGTAGAAAATGACTATACTGGCATCATCATTGCTGACCATGGAAATAGCGATGTGATGATTAATGAAGATGGCTCACCGAATACAGCGCATACAACAAATCCCGTTCCTATAATTGTAGTTGATAAGGATATAAAAGCAGTAAAAAGTGGTGTTCTGGCGAATATTGCACCGACTATTTTAGAACTAATGGGTCTTGAAAAACCAGAAATAATGAATGAAGATTCACTACTATGAAAAAATTGATCATTTTATTATTAGTAATGCCGATGGTAATTTGCGCACAAGAAAAAGAAACCATCACACAAAATAGAGCAAATCATGAAGGCATTAAAACCAAAGATGATTTCACAGCAGAACCACATATAAAATGGTTTGATGAAAGTTATAACGCTTATAAATTAGATCAAAAGACCATAAAAAAGCTTCGCAAATACTCCGAGGGTATTCAGATGGCATTCACTACAAGTCTTCTTTCAAAGCTTCAT